>NZ_JCBDGG010000008.1:0-39379 GCF_059833835.1 Vibrio sp. R15-SG3-ISO1B | reverse complement strand
GCCTTGGGCAGCCAAGCGCCTACATGAATTCGGCGGTGACATCTCCAAATTTAAAGTTGTGAAAGTGCGCCCATCCATTTTGGACCAACGTGCGATTGCCAAAACTGAGCCCGGCGATGAAAACAACCAAGACATTTCATCACTGGTCGGTAAAGTCGATATTCGTCAGTTAGAACACTTCTCCCAAGACGATCCCGATGCTTACAGCTATTCCGGTGCCTTGTGTCGTGCAAACCAAGGCTTAATGGAATTCGTTGAGATGTTTAAAGCGCCAATCAAAGTGCTTCACCCGCTGCTTACCGCAACGCAAGAAGGCAACTATAACGGTACTGAGGGGCTATCTGCGCTGCCGTTTGATGGCATGATTCTCGCGCACTCCAACGAATCCGAATGGCAGACCTTCCGCAATAACAAAAACAATGAGGCGTTCTTAGACCGTGTCTACATTGTCAAAGTTCCTTACTGTCTGCGCGTGTCTGAAGAGGTGAAAATCTACCAGAAACTGCTTGATCACTCCGAGCTTGCCAAAGCACCGTGCTCACCCAGCACGCTCGAATTGCTATCACAGTTCAGTATTCTATCGCGCCTCAAAGAGCCAGAGAACTCGTCTATTTTCTCAAAAATGCGCGTCTACGACGGGGAAACCCTTAAAGACACTGATCCGAAAGCAAAAAGCTATCAGGAATACCGTGACTTCGCCGGTGTTGATGAGGGGATGTCTGGTCTCTCGACCCGTTTTGCGTTCAAGATCCTCTCGCGCGTGTTCAACTTCGACAGCGCGGAAGTCGCTGCGAACCCTGTTCACCTCTTCTATGTGATTGAGCAGCAAATTGAGCGTGAGCAGTTCCCTCAAGAGACCGCTGAGCGATACCTTGAGTTCTTGAAAGGTTACTTAGTACCACGCTACGTCGAATTTATCGGCAAAGAGATCCAGACCGCCTATCTCGAGTCTTACTCGGAGTACGGTCAAAACATCTTTGATCGCTACGTGACCTATGCTGATTTCTGGATTCAAGACCAAGAGTACCGCGACCCTGAAACCGGCCAATTGTTTGACCGCTCAGCGCTCAATAACGAACTGGAGAAAATTGAGAAGACGGCAGGCATCAGTAATCCAAAAGATTTCCGTAATGAGATCGTGAACTTCGTGCTCCGCGCTCGCGCCAACAACGAAGGTAAAAATCCGGTCTGGACGAGCTACGAGAAACTTCGCACCGTTATCGAGAAGAAAATGTTCTCTAACACCGAAGAGTTGCTCCCAGTCATTTCGTTTAACGCTAAAACCTCTTCTGAAGATCAGAAGAAACACGACGACTTTGTCGCTCGTATGATGGAAAAAGGCTATACCGAACGCCAAGTTCGTTTGCTTTCTGAGTGGTATCTACGCGTACGTAAATCGTCTTAAGCACATCGCCCCTTGGTGATTCAATCCAAGGGGCGTATTGACGACGTTAACGCAATTGAGGGGGAACTCATGGCGCAATTTATTGACCGACGACTGAACGGTAAGAATAAAAGCGCGGTAAACCGCCAGCGCTTTATTCGCCGTCATAAAGAGCAGATCAAAGAGTCCGTAGCAGATGCCGTGAATCGACGTTCTATTACGAATACGGACTCTGGTGAAGACGTCTCTATTCCACACAAAGACATCAGCGAACCTGTGTTTCATCAAGGTAAAGGGGGATTGAAAGAACGCGTTCACCCAGGTAACGATCAATTTATCACCGGCGATAAAATCGAGCGCCCGAAAGGGGGGGGTCAAGGCGGCGGTTCAGGAGAAGGTGAAGCCAGTCCCGACGGCGAAGGCCAAGACGATTTTGTGTTTCAAATATCCAAAGATGAGTATCTTGATATTCTGTTTGAGGATTTGGAACTACCAAACCTTGAAAAAAACCAAATCAACAAAATCACCGAATGGAAAACCCATCGCGCAGGCTATCAAACCGCTGGTGTTCCCGCCAACATCGCGATTGTGAAATCTTTGCAGCAATCCCTTGCTCGCCGCACAGCCATGACCGCGGGCAAACGTCGCATGCTACGAGAGCTCGAAGCGGCGCTCGATGAAGTCAAGATGAGTGAGCCTGCCCAACTGCTTGAAGAGAAGCGCCTACAGGACGAAATCGCGGCACTGCGTAAAAAAATCGACACCGTGCCCTTTATCGATACCTTTGATCTTCGCTTCAAAAATTACGAACGACGCCCGATTCCATCTAGCCAAGCGGTGATGTTCTGTTTGATGGATGTGTCAGGCTCGATGGACCAAGCCACCAAAGACATTGCCAAACGCTTTTATGTGCTGCTCTACCTGTTCTTGACTCGCACCTATGAAAACGTCGAAGTGGTCTTTATCCGTCACCACACCCAAGCCAAAGAAGTCGATGAGCACGAGTTTTTCTATTCGCAAGAGACCGGCGGCACCATCGTCTCCAGTGCGTTGAAACTGATGGACGAGATCATCAAAGACAGATTTCCAACCGCTGAATGGAACATTTATGCCGCGCAAGCATCGGATGGCGATAACTGGGCAGACGACTCACCTCGCTGTCGAGAATTGCTCACCAAACAGTTATTACCTGAGTGTCAGTACTATTCGTACATTGAAATAACTCGCCGTTCACACCAAACGCTTTGGCACGAATATGAGAAGCTGGAAAACAGCTTTGACAACTTTGCGATGAAGAACATTCGCAGCGTCGAAGATATCTTCCCGGTGTTTAGAGAGTTGTTTCGCAAAGAGCATGCATAGGGAGGCGCTATGACGACGAAAACAAAAAAGTCTGCCAAATCAAACGCAAATAGACTGCCCGATGGTCCTGATTGGACATTCGATCTCATTGAACGTTATCACATGGAGATCAAACGCGTCGCCGAGCATTATCGACTCGACACCTACCCCAATCAGATTGAAGTGATCACCTCAGAGCAGATGATGGACGCCTATTCGAGTATTGGTATGCCCATCAATTATAACCACTGGTCGTTTGGTAAAAAGTTCATTCAAACCGAGCAAGGCTATAAACACGGTCAAATGGGGCTGGCGTACGAAATCGTGATCAACTCTGACCCATGTATCGCCTACTTGATGGAGGAAAATACCGTTACCATGCAAGCCCTAGTGATGGCGCACGCCTGCTACGGGCACAACTCCTTTTTTAAAGGCAATTATCTGTTCCAAACTTGGACTGATGCCAGTTCGATCATTGACTATTTGCTGTTTGCGAAAAACTACATTGCCGAGTGCGAACAAAAGTATGGCGTCAAAGAAGTTGAAGAGCTTATCGACTCGTGCCACGCCTTGATGAATTTTGGCGTAGATCGCTACAAACGTCCGGAAAAGATCTCGATTGCCGAAGAAAAAATGCGCCAAGAAGAGCGTGAAGAGTACCTGCAATCTCAAGTCAATGACCTATGGCGCACAGTACCCAAAAACAAGGTAGAGCAAGAGAAAAGCAAACTGCTCTTCCCGACAGAGCCACAAGAGAACATTCTCTATTTCATTGAAAAGCACGCCCCGTTGCTGGAGCCATGGCAACGTGAGATCGTGCGCATCGTGCGTAAAATTAGCCAATACTTCTACCCGCAAAAGCAAACCCAAGTGATGAACGAAGGCTGGGCAACCTTCTGGCACTACACCATTCTCAACCACATGTACGATGAAGGTTTGGTCAGCGAACGCTTTATCTTAGAGTTCCTTCATAGCCACACCAGTGTGGTGGCTCAGCCGCCCTATAACAGCCCCTATTTTAGTGGTATCAATCCCTACGCACTCGGCTTTGCGATGTTTAGGGATATACGTCGCATTTGTGAAGCGCCTACGGATGAGGACAAAGAGTGGTTCCCAGAGCTAGCGGGCAGCGATTGGCTAGAAGCGGTGCACTTTGCGATGCACAACTTTAAAGACGAAAGCTTCATCAGCCAATACCTATCGCCGAAAGTGATCCGCGACTTTAAGCTGTTCTCCATCACCGATGATGATAGGAAAAACTTTATTGAAGTCACCGCGATTCACAACGATATTGGCTACCGCGCCATTCGTGAAAAGCTCGCGGCGCAATACAACTTGAGCAACCTTGAGCCCAATATCCAAGTGTATAACGTTGACGTGCGTGGGGACCGCTCATTAACCCTGCAATACGTGCCTCATGACCGTATTCCACTCGATGAGAGCTACGAGGAAGTGCTCAAACATGTCTACCGTCTATGGGGATTCGATGTGGTACTCGAAGAGGTGAAGGAGACTGGGCGACGTGAGATTCTCGGCACCTGTCCTAAGCGCAACGACTACGACACGAAAATCTAAACGCTGTGCGCTGACATCCTGTTACGTATAAAAGCAACCTACCACGCATAAAGCAAAAGGCCCAGAAACCTGTCCGTTTCTGGGCCTTAATATTCTATGGTGTTAGTGGGATGCGCACTTAAGCACTAAAATGACGTCTGACGACATCAAGATCGTGTGGTGTATCCACTCCAGCGGCCGGCGCTTCTTTGGCAACATCGACATGGATTTTTTCTCCATACCAGAGCACACGAAGCTGCTCTAAGCACTCAATACGCTCTAGTGGCGTAGGCTGCCAATTGACATAGGTATTGATGAATCCCGCACGATAGGCATAAATACCGATATGACGCAGTAGAGGCTGTTTGGCATCGGCATTACCGCTAGCAAAGTGGTCACGATCCCAAGGAATCGTCGCCCGGCTAAAGTAAAGGGCAAAACCTTGCTGGTCTACCACCACTTTCACCGCATTGGGATTGAACACTTCCTCTTCATCACGGATCTCTACCGCCAACGTGGCCATTGGCGCGTTGCAACGGGCAAGGTTATCGGCCACTTGAGAAATGATCGATGGCGGTATCAAAGGCTCATCACCTTGAACATTGACGATAATGTGATCGTCAGCAATGCCCATCTGTTCAACCACTTCCGCTAAGCGCTCGGTGCCTGATTCGTGCTTGTCTGACGTCATGCACACATCACCACCAAAGGCTCGCACGGCTTGCTCAACTCGTTCATCATCGGTCGCAACGATCACTCGCTCGGCACCCGCTTGAATGGCTTGCTCGTAAACGCGTTGCACCATAGGCTTACCAGCGATATCGGCAATAGGCTTACCCGGTAAGCGGCTAGATTGATAGCGCGCAGGTATAACGACAGTAAAAGCCATTAGCGACCCTCATCCATGCTCATTTGGCGAGCTTCAGGTTCGAGCAGGACAGGAATGCCCTCTTTAATTGGGTAAGCAAGTCGATCCAATTTACAAATTAGCTCTTGTTTATCTTTGTCGAACGTCAGCTTTCCTTTGCACACTGGGCAAGCAACGATTTCAAGAAGACGATGGTCCATACTGCTCTTTCACCTCTTTAATTTTATTGATGATGTACGCGGCATCCTGTGGCTCAAATTTGGCAGACACGGGCAAATACCACCAGTTGTCCTGCGCAAATTGCGTACATTTTACGGCATCTTTTTCTGTCATGATCAAAGCGTCGCCTTTTGCAGCCAACGCGATTAATTCATCGGCGGAGAAATCTTTGTGATCGGCAAAGCCTTGGCTCATAGTCACCTGCGCACCGAGCTGGGCTAAGGTATTGAAAAATCGTGGTGGATGACCAATTCCAGCCATCGCGATTAAGCGCCCAAGTTCGCCGACTGCGCGACGCTCTCCGGTTGTTAGGTTGACGGCAAGGTCTGGCACCAATTGCATCGATGCTTCACCCGGGTGAGCATTGCCCCCGTTGGTAATGATGGCATCAACACTTTGCAATCGAGCGGTCGATTCGCGCAGCGGCCCTAACGGCAAAAGTTGTTCGTTACCAAAACGGCGAGCACCATCCACAACCACCAACTCTATGTCTCTTTGTAAGGCGTAATGCTGCAACCCATCGTCGGTAATGATGATATCCACGCCTTGTGGTAATAAGGCTTTTACTGCCTCAGACCGAACCGGTGACACAGCAACCGGCGCACCGGTGCGCTGATAAATAAGCTTAGGTTCATCACCACAATGCTGGGTTAGCGTTGAAGCGTCCACCATCAACGGATAAGACGGCGCTTTCGCGCCGTAGCCCCGTGACACCACACCCGGCGTGAAACCGAGCGCTTGTAAGGTCTCAACCAGCCAGATCACGACCGGCGTTTTGCCATTGCCACCGGCGGTGATATTACCCACCACCACTACAGGCACTGGCGCTCGATAGCTCTGTTTAACGCCAGACTCGAACTGCTGACGTCGGCGCTGACTGATAACCGCAAACAAACGACTTAGCGGCCATAGAAGCGGCCAGGCTAACCAACGAAGGGGGTGTTGACCAAACCAAATCTGCTCAATCACCGATTAAGCACCAAATTGAATACGGTGAAGCTGCGCATACGCACCGTCTTGGGACAACAGCTCAGCGTGTGAGCCACGCTCAACAATTTCACCCTCATCAACAACCAGGATTTCATCCGCATTTTCAATGGTCGACAGTCGGTGCGCAATCACCAACACCGTTTTGTTTTTCTGCAGTTCATCGAGTGCGGACTGGATTGCCTTCTCAGACTCAGTATCTAGCGCCGATGTGGCCTCATCCAAGATCAGTACAGGGGCATCACGCAGCAACGCTCGCGCAATCGCGATACGTTGACGTTGACCGCCTGACAAGCTAGTTCCGTTTTCACCAATCACAGTATCTAATCCGTCATCCATGCCTTCAATGAAATCCATCGCGTACGCCAAACGCGCGGCTTCTTCGATTTGCTCGCGGCTGTATTTGTCTTTCGCCGCATAAGCAATGTTGTTGGCAATGGTGTCATTGAACAAGTGCACATTTTGCGACACAAGGGCAAAGTGACTGCGCAGATTGCTTAGGCTGTAATCGCGGATGTCGTGTTCATCGAGCAAGATGGTGCCTGAATCAACGTCGTAAAAACGGGTAAAGAGATTGGCAATGGTACTTTTGCCTGAACCCGAGCGGCCCACCAGCGCTACCGTCTTACCCTGCGGGATAGAAAAGCTCACTTGGCTGAGTGCCGGTTTCTCTTTGCCACCGTAGGTGAAGGTGACGTCTTTCACTTCAATATCACCGCGGACTTTGTCCGTGCTGTATTGACCGGTATCTTTCTCAGTCTCAAGATCCATCAGGCCAAACAAGGTTTGGCTTGCCGCCATACCGCGCTGAAATTCTGAGGTGACGTTAGTGAGAGATTTCAGAGGGCGCATCAAGCCAAACATGGCAGAGAAGATGACCGTAAAGGTGCCCGGCGTCAGGTCAGCACGAATCGAATCGACGCTAGCCAAAAACAGCACCACCACCAATGCCATCGACGCGATCACTTGAATCACCGGATTGGCGATCGCTTGAGCAGCGACAAGCTTCATCGTCTGTTGGCGCATGCGATTACTCACTTCGTCAAAACGCTTGGTTTCCACATCCTGACCGCCATAACTCAATACGACTTTGTGGCCTTTCAGCATCTGCTCCGCCGAAGAGGTAACGTTGCCCATCGCATCTTGCATATTTTTTGAAATACGGCGAAAACGTTTGGAGACCACGCCAATCCCCCATGCCACCACGGGAGCGACGACAAACAAGACTAAAGATAGCTGCCAACTGTTCCAAAACATTAGGACAAGTAAACCAATAATACTCGCGCCTTCACGCACGATACTGACTAACGCACGGCTGGTTGCACCTGCCACCTGCTCGGAGTCATAGGTAATACGAGACAGTAAACCACCGGTCGACTCTTTATCAAAAAACGACACCGGCATATGCATAAACTGAGCAAAGATACGGCGACGCATCAACATCACCACATTGCCCGATACCCAACTCAAACAGTAGGTTGAGACGAATCCACTCAAGCCCCTGAGCACCATCATCCCCAAAATGATAAACGGCAGAGTGCGCAAAAAGTTGGAGTCTGCATCACCAAACCCTTCATCGAGCAAAGGCTTGAGCAAGGAGATCATGTAGGTGTCCGCAAAGGCGTTAATGACAAGCGCAATGATCGCGACCACGAGACCCGCTTTGTACAGGCGAATGTATGTCCACAATCGTTTAAACGTGGTCCAGGTGGTTTCATCTTGGTGTTGTGACATAGAAAGGCTTTATTTTTCTTACAATATTGCGGTCATTCTACTCCGTTACGCAGCATCTGCCTATACCATGCCCGGCCTTTGACCTCTCGAATCCCATGGACAAACCACTCGTTTGGATAAAATTTCACCGTCAACTGGCCAAAGGTACCGGTATCACGCCAATCAATACCACGAATTTGATAGCGCTCCACCACCAATGGGTGTGGCAGTGTCCAGCGCCCTCGATACGCTGACGACGCTAAAGCCAACCTCGGTGAAACGGCGTCGATAAACGCGGGCAAAGACGAGGTCCGGCTGCCATGATGGGGCACTATGAGGATGTCGGCCTTCAGATATTGCGGCTCTCGGAGCAATAGCCACTCAGCAATGGCATCAATGTCTCCGGTCAGTAACACCGACGCCTCTGGCGAGCTCACTCGAACAACACAAGAGTGCGGATTGAACGCTCGAGAGACCTTTGTTGGCGGCCATAAGACCTCAAGTGTCAAACGCTGCCACTGTAGGGTTTGACCTTGACGACAGGGCACATCACCTACGCCATGTTGACTGCTGATGAGTGCCGGTTGCCACTCTGCCACTAATGGCTGCCAACCACCGGCATGATCCCAGTCCATATGGCTGAGGATTAGATAGTCAACACGGCGAATCCCCCGCTTGTACAGCAGTGGCGTGATTAGCTGCTCCGCATAGCTCGAGTCTTGCCAAGCGCTGCCCGTGTCATAAACCAGCGCGCTCTCGCCTTGTCGAATCACAACAGCGAGACCATGCCCGACATCTAGCATCCACATCTCCCATAATGGCTTGGGAGCAAATTCTATCCGCCCCATCGCCGTCACAGCAAAAATCAGCAACAACACCCGCTTGCGTACCCAGACAGAAACCAGCGCTAGCAGAGCGATCATTCCGAACAGCATTGCCCAATCGTCTGCGACCCACCACCACAAGTCCCAATGACCCAAAGCATTCGACACCCATTGCAACAACCTATTGATTAACGGCCACAACAACGAACAATCGAATAGCAACTGGGCCAGCAACGCGAGCAGAGTGAGAGGAATGATAATGAACGAAAACAGCGGCACACAGACCAGATTAGTGAGAAACGCGATGCGACTGACGCCATCAAAAAATAGTATCGTCAGCGGTGTCATGAAAAGCAGAAAGAAAACCTGTAAGCGCAGCATACTGCTAAGCGCGCCGGTTTGTGCGTAGCGGCTGGAAACAAACACGAAGATGATCGTCACCGCCAGAATCGACATCCAAAAGCTGAGAGACAAGGGTGCGAAAGGGTCAAAAAGTAACAAGATCGCAGTCACCAGACACCACTTGAGCCGCAGCGGCCAATAGCGTTTGACCAGCAGCAGTCCAACGGTCAACAAACACGCCAGTAACGCGCGCTGAGTGGGTAGCGTTAAACCGGCGAGCCAAGCGTAGCAAGTGGCGACGATAAGCCCCAAAATGAGCGGCGCCACGTTTGCCCTAGGCCATAGCATGAATACACCCCGCCCCAACCACCACCCTAGTCCAAACGCGATGCCGATATGCAGGCCAGAAATGGCAATCAGGTGGCCAAGCCCGCTGCGAGCCAACTGAGCAGATTGTTCCGTACTTAAATGATGCCGAGCACCAAAGGTCAACGCTTCAATCAAACCGCGCTGCGAGTATGGCGCTATGGCACGCTCGAGAAGAAGATAGTAATGCGCACGAAGAGTGGGTAGGCTGCGCACGATAAAATGCGCCTTCGCAGGCGCTACCGCGGTGGCTAACCATCGGCGTGACAACGCCTGCTTTTCAGCATCAAACCCCACCTCATTGAGTAAGCCGACGACAGGCTCTAAGCGCACTTTAACGTCGATTTCATCGCCCGGCAGCAGAGCAATTGGCGATATAAACTGAACTTTCATTGGTATCAAACTGCGCAATGTTTGGCCATTGATTGATCTAACTACAATTTCGCCTCTAAAGCCGTGACTTATTTGTTTAAAAAAGCTGTCAGCTTTCGCGTTTATGGTAATATCTGGCCCTGCACGGAAGAGCGTTTCTATTTGCTGGTGAATTAAGTGACCATGAAGCATCACTAACAACAGACCGGCATTGATTCCCCACCCGATTCGAAGCATACGAATCCAAATAGAGACCACGAGGAGGCCGACATTAAGGCCACTCCAAATCCAATCTGGCATAGCTGGCCAAATTGCGGCGCTCATGACGGTCGCCGAAAAAGAAGCAAGAGTCCAACAACTGATTAGATAGTGAGCCATAGTCCCCTATGCCAAGAAAATTTATCAAACGCTTTATGCCTGACCATGAGTTAATCAAGCGTCAAAAGGCACTAAAGGTTTTTGGCAACGTGTTGTACAACCCGAATTTGTGGTGTTTGAATCGCCGTTCAGCGGCAGGTGCTTTCGCCGTGGGGTTGTTTATGGCTTTTGTCCCACTGCCTAGTCAGATGATCATGTCTGCTGGGTTAGCGATTGCTTGCGGCGTTAACCTGCCACTCTCCGTTGCGCTTGTCTGGATCAGCAACCCAATCACCATGCCGGTGATGTTTTACTTCGCCTACAAAGTGGGCACTTGGGTAATGCATACCCCACCGCAGCGCTTTCACTTTGAACTCTCTTGGGAGTTCATCTTGCAACAGATGAGCACCATTGGCCCGCCATTCCTGCTCGGCTGCTTGATCTGCGGGATTGTCTCCGCCATGTTGGGCTATTTTGGCATCAAAGCGCTGTGGCGCTACTCGGTTGTCCGTAGTTGGCAAAAACGAAAGTTCAGAATACCGAGAATGCTGAAAAAATAGCAGATAGAGACCAACGCCTACCCACCCTATTCACACATTCTGATGCAAGGCGTGTTGAATCAAGATGAAAAAAGGACCCGCGGGTCCTTTTTCTGTTCTCACTGTTCGCTTTGCAGGACAAACACAACACCATCGCTACTTCGCACTGAGAACGCTCGCAGGGTGCAGTTTGACCGCTCGAGAAGCAGGATACCAAGTGGCGAGTAAGCTTAGGGTGATGGCCGTCAAAGAGACCAAAGCCACATCAAAGCCGTGAAGTTCAGAGGGAAGGAAATCGACAAAGTAAATGTCGCCAGAAAGAAATTGGTGCCCCGTTAGCGACTCCAGCCCCTGGATGAGAGAGGTCAAATTCCACGCCACGAGTACGCCAAAAATACTGCCAATCACACTGCCAAGCACGCCTGAGAAGACACCTTGCCAGACAAAAATCCGACGAACCAATCCATCGGTGGCTCCCATGGTGCGTAAAATCGCGATCTCGGCTGCGCGATCTTTAACGGCCATCATCAGGGTCGAGACGATATTAAAGCTCGCTACACCAATCACCAGTACCATCACCAAATACATAATGGTGCGCACCAATTGAATATCTCGGTACAAAAAGCCGTATTTTTGCTGCCAACTGCGCAAGTAAACATACACATCTAGCGTATTTCCCACTTCACGCACAATCGCCGTTGCGTCTAGGACATCGCTCACTTTGAGCGCTACCCCAGTCACGGCATTATCTAAACGGCCATATTCCTGCGCATCCTGAAGCGGAACTAAAATCAGACTGTGGTCAATTTGACCATTCAGTTGCAACATCCCTGCGATGGTCACTCGCACTCGACGTGGGGTCTGAACCTGTCGACTCGCACCACCTGTAGGAATCATCAGTGTAATGGCGTCACCCGTCTTTGCGCCGAGCGCATCCGCCACACCTTGCCCAATAATGGCTTGCTGTTGTCCAGGTTTAAACTCTGCCCAGACTTGCGGGTCAATAAATTCCGCCAAACTGGAAATCCGCGCTTCCGCTTCGGGGTCGATGCCTCGCACCTCAAGAGCTTTTAATGCACTGCCTTTTTCCGCCAACGCTGTCATTTTGACAAACGGCGCAGCTGCTTCCACTTTCGGATGTCGCTGAGCGCGCTCAATCACGTTTGGCCACTCGTTGAGTGGGCCGCGCACGCCTTCGAACTCGCCGTGAGAAATCACCGACAATACGCGATTTTTTAGCTCGCGTTCAAAACCATTCATTGCAGACAAACCAATGATGATCACCGCAACGCCAACAGCAATACCAATGGTCGAGGAGATGGAAATGAACGACACCATTTTGTTGCGCTGTTTTGCGCGACTGAATCGACCACCGATAAACAGTGACAAAGAAGACAACACTTACGACTCCTTAATATCGATCAGCAGACCATCTTGCATATGCAGCTGACGATCCATTTTTTCCGCCAGCTCACCATCGTGGGTCACGACTAAAAAAGCCGTTCCTGATTCACGATTGAGCTCGCGCATTAAATCGTAAATCGCCAGCGCCGTTTTATGGTCAAGGTTACCAGTCGGTTCATCCGCCAAGACCAGATCGGGGCTATTGACCAAGGCGCGCGCAATCGCCACCCGCTGGCGTTCACCACCGGATAACTCCGATGGACGATGGTCGATGCGATGGGTCAACCCCACTTTGTCCAGCAGCGCGGCCGCTTTCTGTTTGGCTTCTGACACGGGCATGCCGCCAATCAGCAGTGGCATAGCGACATTTTCTAATGCGCTGAAATCTGCCAACAGATGATGAAATTGGTAAACAAACCCTAAATGCTGGTTGCGTAATTTCGCTTGCTTGTTAGAGCTCAGCTCGGCGAGCGGCTGATCCAAAAATGTCACATGGCCTTCGCTAGCATCATCGAGCGCGCCCAAAATGTGCAGCAAAGTACTTTTCCCCGAGCCCGATGTGCCAATGATTGACACTAATTCGCCGCGCTCAATATCGAAGCTGACCCCTTTTAACACCTGCGTACTTAACTCGCCCTCTTGGTAAGTTTTACACACATGTTCACAACGTAAGAGATTACTCATATCTTAATGCCTCAGCAGGTTTGACCGAGGATGCTCGGTAAGAAGGATACAAGGTCGCCGCTAGGCTAAGCGCAATCGCAAGCAAAACCACTAAGAGAATTTGCGGCCAGGAGATAACGATCGGCAACTCGCCGCCGACCGCAAATAACGCGATACCCGCTGCATCAAGCAACGCATTTAAATTCGTCGCCAGCAGCACACCAAGGCCACCACCAATGAATGCGCCAATGATGCCGCTGCTTGCACCTTGCACCATGAAAACAGCCAAAATGTGATGATTTTGCATGCCTTGCGTTTTTAAGATGGCCACTTCCGACTGTTTTTCCATCACCACCATGATAAGGGCGGAAATAATGTTAAATGCTGCCACACCAACGACTAGGCCTAGCATCAGCCCCATCATGTTTTTTTCCATTCGTACCGCTTGGAACAGTTCCCCACGCTGATCACGCCAATCTTGCCACTGCCACAGCTCTGGTAGAGACTTTTGCCCAAGCTCACTGACGATAAATGGGTCGTCGAAATAGAGTCGCCAGCCTGACATCTCATCACTTTTCATGTGCAGCAGTTTGGCGGCATCGTCAATGTGCACCATCATCAGTTGGCCATCGATGTCTGACCCTGTGTTAAAGATCCCTGCCACCGTAAACAGACGCTGGCTAGGAATACGACCAAGCGGCGTAAACTGACTGGCGCCAGTGACCATCAGACGCACTTTGTCACCCACCGAGACATCCAACCCTCGCGCCAAGGTTTGGCCAATCAGGATGCGGTAAGCCCCGGTTTGCAGCTCCCCTGCCGAACCCGCGTACAGGTGCGTGGCAATCGAACGGTCAAGATTCGGGTCGATGCCTACCATCAAGCCAGCACTCAAACTTTCTGCGCTTTGAATCACCGCCTCACTCTGAACGATCGGCGTCGGCGTAGAAGACGGAGAAAGCGCACGAACAAACTCAGGCGGCGTATCCGAACGAACAGTATGACCATCACTATTCGAGACGATGGCTTGCGGCAGAACACCAAGGATGCGACTTTTAAGCTGCGATTCAAAACCGTTCATCACCGACAACACCGTCACCAGCGACATCACGCCAATAGTAATGCCCGCGGTTGACATATAAGAGACGAAGCGACTGAACCGGTCACCCGATCGTCCACGTAAATAACGAAGCCCGATAAAGGTCGAGACTGGATGAAACATAAAACCAACCATCAATGTTTGATGGCGTTTACTCTACCCATTAATCTGCGTGGGTTGTAGTGTTTAATTGCAAAATGGCGGTGAAAATGTGGAATAAACAAAGGCATACCTTGATAAACGCTCTGGTATGACGATAATCAGAAAAAACTCGCAAGGAAAACGCATGTCAGAACAAGAATATTTCACCGTCAATCACGCGCTCGCCATCAATGTCGAGGCTCTAGAGGCAGGTGCTGACTTTCCTTGCTTTGACCAGTTTGAGCGCGAGATTCCCGCCCCCTTTTTAGTGGCGAGTGAATTTAGCCATCTGGATTTACTCAACGATCACGCGCGCAGTGAGCTAAAAAACAGCGATTTCAAACATGTCATTGAACTGCTCGACACGCAGAACTCAAAGCTCAACCTACTGTTGACCTTTATGCTCTCTCAGCAAGATGATCAAGCCCTGCGTTTTCACACCAGCGCATTTGGTGCCAGCCAGTTGAGCTATCAAGCCCAAACCGCGCTTGCGCTCAACAGCAAGTTACGCCTGAAACTCTTTTTAGATAGCCCAGCGGCGGCCATCTACTGCTACGGGCACGTCACTCAATGCGAGGCAGACAATAATGGCTACCTCATTACAGTCAAATACGACTTATTGCGTGATAGCGACCAAGATCTGCTGATTAAAGCCGCCTTGTTGCAGCAACAAAAGCTACTGCGCCAACGCTCCATCAATCGAGAAAAATAACGACTGCTATGCCACAACTATCTTTATTGAACTTAGCATCAGCACAAGGTGCTGGGGACAAGAAACGGATTGGTAACCTCAAGGGCGCCAGCTTACCACTTGCGATTGCTGAGTTGGCGAATCAACACTCAGGCCACACACTGTTAGCCGTGCCCGATCCACAAACGGCGCTGAGATTGCTACAAGAAATCGAGCAGTTTACTCGTGAGTCGGTCGCCCTCTTCCCCGATTGGGAAACTTTGCCTTACGACAGCTTCTCGCCCCATCAAGAAATCATCTCGGATCGCATAGCGCACCTGTACCAAATGCCAACGCTGAACGCGGGCATCACCATAGTGCCGGTGAACACCTTGCTGCAGCGCCAATCGCCGCGTGAGTTTTTGCTTGCCCACACCTTGATGGTCAAAACTGGAGACTTGTACTCACTCGACAAACTGCGCCTGCAACTGGAAAAGTCCGGCTATCGCCACGTTGAGCAAGTGTTTGGCCCCGGCGAATACGCCAGTCGTGGTTCGATTTTAGACCTCTTCCCAATGGGCTCAAGCGATCCTTACCGGATTGATTTCTTTGATGATGAAATCGACACCATCCGCACCTTCGATCCGGAGAACCAACGCTCGATTGAAGAACGCAAAGAGATCCGCCTGCTACCAGCGCATGAGTTCCCCACTACCGAAGCCGCGATTGAAGATTTTCGCATCCGATGGCGTCAGCGCTTTGAAGCGCGCCGCGAGCCCGAGTCTGTCTACATGCAAGTCTCTAAAGGTACTTGGCCAGCGGGAATAGAGTATTGGCAGCCACTCTTTTTCGATCACACCGAAACCCTGTTTGACTACCTACCAGAGGGTAGCCAACTGTTGACGGTGGGCAATATTGAGCAAGCCATCGATACCTTCTTAACCGATGTCGACTACCGTTATGAACAGCGCAAAGTCGATCCTTTGCGTCCGTTATTGCCGCCACAAGAGTTGTGGCTGAAAAAAGACGAACTGTTTAGCCAATTTAAACCCCTTGCCCAAGTCGAGCTCTCTGTCGAGCCCATCACCGCCAAGCAAGGCCGAGCCAATCTAGACATTGAGCCTTTACCCGATCTCTTTGTGCAGCATCAGCACAAAGAACCTTTAGCCGCATTGAGGCATTTCGTCGAACACTATCGCGGTAAGATTGTCTTTTCGGTGGAGTCAGAAGGTCGCCGCGAGGCACTGCTTGAGTTATTGCAACGTATCAAGTTGCGCCCTGAACTTAAGCACAGTTTTTCCGACGCGCTAGAGAGTAAGGACAAACACACCTTAGTCATCGGCGCCTCTGAACATGGCTTTTTGTTTGGCGATGAGCAAGTCGCTCTCGTCTGTGAAAGCGACTTATTGGGCGATCGCGTCATACAGCGCCGCCGCAAAGATCGCAAAGTCACCAACAGCGATGCGGTCATTCGCAACCTAGCCGAATTGAAAGAGGGTCAACCTGTGGTACACATCGACCACGGGATCGGCCGCTACATCGGTCTGCAAACCCTTGAAGCAGGTGGGATGGTCACTGAATACGTGACGCTAGAGTACCAAAACGAAGCCAAACTTTACGTCCCCGTTGCCTCGCTTAACCTTATTAGCCGCTACTCTGGCGGTGCCGAGGACGGAGCGCCGCTGCATAAACTCGGTGGCGATGCTTGGAGCAAAGCACGGCGTAAAGCCGCAGAGAAAGTGCGTGATGTTGCCGCCGAATTGCTGGATGTTTATGCCAAGCGCGAGCTCAAACCCGGGCATAAGTTTGCCCTTGACCGTGAACAATACGCAACGTTTAAAGCGGGCTTCCCATTTGAGGAAACCGACGATCAAGCGATGGCGATTAACGCGGTACTGTCTGACATGTGCCAAGCCAAAGCGATGGATCGTTTGGTCTGTGGTGACGTTGGCTTTGGTAAAACCGAAGTCGCCATGCGTGCGGCGTTTGTTGCCACGGACAACGCCAAGCAAGTTGCGGTGCTCGTACCAACCACCCTACTGGCGCAGCAGCATTTTGAAAACTTCCGTGACCGCTTTGCCAACCTGCCGATTCGCGTTGAAGTGCTGTCGCGCTTTAAAACCGCCAAAGAGCAAAAGCAAGTGCTACAAGATGTCAAAGATGGCAAAGTGGACATTGTAGTCGGCACGCACAAATTGCTCTCAAATGATATTGTCTTCAACGATTTAGGCCTATTGATTGTCGATGAAGAGCACCGCTTTGGTGTGCGTCAAAAAGAGAAAATGAAAGCGATGCGCGCGGATGTCGACATCCTAACGCTGACCGCAACGCCTATCCCTCGCACCTTGAACATGGCGATGAGTGGCATGCGCGATCTGTCAATCATTGCCACGCCACCTGCTAGACGGTTAGCGATCAAAACCTTCGTCCGTCAAAGCGACGACGCCACGATTCGAGAGGCCGTGCTGCGTGAAATCATGCGTGGTGGTCAGGTGTACTTCTTGCACAACCAAGTCGAGACCATCGATAAAGTGGCGGCGGATCTTGAAAAGCTCATCCCGGAAGCGCGTATTACTACTGCACACGGTCAAATGCGTGAGCGCGAGCTTGAGCGCATCATGAATGACTTCTACCATCAGCGCTTCAACGTTTTAGTCTGTACCACCATCATTGAAACTGGTATCGACGTCCCGACAGCCAACACCATCATCATGGACCGCGCGGACAACCTAGGTCTTGCGCAGTTGCACCAATTACGCGGCCGTGTCGGACGTTCGCATCATCAAGCGTACGCCTACTTGCTGACCCCTCACCCTAAAGCCATGACCAAGGACGCCGTCAAACGTCTTGAAGCCATCGCCTCGCTGGAAGATTTAGGAGCAGGCTTCACCCTTGCCACCCATGACTTAGAGATCCGCGGTGCAGGTGAATTGCTGGGTGATGAGCAAAGTGGCCAAATTCAATCGGTTGGCTTTACTCTCTACATGGAAATGCTCGAACAAGCGGTCGAGGCGCTCAAGGAGGGTAAAGAGCCTTCGTTGGATGATCTACTGCGCGAACAAACCGAAGTGGAAATGCGTCTACCCGCCTTACTGCCGGATGATTACTTGCCTGACGTTAATACGCGCCTGTCGATGTACAAACAGATCGCCAGCGTCAGCAGTCAAGATGAGTTAGATGAGCTAAAAGTTGAGCTGATAGACCGTTTTGGTCCACTGCCCGATGCCACCAAAAACCTGCTTTCGGTAGCCGCGTTAAAAATTGAAGCGGCGCAACTTAAAGTGAAGAAGATCGAAGCGCATGAAAAAGGCGGTTTTATCGAGTTCTATCCGGATGCTGACATTAACCCCGTCTATCTGGTTAAACTACTGCAATCACAACCGCAAAAATTCGCAATGGATGGCCCAACCAAATTCAAGTTTACGCTACCATTAGTCGACAGACGCAAGCGAATTCAGTTTGTTAGTGATATGCTAGGCGAATTCAAGCAAAATCGACTGCCCTAAGCATTCGGCATCAGGGCTTGAATTAAGAAACAGCAATGCGCGCCGCTTGCGGACTATGAACAATTTTGAGGTACACGCTACCTCTTCAATGGAGTTGGAATGAAAAAGCTGATTACCCTGCTGCTTTTTTTCGTCGCGATGCCTTCTTGGGCCGAGCGTCAATTTGATATTGAAGTGATCATCTTTAAACGTGCCGTCAACCCAGAAATGACTGCGGAATCTTGGCCGAATAACCCGCCAGAGATCAGTCTTGAGCGCGCGGGCAAATTTTCTGATGCCAGTTTCAGAGCCAGTAAGCAGGTCACGTTACTGCCTTACTCACAGTATAAACTTGGTGAGCAAGTGCAAAAGCTGAAACGTCACGCGGGCTTTGATGTACTGATGCACACCGCTTGGCGTCAAGGCGACCAAGGCCGTTTCGGTGCGCCGGTGTTTCACATTCAAGCAGGAAAAGATTACTCCAATCAGTTTAATGTGGATGGCTCACCTGCGGGCAGTAATGCCACCTCCAGTGTCATTGATGGGGTAACCGAAGAGAGTATTCCAGCGCCGCTGTTTGAACTCGACGGTACATTTCAAGTGTATGTTGAGCATTACCTTTACGCCGATGTCGAGCTTGATTTAAAAGCGCCAAGCGTACGTGAAGTGGTTCTTGATGCACCGATCCAAACCAACGTTGCCACACAAGATGCCACACAAGAAGCCACACAAGATAGTATGCAAGATAATGCGGTGGTCCAAGCCGGCTTGATGGAAGACATCACGCCAACCGTCGAAACCCAGGCTTTCTTGAAGTCTTACCGTTTCGACCAAAAGCGCCGCATGCGCAGTACCGAAACACACTACTTAGATCACCCTCTCATGGGCGTGATTATCCAAGTTCGCCGCGTCGCGCAGTAATCTTGTCAGCCCTCCTCGCGAGGGCTGTTGTTTATGTCACCCGATTACCAAATCATCACCCCGAACCTGCGACTTGGCTTGATTGACGCTGAGCATGCTGAGGTGTTTCAACATCTGATTGTGCACTCTGCCAGCCTGCACCAATGGATTGACTGGTGCCACCCCGAGTTCTCCCTAGAGGACGCAGAAGCCTTCTTGTTGCAAACCCGACTCAACTGGGTGAAATCTCAAGCCTACGGTTTTGGCGTGTTCCAACGCGCAACCGGTGCTTTGGTGGGCATGGTCGCCATCAATGAGCTCTACCACACCTTCAACATGGCGAGTATCGGTTATTGGATAGCCGATGAGTTCCAAGGCAAAGGCATCGGCCAAGAAGCGCTCAATGCGCTGGTGGAGTTCTGCTTTGCCCAACTCAAACTGACCCGTGTCGAAATCGTCTGCGACCCAGACAACCTCCCCAGTCAACACCTCGCCATTAAATGCGGCGCAACACTGGAAGCTCGGTCGAAAAATCGCTTTGTCTTCCAAGGCCAGCCTAAAGAGGGGTTGGTGTTTTCAATGATTCCAGGTTGAGTTTAACCTCATCATAAAAGCAGTTAATTACTGATTAGCCAATAACTTACGCCAAATTCGTGTCAGGCGTCAGACTCTTTGTCCTAGGTTGAGCCATAAACTGTGGCATGATTACTCCCTTTATCTATGAAAGGAAATCTAAGAATGGAATCGATATTTTCGTTTAAATCTATGCTCACTCCAAAGCTAGTCACCGGACTTTACTGGTTGCTGCTTCTCATTGCGATTATCTCTGGCATTGGAACCATGTTTAGTGGATACGGCGGTGTGACCTTTCAAACCTTTATGCTGGGATTGCTAACGATGGTTGGTGGGGCGATTGGCGCTCGCATTTGGTGTGAATTGATGATTGTTATCTTCAAGATCAACGAAAATTTGCAGGCACTAAAAGAGGCAAAAGACGAATCAAACGTCTAACACTGATTCGTTGAGTTCAAAACCGTATAAGAGAAGAGCGCCAATCGGCGCTCTTCTTGTTTTGATCAATGAAGCTTAAGGTTGGGTCTCAACACGCGGTTGATGCGGCCCATGAGGATGATGAGCGCGGTTTTGAACATCCCGTGTAGTGCCATTTGGTGTAGGCGGTAGAGCGAAATGTAAACTACGCGAGCGATACGGCCTTCCACCATCATTGAGCCTTTGGTTAGGTTGCCCATTAGGCTACCAACGGTCGAGAAGCGGCTGAGAGAGACCAGTGAACCTTTGTCTTTGTAGACATAAGGCTTGAGCTCTCGGCCGTTCATCTTCGCCACAATATTGGAAAACGCACAGCTTGCCATTTGGTGTGCAGCCTGGGCACGAGGTGGCACAAACGAGCCGTCTTCTTGCGTGCATTGCGCGAGATCGCCAATCACGAAAATGTCATCGTCACGCGTCGTTTGCAAGGTGCTTTTCACCACCAATTGGTTGATGCGGTTAGTCTCTAAGCCTGCAATGTCTTTAATGAAATCTGGCGCTTTGATACCCGCAGCCCAAACCATGATTTGCGCTGGGATTTTGTCGCCCTCTTTGGTCACTAGGCCATCTTTTTCCGCTTTGGTCACCATAGTCGCGGTGCGCACGTTGACGCCAAGCTTAGTCAACTCTTGATGGGCAGCACTTGAAATGCGTGGCGGTAGAGCCGGAAGAATACGCTCACCCGCTTCAACAAGGTTGACGTTGAGCTTGCTTGAGTCCAAGTCACCAAAACCATAAGTGCGCAACTCTTTCACTGCATTGTGCAGCTCAGCAGAAAGTTCAACACCGGTTGCACCTGCACCTACGATCGCGATATCCACGGTGCCTTGACCATTTTTCGCGTGCAGCTTTAAGAATTCATTGTTCATTTCGGTGCGGAAACGGTGCGCTTGCTCTGGGCTATCGAGGAAGATGCAGTTGTCACGCACGCCCGGCGTGTTAAAGTCATTGGAGGTAGAACCAATGGCCATCACCAGAAGATCGTACTCAAGCTCACGCGTTGGCATCAGCAGTTCGCCATGCTCATCTTTCAGCTCGTGCAGTGTGATCACTTTACGCTCGCGGTCAATGTCTTTGAGCGCACCCATTTGGAAATCAAAGTGGTGATTTTTGGCGTGCGCACGGTAGCTTAGCGCGTCCACACCTTCATCCAGTGAACCTGTCGCAACTTCATGCAGCAAGGGTTTCCACAAGTGGCTTGCCTTACGGTCAACCAAGGTGACTTGCGCACGGCCTTTACGGCCCAATGTACGACCCAGTTTGGTAGCAAGCTCCAGGCCGCCTGCACCACCGCCTACAACGATAATTCGTGTCACAATAACGTTCCTCTAAATATAAATAATCATGATTCGAGCCGATTACTCAGCTCGAGAAAATTCTCTCTTGCCATGCGGTTACTCACCCTAACCGGTGCGTGATTCGCACTCTGGCATGACGTTTTCGGATATGAGGCTTGTTATTGGCGTTCAATAGCGGGCATTTTTGCCGCTCAACTCGTTTTTTGGGGCAAGTTTTTTACTTGCTCTCAATTTTTTTTGATATTTATCAAAAAATTTATAGTGAAGTCATTATATAGGGCAAAATCCGCCACGCAACAGGAGAATGTGATTATCTCACTTAACTTTGTAGGGATTAATGACAAGTGGTGACAAACAGAGCGACAGGCATAAACCCTGTCGCTCTTGATGGTTAAGTGCTCGCGATGATTAGCGTTGTTTGAACGCTTTCATCGTCTGAAGGTGTTGAGAGATCTTTTTGAATTTGTGGCTCTGGGTGTCGTCCCAAATGATTTCGTAATACGGCGCTAACGCCTCGGCGGTTTGACTGTTGTCGTGAATTTCATCCTCTTTAGAGAGGATCACCAAACACTGGCCCGCATTTTTACTGCGAAACTCTGACACACATTTGGTCGCAATGTCTTCATACTCTTCAGGGCGGTCGATCCGGCCCTGCATGGTGCGCTCAGGATGAAGATTAGGATTAAACATCACCTGCTTGATGCCACACAAAAATCCAATACGCTCTGACCAATAGGCACCAAGACCCACACCGCAGATCAGTGGAGAGGTATCCTCCGACTGTTCAATCACTTTGTGCACTTCTTTGAGTAGATGCTGCATATCGTGTTTCGGGTGCAATGTGCTGTAGTTAATGAAACGAACATCGTCATCAATAAACTGCAACTGTAAGACTTTTTCGTGGTTACCTGGGCTTGTGGAGTCAAAGCCATGCAAATAAATAATCATTCTAATTCCCTCGAACCTAATACTTCCAACTCTACCACGACCAAATCTACCAGAAATAGTAGGGTTAAATTTTACTTTATCGTTGCAAAACCACTAAACAGTGATCTTAGCTACAAAATAAGCCTTCAAGCCGGGTCGCCTCGGTCAAATATTGCTCTTCCCCCCACAACTGGTAAGCGAGAAGATACCAAAGCATGGCCATCATTTTTGCTCTGGGCTGCCAAGCCATGACGCCTTCGACCCAATCATCAATACCTTCTACCCCTCGTTTTTGACAGTAACGAAAAACCGCGTCTTGAGGGTCGTGCTGACACACGTCGATACTGAGTGTCAGATCCAGCCTAGGATCAGCGATGCATGCGTATTCCCAATCGATCACCGTGATGCCTTGCGTGGTGCGTACCATGTTGTACCCAGCCAAATCAAAATGACACAGTACATGGCCGACATCCGCCAAACTGGGCGCACGGCGCCACGTTTCGTACACACCACGAATCGAGTCCGATTTGAGCGTGTCGTCAATCAATATCCAGTAATGATCAACCCGGGCCGTATAGTTAAACGGCGCGACGGGAATACGTTGTGTGTTGGCTTGATGAACGCTCACCATGGTATCGAGCAGATCATCAAACGACAGGCCGTCTCTCAGCGGAATACCCTCGATCCAATCCACCAATAGCCCTTGTTCGCAAATGTAATGCGGCTTAGGTGCGATGGGATTGTGTTCGAGTGCAGAGAGGATTTGATACTCTTGAAAGCGCGAAATGGAAAACGCTTTGGTGATGGGCGTATTCGGGCGCCATACGTAGGCGCCGCGATTAGTGACCACTTTCCAACAACGGTTGGTCAGCCCGCCTGTCAACGTTTGAGCGTATTGGGCGGGCTCAGGGAAGAACGGATTGAGCGCAGTCAAAGAGCGATCAAGTTGACACGCTTCATGCCAAGACATCCTGGCCATAGATCACCTCTTCCCTTGTCATTACATACCTAGAAAGCTTTTTGACTCTTGTTTGCGGATCTCAGTCTCGTCTGCCCACTCAATCAAACCCGTTTCCAGATCCATCAGGCGCATGGTCATTTTGTAGTAGACGTCTTTATCACTACCGGCATTTTTGGCGATGCTCGATAGGTTACCGTACAACATGTATTGCGCCCCAACCATTTTACCGAACTGGATGGCGGTACTTTGGTTAACGAGTTCGTCGTTGTTTTGGAAGTTCAACTGTTCACGCACCGATTCCACGCGATCCATATCCACAAAGCGGAATTTACCTGAGTTGAGCATCTTAGTGCTGATGGTATCGGTAATGGATTCAGTATCGATGTGCTCACTGGTTTTGTTTTTGATGCGCTCAACAAAAACAATAGGGCGCGCATCACGCGTGATGGCCGCCACCGAGCCTGACATCATCATGCTATCGACCATTTCACCGGCAATTTTTTGCAAGTCAGTGGAACCAAAATCAATCGTGGTGGTTTCAACCGCTTGCGCGTCACCATAACTCACTTTGTTCGAACAACCGCCGAGAATCACAGCCAAGCCAAGTAATGCTATTACACTTTTCTTCATTTCTTGGTTCCTCATAAACCTTGAATTGTCATTAATTTATTGATTATTTTCACGAATTTGTAAACGGAAATGTTTGCCATTCGGGTTCACCGACACCTCAGACAAGGCCACCGTTTCCGTCCCGCGTAAGATGGATTGACGCCAAGGGCTAAGCTTAGTGTTGACCTCCAAGCCATTGTCGTCATACCAATAAAAGCGATACAGTACATTGAGGTCACCTTTCGACTGGTTGGTCATGCGCACAACCCCACGTGCATGCCCTTCTACCTCTGTTGTGGCGATGTCTTCAATTTTTAGATTGCCGGCTAAGACGTTATCGCCAAAGAGCACTTTGTGTGTCTCTCCATCGATTCTAAGACCTGCTGTGTTGTCTGCGCATCCGATCAGCGCCGTGGCCGCGAGGGCCGCTATAAGCCATTTTTTCATCGTATACTTCCTAGTTGTTTATGCCATATTGTAGCATTCTCTCCCTGACGAGATATCCACACCAGTGCGGTGCGCCCCGCCGCGACATCAAACGGGTAGTCTTGGTTATTCACCCGAATAATCTGCGTTCCGGGCTCGACCACACGGCTGCTGCTCGCAACATGACCCGGTAACGTTAACCAACTGCGGGTATCGGGTTGCTCGGTGAGCGTGTTCCAAATATTAAATACGAGATTGCCGACGTCATCGCCTTGTGTGGCCTCTTTTCGCAATTGATCTTTTGCCCAAACCCGCAATGCTTGACGGATCACCATCGCAGTAATACGTTCCGATAAATCACGTTGGGCCATCGCATTGACATCGGTCAAGCGCGATTCCTTGAGCGGCGCTTGATTCAATGTAAGCGGTGTAAATCGCTCTGGCGAAGCAGGCGGGTAATATGGCAGAGCGATAGTATAGAAGGCCACATTGTTGCGACTGTCATACAAAGGCAAAGATTGCTTCCAACCTTGCAACGCCGTCACTATGCCTTGTTCATCGAGCACGATGACGCGCGCTTTGTCGCTCTCTAACAAACTGGCTTTACCGTATCGCTGCTCTAATTTAATCAGGTCTTCTTTCATGCTAAGGCTCGTCGCAACGCGCATGGTGCCATCTATGATTTGCTGATTGTCTGGCGCCACCGCGAGCGCGCGTCGATAGTCCACATAGGCGGCATTGAGGTCATTGTCTGCTTCATAAAGCAGTGCCGACAGATACAACAAATAGGCATTTTGCACCGCCGCCAAGGTTTTTCCGGCATCAGGGTAGTTCGACAGCACGCTGCCTAAATTGGGAGATAAGCCCTGCGCTTGCATATTGCTTTGCGCTTTCGCTAACTCTTTTTCACGCTCTTGCTTGGCACGCTCTTGGACTTGATTGGCGCGTCGCATCTCAATCAACGCCCCTTCCAGTTGGTTTTGCTGTAGATAATTGAGACCAAGATAGAGGTGAAGAAAGCCCAACTCATAATCTGCGGGCTGATATTCGTTGAGATTGTCGTTCACCGCGAGTGAACTAACGCTAGTCAGAGTTTCACTGACCGACACCGTGGCTCTATCTTGCTGAGCGCGAACGGCTTGGTCACTCAACTCAAACGCCGCTTTACTATCGCTGTAGGTTTGATTGAGAAAGTGCACGCGCCCCTTTTCAAGGTTATCGAGAATATCGCCCGCCACAGAGTCAGGCAGCGCTTCTTGTGCGCGCTGATAATCCCCTCGCTGCACCGCTTGGTACACATCAGCATTTTGTGCGCTGTAATGACTAAACAGATTGCCAGCCGACATATTGGCACACGCCGTGATAACAAGGGTACTGGCGAGTAATGCACAACGTTGAATGTGGATGGTGAGTTGATTCGTAAAACGCACTCCAAGCCTCAAATCAGAATTTCAGATACCGATCTCACCGACATAAATATCAGTGAGACCTGCTCTCTGACACAAAGCGACGCAAAAAGTTCGCTTTGTGTCATGACTGTATCGCGTCGATTAACCCATCAACATCGGGCCAAGTGGACGGCCGCCGACTAAGTGCATGTGAATGTGGTAGACCTCTTGGCCACCGTGCGCGTTACAGTTAACGATCAGGCGGTAACCCTCTTCATCAATCCCCTCTTCTTTGGCCAACTTGCGAGCCACAGTAAATAGGCGCCCCATGACCGCTTCATCGGCCTCTGTGACATCGTTCACCGTTGGGATAAGAGTATTAGGAATGATCAAAATATGGCTCGGCGCGCGAGGGTTGATATCACGAAACGCGGTAACCAAATCATCTTGATAAACCACATCGGCCGGGATCTCTTTGCGAATGATTTTACTGAAAATGGTTTCTTCAGCCATGAAACTCTCCAGAAGGTATCGTTGAATTTTCAATGCCATCGAGTATGCGTCAAGCAAATCGAGATCACAATAAAAACAGTGTTCACATCATGTTGTGAGCATTTTATTGATACACATTTTCATTTTTGTATTGTGCGTCATAAAATGTGTGTCTCACTCTCCATACAATCAAACTCTTTTTGCTATTTATAGCGTTATAGTTTGAATTTTTGCCATAGTTAGGGAGAGATCTATGAAAGGCTCAGTGATAAGAAGAATGTACGCTGGCTTTGCACTGATCATTGTGATGTTCATCGTATCCACCATGATGACGTTGAACGGAATGCAGCAAATCCAATCCAATTTCGAGAGTGTCTCCAACACCTCACTACCTCTTGTTTCCAAAGCCAACGAAACCAGTGTCTCTCTGCTTTCTGCGGATAAGCTTTTCAAAGATTTTCTGACCACTCAGAGCTTTGAGCGCATGGAGCAAATCGAAAGCCAATTCGATCAAGCACGTGTTGAATACAATCAAACTTTGGCTGCCCTTGAAAAGGCCAGTGCAAGCAAGCCAGAATTGGTCGCCAGCATGGCGGTTCTTAAAGAGAAAGAGAGCAGTTACTTCGGAGAAGCCAAGCAAGCGATGGAAAACTATCGCTCGATGTTTGAGTCTCAAGCGCAAGTACAACAATCTTCTCGCCGTTTTCAACGCTTGCACTCTGAGTTGAGTGTCGGGATGAAAGAGTACGTCGATGACCAAAGCAGTATTTCCGTCAAAGTGATGGCGAAAAGTTACTTCATTAAGCTGAAAGACGCCGAAGTGATCACTTCTGACGCGCTGGCAAGCTCAGACACCGCGTTCGTAGCAGAAGCCGTTGCGAAAAACAAAAAAGCCGTGACACACTTGAACTACGCCTACAACGGCCTATCCAATCAAATGCCTGAGTTGAAAAAAGCCTTTGATGAGTCGGTCAAGCAGTTCACGCTCGACATCGGTCAAAAAGGCGGTGTCCTTGATCAACACAGCAATTACCTTGTGGCAAAAGACGCGCTCTACGCCAACATTGCGAGCCTGACTGAGCAAGTGGATGCGACCATGGCGCTGCTGGCTACCTACAGTGAAGCGGCCCAAGCGGGTCTCAATGCCTCACTGGTTGAAGCAGAGCAAGTCTACAATCAAGGCAAGATTCGTTCACTGTTGATTGGTGCCATCGTGATTGCACTGGCATTGGGCATCGGTTACCACATCGCCCACAGTGTCCGCGAGCCACTCACGCGTATTCTTAGCACCTTGGAATACCTCACCAAAGGCGACATGACACACCGTATCGAAATCCGTTACAACAATGAGTTCAGCCGCGTCAGCGGTCACATCAACTCGTTGGCGGACAACCTGCACAATATCTTGGTGAAGCTCAATGATGCCTCGGACAACTTAACCAATACCGCCCGCACCAACCAAGAGACCTCTTCTCAAGCGCAATCGCAGCTTAATCAGCAGCGTGAACAAACAGCCAACGTCGCCACCGCGATGACTGAAATGGCCCACTCCGTTCAGGAAGTGGCCCAAAGTGCGCAAAGCTCGCAGAAGATGGTTGAGCAAGTGGAGTCGGCGTCGGAATCTGGTCGTCAAATCATGGGCACTAACATCACCACCATCAATCAGCTTGAGACACGTCTAACGGAATCCGTTGATGCGGTCAAAGGTTTGCAAACCATGAGTAGCCAGATTGGCAGCATTTTGGATGTGATTCGCAACATTGCTGAGCAAACCAACTTACTTGCGCTCAACGCGGCGATTGAAGCCGCGCGCGCGGGCGACCAAGGCCGAGGTTTTGCGGTGGTGGCGGACGAGGTTCGCGTGCTTGCGCAGCGCACTACTGAATCCACCAGCGAAATTGAAAACATGATCAGTAACTTGCAATCGAGTTCTGCTTCAGCCAACCAAGTCATTCAAAGCTGCATGGACGATATGGAGCTGTCGGTTGAACAAGCGTCCAACGCCAACAGTGCAATGGAAGAAATTCAGGGCTTGATCATGGAGATCAGCCAGATGAGTGGACACATTTCTCAAGCCGCAGCAGAGCAAAGTGAAACCACCTCAGACATTGCAAGAAACATTGAAGAGATTAACCTTATCGCCGACACCAGCTATCAGGCGATGGCGCAAATCGCTCAAACCAGTCATGACTTAAGTCAGCTTGCTGGTCAGCAAGGCGAACTGGTGCATCGATTCAAGCTGTAACGTAAAGATACGGTAAATTATTGACAGAGGGCGACCAATTATAACGGTTGCCCTTGTTTTTTCGGCAGATTGTCATTATATCGTGATTAGGC
Organism: Vibrio sp. R15-SG3-ISO1B; assembly: GCF_059833835.1. Lineage (NCBI taxonomy): Bacteria > Pseudomonadati > Pseudomonadota > Gammaproteobacteria > Vibrionales > Vibrionaceae > Vibrio > Vibrio sp. R15-SG3-ISO1B. The sequence goes on along the minus strand of NZ_JCBDGG010000008.1, from coordinate 10,663 downwards.
CTCACCCTTTTACTCTCCTTTTTGTGGGCCTGACATGAGGAATAACTATGACAATTCATGTTGGCATCATCGACCAAGACCCGATTCGCTTGGTCACCCCCCTATTAGATAACCGCAGCATCAGTAACCACATCGTCTTTATTGGCGTCAATGCCCAGCGCACCCTATTCGACAGACTGAGTCGTGTCTTGGCTAAGCGTGAGATTCACTCAGAGTTCTATGAAATTCCTGACGTTACTAATCCTTCTGAGATAAAGAACATCGTTGCGGAACTGGCAGAGCGCCTTAAGCAAAGTGGTGAAGATGTGCGCCTTAACGCCAGTTGTGGTCTGCGTCATCGACTCCTGTCGATTTACGAAGTGTTTCGCACCTTTCATTGGCCAATTTTTGTGGTTGAGCCCAACAGTGATCGCGTCTGCTGGCTCTACCCTGATGGCGTAGAAGACACGCAGCTGCAAGATTGGATCACCATTGACGATTACCTTACGGTATTTGGCGCGCGCGGCGAATTTAGCCAACAAACGTTGCCTCCTCAGTTGGACCAAAAACTCTATGAGTTGGGTGAGCGTTGGGCGAGTAACGCCTTAGAACTTGGCCCAGGCCTTGCGACACTCAATTATCTCGCCACGACATGCCGCAAAGAACAGATCCTCAGTGTAGAGTTGTCGGAGAAGCAGCAAGGCTATCGTGAGCTCAAGATGCTGATCGATGATTTGGTGGATGCCGACATCGCGACGTATGAGAACGGTGTGCTTACCTTTGCCAATGAAGATGCAAGACGCTTCTCCAACGGGGAGTGGCTGGAAACCCTAGTCCACAGCACGGTGCGCCAGATTCAACACAGCATGCCAACGATTCAAGATCACTCACTTAATGTGCAGGTGTATCGTGAGCTCGGTGAGCGTGAAGTGCGCAATGAGCTGGATGTCGCCTGCGTGGTCAACAACAAGCTCCATATCATTGAGTGTAAGACCAAAGGTATGCGTGATGATGGCGATGACACCTTATACAAACTCGAATCGTTAAGAGATTTGCTCGGCGGCTTACAGGCACGCGCCATGCTCGTCAGCTTCAGACCACTGCGCTACAACGACATCACCCGAGCAGAAGACTTGGGCCTCGCGTTAATCGGCCCTGATGAGCTCAAAGACTTGAAAACCCATCTTACGACATGGTTTCAAGCCGCTGGAGGCATTGACGGACTCGACCTTAAGACAGGAGCAAACAGCCCTACGGCTCGTTAAGCACGGTTCGTGATACCAATGACACAAAAGCCGCGATGACAATCGCGGCTTTTGGCTTACTTAAGGTCGTCAGCGAGATTAGCTGTCGTCTTCGGTAAAATTGGTCGGTAGAGTTTGCTTCATCTGATTCCAGATCTGCGCGCTCTCCATCCCGTAGTGACGCACGACCACCAAAATTTGTTCGCGGTTGCCCGTTTCGCATACCTCCAACAAATCACGGTAGAACTTGAGCGCTAAACCACGCGCCTGAGCACTTGAGAAGTAGTAGCTACCCACACGATCGTAAAGCTTCTTCAATCCATTAAAGATCAAGCCGTAAATTTGGTTACCTGAGTGGAAAGCGAGACGCTGGAAAAGCATGTAATCGTAGTAATTAAACGTTTTCGCAATCAACGTCGCTTGGCGTTTCTGCTCATCTTTTTCACCATCGTCTTTCACGTGTTGCAGAATCTTGTCTGAATACGGCGAGGAGGCAATAAAAGCATCCCAAGAGTCGGCCGCGAGCAAGGCTTCACAAGAGTCGATCACATTGTGAATGGTACGCTCTGAACTCTCTTTATTTACTTTGAACGCATAGCGCATGAAGATAGGTGAGATGTTTGTACGTGCCGCAAGCAAATCTTCTACGATAGAGGTTGCGTTTTCAGCATCGAGCGTCATCAATGTATCAAGAATGTGTAACCCGGACGTTTCCATAAACTGGTTTACTTTAGTCGGCTTACCATGCTGAATGGTTAACCAACCATCACGAGCCAATCTTTGTAATACCTCACGCAACGTCGTACGTGTTACACCAATGAGTTCAGAGAGCTCTCGTTCGGCTGGGAGAATCGAACCCGGAGGGAAGCGCCCTTTCCAAATACTTTCGATAATGTATTTCTCTGCAAATCCTGCGGGACTCTTTGCCTTGATGACCATTAATTACTGTTCCAATTTTATATTTATCTGGGTCGAATGGAACTCATCATACCACTAGTTTTTGCCTAGCGAAAACAAACCACCAGTAAACGTGGCATGGATGCCATATAGAGTATTAACTCTAATTTGTTTTGGCGGTTTTAAGTGGTGTGGGGATTGTCAAAACCAATAAATTTTAACTTTACCTAACCTCACTTTCTCTGAGGCCTTATGAGTACTGCATTAATCACACAATATGAGTTTTTATTTTTGAAACTAACATTGTTATTTTGATGCAATATAATCCCATATTGTTGCTTATCAATTCAACTAAATGGCTAACTGCCATCAATTGCTGATTTTCACAACTATTATGCAAGCGTTACGTAACTTTGATCGCGTTTTTGAATAAAAGTGGACTGATACATTTATCAGATATCACTTAATCATTGACTAACAAGTTATCAACGGTAGAGTGGCGACCGAAGTAAGGAGTGCTTGTCTTTCTCAGGGAGTGACTTGGCAAGACCACATATTGATACTCAGGATGTTGTTTTTCTAAGTCGCTGTTGATTGGGCGTTACACGGCTGGACTATCTGCGCATGAGCCATCTGCGCATGACCCGCTGCGACGCTTACATTGAATTCGGGCACGTCTGTGTTAATTCAGTACAACAATAAAGAGTATTAATGTCATGCCGATGTCACTCGGAAACGCCTTCATCAAGAACTTTCTTGGTAAGGCACCGGATTGGTACAAAGTTGCCATCATAGCCTTCCTCATCATCAACCCGCTTGTGTTCTTTTTCATCGATCCTTTTGTCGCAGGCTGGTTGTTGGTCGCAGAGTTTATTTTCACCCTTGCGATGGCACTGAAGTGTTACCCGCTGCAACCCGGTGGTTTATTGGCCATTGAAGCCATCGCCATTGGCATGACCAGTGCGGATCAAGTCAAGCATGAGCTTGTCGCGAATATCGAAGTGTTGCTACTGCTGGTCTTTATGGTCGCAGGTATCTACTTCATGAAGCAGCTTTTGCTGTTTATCTTTACCAAAATTCTGCTCGGTATTCAGTCTAAAAGCATGTTATCGCTGGCGTTCTGTTTTGCCGCAGCGTTCTTATCTGCTTTCTTAGATGCATTAACGGTGATCGCTGTTGTCATCAGTGTCGCAGTTGGCTTCTACGCGATCTACCACAAAGTTGCCTCCGGTCAGGGAGGTCACGCGACCCATGACCATACGTCAGATGATCATCTTAACGATCTGACGCGTGATGACTTAGAGAACTACCGCGCCTTCTTGCGTTCGCTGCTCATGCACGCAGGGGTGGGTACGGCACTCGGTGGCGTGATGACCATGGTGGGTGAGCCGCAAAACTTGATCATTGCTGATCAGGCTGGCTGGCAGTTTGGTGAGTTCATTGTTCGCATGTTACCCGTTACTCTACCCGTGTTGATTTGTGGTCTCGCAACGTGTGTGCTCGTCGAAAAAATGAAAGTCTTCGGCTATGGCGCCCGCCTGCCTGACACGGTGCGTCAGATTCTGGTTGATTACGACAACGAAGAGCGTAAAAAGCGCACCAAACAAGATGTGGCCAAGCTTTGGGTTCAGGGTGTTATCGCGGTATGGCTGATTGTCGGCCTTGCGCTCCACCTCGCGGCAGTCGGCCTCATCGGCTTGTCTGTCATCATTCTGGCTACTGCGTTTACGGGCGTGATTGAAGAGCACTCGCTAGGTAAAGCCTTCGAAGAGGCCCTGCCCTTTACCGCGCTTTTGACGGTGTTCTTCTCAATTGTTGCTGTCATCATCGACCAAGAGCTATTCAAGCCAGTGATTGATGCGGTATTGCACGTCGAAGATAAAGGCACCCAATTGGCGCTCTTCTATGTCGCCAATGGACTGCTTTCGATGGTATCTGATAACGTATTCGTCGGCACGGTCTACATTACCGAGGTTAGTACGGCGTTGATGGAAGGCGTGATCAATCGTGACCAGTTTGACCTGCTCGCAGTAGCGATCAATACGGGCACCAACTTGCCATCGGTTGCCACCCCGAACGGTCAAGCTGCCTTCTTGTTCTTGTTGACCTCAACGCTGGCACCTTTGATTCGTTTGTCCTACGGTCGCATGGTTATCATGGCACTGCCTTACACGATAGTGCTGGCTTTAGTTGGCTTTGCCGGTATTGTCTTCCTGCTTGAACCAATGACCGCGTGGTTCTATGAAGCAGGCTGGATCACGCATCACTCAGCAGAAATCATGCATGCGGTGACCAAAGGTCACTAATCGGCATCACGTTTGAATAATTTTTTATTGCGATAGAAACTTTTACACGCTAAAAAGCTCTGATTAGTCAGAGCTTTTTTCTTTTCTTTGTTAGGGATATTTCATTACTTATGCTTTCTTCGATTAAACAGTTTTCTCAGGGACGATTTGCTTGGCTACTGCTGTTTGGCTTGATTGTCGCGCTAGAGTTGTGTGCACTGCTCTTCCAGCACGGAATGGGCTTGGCGCCGTGTGTGATGTGTATTTATGAGCGCATCGCCATGCTTGGCGTCGCGGCCGCAGCGCTGATTGGTGCCATCAATCCACGTGTTGCTGTATTGCGTTGGTTAGGGCTCGCAGCGTGGGGCGGCAGTGCTTATAAAGGACTCATGCTGTCACTAGAACACGTGGATTACCAGTTTAACCCTTCGCCGTTCTACACCTGTGATCTGTTTGTTCAATTCCCTGACTGGGCACCGCTCAATCAATGGGCGCCTTGGATGTTTGAAGCTTATGGGGATTGCAGCAAAATCGTATGGCAGTTTTTGACGCTCTCCATGCCACAGTGGCTCGTGGTTATCTTTGCTGCAAACCTGCTCGCGCTTGGTGTCATTGTTCTCTCTCAATTTGCCAAAGATAAATAACACCCATCACTCACTCTGAGTACACGATTAAAAAAATGGCTTCCAAACGGAAGCCATTTTTTATGAGTCGTCTTTGCCGGCGCGACGCTGACTATGCCTCGAGAAACAATATGCAAAGTTACCAAATGTAAAGTAACAATATGTAAAGTAACAACGCATATTACCTGCTATCAGTTCATCTCTCGACCCGGCTCTGGCGCCAAGACCTCTCGGTTACCGTTGTGACCTGGCGCGCTGACAATACCTTGAGCCTCAAGCTGCTCGACAATTCGCGCCGCACGGTTGTAACCGATTTTAAATCGGCGCTGAACGCCAGAGACTGAACCACGACGAGATTGCACTACGTGCTCGACCACTTGATCAAACAGAGGGTCCATCTCTTCATCACCTTCGGGTTTCTCGCCCGGTAGCAACGCTTCTGGCCCTTGGTCTCCGTTGGTGATCTCATCAATATAGTTTGGCTTGCCGCGTGCCTTCCAGTTGTTGACCACCGCATGCACATCATCATCTGAAGCAAATGCCCCATGGACGCGAATGGTGTGACTCGATCCGGAAGGAAGATACAACATATCACCCATACCCAGCAGTGACTCTGCACCACCTTGATCGAGAATGGTTCGAGAGTCCGTTTTGGTTGAAACGGTAAATGCAACCCGCGTAGGAATGTTCGCTTTGATCAAACCGGTAATAACGTCTACTGAAGGTCGCTGCGTCGCCAAAATGAGGTGGATACCCGCGGCGCGCGCTTTTTGTGCTAAACGCGCGATCAACTCTTCGACTTTCTTCCCGACCACCATCATCAGATCGGCAAATTCATCCACGATCACTACAATATAAGGCAGCTTTTCGAGCAGCGGTGGATGCTCATCCATACTGTCACCCGGTTGCCAGAGCGGATCGTGGATTGGGTGGCCCGCATCTGCGGCCATTTTCAGCTTGTCGTTGAATCCTTTGATGTTCCTAACGCCCAGTGCAGACATCAGCTTGTAACGCCGCTCCATCTCGCCAACACACCAACGCAATGCATTGGACGCATCCTTCATGTCGGTCACCACTTCGGACAACAAGTGAGGAATACCTTCATAGACCGACAACTCAAGCATTTTCGGGTCAATCATGATAAAGCGGACATCTTCTGGGGTCGCTTTATAGAGGATACTCAAAATCATGACGTTCACCCCGACCGATTTACCTGAGCCTGTGGTACCCGCCACCAGCACGTGAGGCATTTTCGACAGATCCGCCACCACGGCTTCGCCCGCAATATCTTGACCAAGGACGACGGTCGTCGGTGATTTGGCATTGACGAACGCTTGGCTGCCGACCACGTCGGAGAAATAGACCGTCTGGCGGCTCATATTCGGCAGTTCAAGGCCAACATAAGGCTTACCAGGGATCACCTCCACCACACGCACCGCCATCGCTGAGAGTGAGCGTGCTAAGTCCATCGATAAGCTTGAGATGCGGCTTACTTTCACCCCTGGTGCCAAATCCAATTCAAAACGAGTAATCACCGGTCCTGGGAATATATCCACCACCGAGGCGGTGATTTTATAGTCCGCTAACTTAGATTCCACCAGACGAGCAATCTCCTCTAACGCATCGCGATCAATAAAGTTTTCTCGCTTCTCTGGGTGGTACAAAAGCTCGAGCGTTGGCATAGGCTCGGTCGGTTTCGGTAAGTTTTGATCTTGCTGAACCAAAAACGGGTTCTGAGACGCGACCACTTTGGCTTGCGCTTCCGCTACCAAGTTTTGCAGCGCGGCCGCATCTTCGTCTTGTGCTACATCGACGTCGCCCTCGTCATCATCTGTTGAGCCGCCCTGTTCATCAATAAACGCTTCGACGGGTTCCTGTGGCGTAAAGCTTGGCTCAGGGTTGTCTTCGACCACATCAAAACTGGAGATACGAGGTTGCTCATCCTCTTCAATATCAGGGAGTGGCGAATCATCACGATCGTGGAAAACAGGCTCATCTTGCCAAGGCGGAGTAAGCTCTTGCTCGGGCTCTTGCGACTGCAACTCGCTGGACGCTTGAGTCAAAATCGGTTCAGGGGCGTAATCGTTGGCGCTATTGGCCGCCGCATCGAGCTCTTCTATAGTGGCGCCAAGCTGCTTAACACGCAGGTTACTCTGCTCGTCATCCTCTTGCTCGTCGTAGTGATAAAGCGGCGTCTCTGGCGCAGAGGTGGACGCTTGAGTGGCGCTATTGTCCGGCATATGAATATTGTAGCGACGTGTCGCGGACTGAGGAGATACTGCCTCGCTGACTGGCTCCTCACGCTCTGAATGCGCTTGGATGGCAGGCGACGTGTTCATACCTTCTCGCGACTTATGCTCTAATGAGTCAGATTGCGTCGCATCCGGTTCGGTCAAGGTCGGCGCAAACACCTGATCCTTCTCACCGCGCAGCTTATTGATCACCCAAGTGATGGCACCAATCGCCTGCTCGCCAATCCAATCCACGATCGTTAGCCAAGAAATCCCGGTCAACAGCGTAAAACCCGCGCCCCACAAAAACAGCAGCACTAGCGTGGTGCCTAGCACGTTGAGTGTCGGCAGTGCGAGACTGGTCAGCACATCACCGATAACGCCGCCCGATGAAAAGTACCAGATATCGTCGAAGTTGATGTCGGCAAGACCGCAACTGGTGAGAATCAATATAGTTAAGCCGAGTAAGCGTGTGCCCCAAAGCATAAAATCGAGCGGCTCATCTTCGCCTCGTTTACGAAACAGAACCCAGGCGTTCAGTGCGATGACCACTGGAATAGTGTACGCCAGTGAGCCAAACGTAAAAAACAGTGTGTCCGCGAGCCAAGCCCCGACAATACCACCGGCATTTTCAATCTCCATACCCCAGGCGGTTTGCGACCATGATGGATCGGCCGCGCTGAAGGTCAGCAGAGCAACAGACAGTAAAATAGCGGCGAGGAAAACCACGATTAGGCTGCATTCTTGTAAACGCTCGGAACCGGAAAGGCGCGTCTTTTGACGATGGTCCCCAGTGTCGACGATGGTTTCGACTTTGTTTTTGGTTTCTCGGAACATAACCACTCTAACATACTGAAAAAAATAGCCCGAACAGCCAAGCTGCACGGACTATTGATTTAACCACATCGGCCTACAAAACCCAATTATGAAAAGTCAGAATATCGAAAGGGATTCTCACTTTGTCTCGCCTTCGCCCTGCATAGTCATTCCCATACTAGGCTTAGGGATTAACGAGTTTTGATCACCAATTGATTGGTTTGTTTCACTTCTTCCATAACCACGTAAGTACGTGTGTCATTAACACCGGGTAGACGAAGTAGTGTATCCCCTAGCAGTTTACGATAAGCACTCATATCCGAAACACGTGTTTTCAAAAGATAGTCGAAATCACCAGAAACAAGATGACACTCTTGGATGTCGTCAAGCTTCTGTACGGCTGCATTAAACTGTTCAAACACGTCTGGAGCACCACGGTTTAGCGTGATCTCCACAAACACCAATAGAGACGCGTCTAGGTACTGAGGGTTGAGCAACGCTGTGTACCCAGTGATGTATCCCTGACGCTCTAAGCGTCTTACACGCTCTAAACACGGAGTGGGCGAAAGACCGACTCGTTTAGACAATTCTACATTCGAAATTCGACCATCTTTTTGCAACTCATTCAGAATATTGCGATCGATACGGTCTAGATCCTTGGACGGCTTCTTATTGTTGTCTGCCATTTTTTATTCCACCTTATTACTTCCTTGCAAAAATTTATACTACAACTTCTTAATATACGGTATCAAATTTTATTACATCCTAACTATACTAGGCATTAATTCGACAGAATTACCCTAAATACAGTTGATACAACCATTTATCGATAAGGAGTCAGGATGATCATTGGCGTACCAAAGGAAATTAAAAACCACGAATACCGTGTGGGCATGATCCCAGCCAGCGTCCGCGAGTTAGTCTCACAAGGCCACCAAGTGTTGGTTGAAACCAATGCCGGCGCAGGCATCGGTTTTTCAGACGATGATTACATCGCTGTAGGCGCATCCATTCTTCCTACTGCTGCCGACGTATTTGCGAAGGCAGAGATGATTGTAAAGGTTAAAGAACCTCAAGCTGTCGAGCGAGCCATGCTCCGCGAAGGGCAAATTTTATTTACTTATTTACACCTCGCACCAGATTTTCCACAAACTGAAGAGCTAATCAAGAGCAAAGCCGTCTGTATAGCCTACGAGACTGTAACAGATAATATGGGTCGCTTGCCACTATTAGCGCCAATGTCTGAGGTTGCGGGTCGAATGTCTATCCAAGCCGGTGCGCAAACCTTGGAAAAATCGCACGGCGGACGTGGTCTTCTGCTAGGCGGCGTACCGGGTGTGGAGCCTGCAAAAGTGGTGGTCATCGGTGGTGGTGTGGTCGGTGCAAACGCGGCGCGCATGGCCGTTGGTCTGCGCGCAGATGTGACTATCCTTGACCGAAATGTCGACACTTTGCGCCGCTTGGACGAAGAGTTCCAAGGCCGTGCAAAAGTCGTCTACTCAACCAAAGACGCGATTGAAAAACACGTACTCGAAGCGGATTTGGTCATCGGTGCGGTATTGATCCCAGGTGCTGCGGCGCCGAAGCTGGTCACTAAAGAGCACATTGCCAAGATGAAACCGGGCGCGGCGGTAGTGGATGTTGCTATCGACCAAGGCGGCTGTTTTGAAACCTCTCACGCGACCACGCACGCCGATCCGACCTACATTGTTGATGACGTTGTCCACTACTGTGTGGCGAACATGCCGGGTGCGGTTGCGCGCACGTCAACCTTCGCTCTTAACAACGCGACCTTGCCGTACATTGTCAAACTGGCCAATAAAGGCTATCGCCAAGCGCTACTCGAAGACAAAGGCTTCCTGGAAGGATTGAACGTTATTCACGGTAAAGTAACTTGCCAAGAAGTGGCGGAAAGCTTTGACCTTGAGTACGTCGTTCCAGAACAAGCGATCGCGATGTTCAACTAAGCTTTAACAGCAACAACAAACAAAAGCGCTTGTGCCGAAACACAAGCGCTTTCTTTATTCTATTGATTCTAAGAATTGGCTCTGACCAAGCCGTAAGGATCAATCCGAGAACGCTTAAAACCAGCGCTCTAATGACGCACGATCTAGCTGTTTAAACGCTCGGTTAAGTAGACGCGCCAACTCTTTATAACGCGGACGAGATTTCATCGGCTCTAGCGCGCCTCCACTGTCGACAATTTTCTGATGGATTTCTCGATACCAGCCGGCCAACGCAGGAGGAAGTACAGTGTTCGAACGATTGCCGAGCCACCACATGCCTTGAATGGGCATACTGATGGCAAACAAGGCGATGATCACCGCCTGCGGCATAGCCTGATAGTTGTTGAACGCCATTTGAGTCAGCACACTGATGGCTGCAATCGCAGGCATGACCTTCACACCAAACCGAGTCGCCTTAATGATGCGTTGCTCTGGAAACAGCATGTTAAGCTCTTTGCGCATCGGCCAGATTTCCATGTATTTTTGACCGTCACGTAGGCTATGAATCAAACCGACTTTATTACTCATACGACTCTCTCACTGGTTTAGGCGACCAAATTAAAATTTAGTTGAAGAATTAAA
>NZ_JCBDGG010000007.1:0-69763 GCF_059833835.1 Vibrio sp. R15-SG3-ISO1B | reverse complement strand
GATGCGCTCTACCACCTGAGCTATATCAGCACTCATAATGAGTGGAGCGGGCAGCGGGAATCGAACCCGCATCATCAGCTTGGAAGGCTGAGGTAATAGCCATTATACGATGCCCGCAACACGTAACTCTTCGAGCTATTTCCTAAAGAATATGGTGGAGGGGGACGGATTCGAACCATCGAAGGCAGTGCCGGCAGATTTACAGTCTGCTCCCTTTGGCCACTCGGGAACCCCTCCAAATTTTTATCTATTTCTCGCTCTCTAAAGGAGATGCATAGAGAAATGGTGCCGACTACCGGAATCGAACTGGTGACCTACTGATTACAAGTCAGTTGCTCTACCTACTGAGCTAAGTCGGCATAAGTGGTGCGCATTCTATTGAATGATTTTCTACCTTGCAATAGCAAATCCAAAAAAAAAATGCCAAATTGGATACTTTCTGCTTTTTTGTTGAAAAATCGAGCAAATTGTCGGGCAAATCACGCGAATATCGATCATCTCGTTTGCAATCTAAGTCCGTTGTTGTAATGTCGCTGCTCGCATCTTCAACTCAGGTTAGGACGACACATGACTCCCTATCTCTCTTTTACCCGACAGCAGTGGGCAGAATTACGCAATTCTGTGCCCATGACGTTGTCTGAAGAGGATTTGCGGGAGCTGCAAGGCGTGAACGAAAGCCTGACGATGGAAGAAGCTGTTGAGATTTATCTGCCCCTAGCGCGATTGCTTAATCTCTATGTCGCCGCTCGGCAAAGTCGCAATACCGTCCTGAACAATTTCTTGGGCAACCAAGAGAGTGCTCCACCTTTTATTATTGGGATTGCCGGTAGTGTGGCGGTCGGCAAAAGCACCACCGCTCGTTTACTCCAAGCACTGCTGTCACGTTGGGATAACCATCAAAAAGTCGAGCTGGTGACCACCGATGGCTTTCTTTACCCTAAGCGCGTACTCGATGAACGTGGCATTATGCACCGTAAAGGCTTTCCTGAATCTTACGATATCAAGCGTTTGGTACAATTCGTCTCAGACGTCAAAGCCGCCAAGCCCAACTTGGAAGTGCCGGTCTACTCTCACATCACCTATGACATCACCGATGAAGTCAAAGTGGTGGATAGACCTGATGTGCTGATTATAGAGGGGCTCAATGTGTTACAAAGTGGGATGGATTACCCACACGATCCTCATCGTGTGTTTGTCTCCGACTTCTTAGACTTCTCCCTCTATGTCGATGCCAACAGTGAGGTGATTGAGCAGTGGTATATTGAGCGTTTTCTAAAATTTCGCTCCGGCGCCTTCACTAAACCGGGGTCTTACTTCAGCCACTACACCCAGTTGTCGAAACAGCAGGCGATAGATAAGGCAAAGGAGATCTGGCATTCCATCAATGGTATTAACCTGCGCAACAACATCTTACCCACTCGCGAGCGGGCGCAGCTGATCCTAAAAAAAGGACTCAACCACAAAGTGGAAGAAGTCCTTCTTCGTAAATAGCCTAGGGTGATAAAAACTCTCTTACTATAGAACAGCTGATTATTCTGGCTGCGGGCCGAAACGATTCTCGCCTTCTGTGCCTTTAAAGAAGCCGCACTCGACCAAAATCCACACTCCGCAAATCATCGCGACGACCGAAATGGCGGTTTGCAGCGCCGCCGGTTGAGCAACTTGCCCAGGGTCACCCACTGGCATCGTCATACGTCCGATAACAAGTGGAACATTCAGTAACAGCCACCAACTGGATTTGTCTCTGTCATGCCAACGCTTGGCGGTGATGGCTAAGTCAGGAATCAACACGATGACAAGGAACACCGGCAGGATGAGATGGGCCGTCGCTGGAATAACCGCGTTGAGTGTCGCAGCGAAGCTTACAATCACTAGGTAGTAAACCACATTCCACAGCCAATAAACCTTACGACCAATGCGGCCTTGAAATGAAAACAGCAGTGCTTTAATTGACATCGTATTCCCTAATGGTTAATTGATGATTTTTTGAAAACAGCTCGGGTCCATATCGCGAATATTAACGGTTAAGCTACGCACGTGTCCCGCTTGTTGTTGCAACACCGCCATTAATTGACGAGATAAATCACGCTTCTGTTCCTCAGTTCTTCCCGCCAACAGCTCGAAGCCAATATGAATAAAATCGCTACTGTCACCTTCATCCCCAAGCAGCCAATGATGGCAGCGCAATGCGCGAGACTTGACGGATAAGGTGTCGAACAGGCCTGATTGTAAAACCACGAAATGCAAATCCTCGAGTAATCCTTGCACATTAACACGCTCATCCACAGAGTTGGAGTATTCCATAACTAGGTTTGGCATCGATGTTGTTCCCTTTTTAGTGCGCTGGTTGGATAGGTATACGCCACTATTATCAATTTCTGTACTTATTTCGCACTCGATGCCAGCGATTCTGTCTACGGGATCACTGCCAGAGCGGTCAGTTATGCTAAATCCATGCGCAAGGCAGTCGGCAAAAGGTTTACAAACCCAATAAGACATGACGGTAATCATGATCTGGACCATTTAATCTGTTATATTCCTACCCAGATTTTTTACATTAATGAACGTTCTACGTTAAAAAGAGAGGGAGTATTCCTATGCGTCGTCCTGTAGTGATGGGTAACTGGAAATTGAATGGCAGCAAAGCAATGGTCACTGAGCTGCTAACGGGTCTAAACGCTGAGCTTGAAGGCGTCGAAGGTGTCGACGTAGCCGTTGCGCCACCAGCACTTTACATCGACCTTGCTGAGCGTGTCATCGCAGAAGGCGGTAACAAGATTATCCTGGGTGCACAAAACACTGACCTCAACAACAGCGGTGCCTTCACAGGTGACATGTCGCCAGAAATGCTGAAAGATTTCGGTGCTTCTCACATCATCATCGGCCACTCCGAGCGTCGTGAATACCACAACGAATCTGACGAGTTCATCGCAAAGAAATTCAACTTCCTAAAAGAAAACGGTCTAACCCCTGTTTTCTGTATCGGTGAATCTGAAGCGCAAAACGAAGCGGGCGAAACGGAAGCCGTCTGTGCTCGTCAAATCAATGCAGTGATCGACACTTACGGTGTTGAAGCGCTAAACGGCGCCATCATCGCATACGAGCCAATTTGGGCTATCGGTACAGGCAAAGCAGCGACGGCAGAAGATGCACAACGCATTCACGCTTCTATCCGCGCACTTATCGCGGCAAAAGACGAAGCGGTTGCTGCGCAAGTGATCATCCAGTACGGCGGTTCTGTGAAGCCAGAAAACGCAGAAGCGTACTTCTCACAGCCAGACATCGATGGTGCTCTCGTTGGCGGCGCTTCTCTTGACGCGAAGAGCTTTGCAGCGATTGCAAAAGCGGCGGCGGCAGCAAAAGCTTAATCCAATCCTTTATGGACATAGACAAAGGTCAGCTTGCGCTGGCCTTTTTTGTTGCCGCGGTACAAAACCCAAAGCCGGCCCAAATATGTACGCCTCACACCATCTCAACGATGGGGGTTGGTCGTCATAGAGCAGATAAAGTATGCTACGCTTTTCCGCCCGTGAGAGTTGACGTCCTCGATGCAAGATAAACATGGCCTGTTAACGGGTCACATTCCCGACGTTTTGCGCCAAATGACCGTGCCGATGACCTTTGGCATGATCGCTATTTTGATGTTCAATCTGGTCGATACGTTTTTTATCTCTCTGCTCGGTACCCAAGCGCTGGCAGCGGTCAGCTATACCTTTCCTGTCACCTTTGCCGTCAACTGCATCACTATGGGCATAGGAATGGGCATCTCCACCAACATTGCTCGTCTACTTGGCCAAGGCCATACCAACGATGCAGCGCGATTTTCGACCCACGGTTTACTGTTGGCAGTCACCTTAGTGTCGTTGGCGTCCATCTGTGGATTACTGACGATTGAACCGCTCTTTCTACTGCTGGGCGCTGAGCCAGATTTGCTTCCCCTTATCGACCAATACATGGCGATTTGGTATTTAACCATACCGCTGCTCGTCATTCCGATGGCGGGAAACAGCGCGATTCGCGCTACGGGGGATACCAAAACCCCGGCTAAAATCATGATGCTGGCCGGCGTGATTAATGGCGTGCTCGATCCTTTAATGATTTTTGGTTACGGCCCGTTTCCTGCACTCGGGATTCAAGGCGCGGCGATCGCAAGCGCTCTTAGTTGGGCGGGGGCACTGTTAGGCTCCTTGTACGTGCTCACGCGGCGCGAGAAGTTGCTCGCCAAACCAGACCTCACCACCCTTCGCAGTGATTGCCAATCCATTCTAAAAATCGGCACGCCGGCGGCGCTGTCAAATGCCATGACACCGCTCTCAGGTGCGATTCTGATGATACTGCTTTCGACGCACGGCACCAGTGCCGTAGCGGCCTACGGTGCAGCGCAGCGGGTGGAGTCGATTCTTATCTTGGTGCTGATGTCGCTCACCTCTGCCCTGACTCCGTTTATGGCTCAGAACTTGGGCGCGAAAAATCCGCAGCGCGGCTTCGCCGGTTTGTTCCTCACCATGCGCTTTGCACTGATTTTCCAATTGGGGATTTTTGTCATGATGGTGCCGCTGAGCATACCCATCTCCTCTCTGTTTTCTCAAGAGCAAGCGGTCAGAGATCTGTTGTGGCACTACTTACTCGTTGTGCCCTTTAGCTACGGGTTTCAAGGAATGTTAATGATGCTGGTCTCAGGGCTGAATGCGCTGCATGAACCGCTTAAAGCGTTTCAGTGGAGCTTTATGCGTCTGTTCATTTTCACCCTACCCTGTGCCTGGGTTGGCAGTCTTTGGTATGACATTGAAGGACTGTTTATCGGCATTGCCGTTGGCAATGTCATCGGCGGTGTACTCGCCTACCTCTACGCGCTCAAACTGCGCAGCGCTCACTTGTCTGCACCGCGACACCCGTAAAACGTTCAAAATGAGTCAGGATTTAAAGGAAAGTAAGGCCTAGAAACGAACACACCAGCCGAAGCTGGTGTGGTGAGAAGCTGGTGTGGTGATTTAGAGCGTCTCATCGACGACATCGGTCTCATCGACGTCTAAATCTATATCAAGTGGCTCTTGGGAGAGGATCACGCCTGTGTTGTCGGCATAAAGGTAGTCTTCGGGTAAGAAGGTCACGCCACCGAAGTTGACGGCCACTTCCGTTTCACCCACGCCTTGTGAGCTCGCACCAACCGGAATCGAGGCCAAGGCTTGAATACCAATGCTCATGTCTTCTAACTCATCGACTTCACGTACGCAGCCATAGACAACAATGCCTTCCCACTCGTTCTCTTCAGCAAGAGAAGCGAGCTCAGCATCAATGAGCGCACGTCTTAGCGAACCGCCACCATCGACCAACAGCACACGGCCTAAGCCGTCTTGTTCGAGCACTTCACGAATCAGCCCGTTGTCTTCAAAACACTTCACCGTTGTGATTTGGCCAGCGAATGACGCACTGCCGCCAAAGTTGCTGAACATGGGCTCGACCACATCGACCTGATCCATATAAACATCACACAAAGCGGACGTATTGTATTCCATGAGTTACCTTCCCAAACCGTTGGTTGACTCACTCGAGTATATCCGGTCATTAAGTCATTGCAATGACAAGGCGCAATAATACAAGCTCTTGTGAAGGTGATCAGACTCTCATCAGTGTTTGCACGACGACCACGCCAGCAAACAGCAGGTTAGTCAGCAAGGAGCATTTAACAATCACCGGCATCATCGGCGCAATCTGAGCGGGTTTATTCGCCAACCAGACCGCTCGGCCATGTTTAAACACCACCAGTACACTGAGCAAAAACGGCAAGCTGACCCACATTGGTTCTGGTTGATGAAGTAAGTAGAGCGCAAAGGCTAACAGAGAGAAGCCCAGCAAGAAAAAGTGATAATGCTTCGCACGTTGTTGGCCCAAGCGCACTGCAACCGTACGCTTTCCGCACTCTTGATCGTTCTCGATATCGCGCATGTTGTTGATATTCAGTACCGCAACCGCCAACAACCCGCAGCCTATCGCCGGAAGAATCAATGACACTTGGACAACACCAGTGTGAAGAAAATAGGTCCCGGCCACACCGAGCAAACCAAAAAAGAGAAACACAGAGACATCGCCGAGCCCGACGTAGCCATAAGGCTTCGACCCCACCGTATACGCTATAGCAGCGATGATCGCCAGTACCCCTAAGCCGATAAAGGCCAAGATGCTTTGCACACTCTCTAAGGCGTAGAAGACCAAAACCAGCCCGGACAATATCGTCATGATGACATTGATGACGATCGCTTGCTTCATGTCTTGGGTCGTGACCGCGCCCGACTGGATGGCGCGCATCGGGCCAAGACGTTTGTCGTTATCGGTGCCCTTGACGGCATCACCGTAATCATTGGCGAGGTTGGAGAGAATTTGCAATAAGGTCGCCGTCGCAAACGCCAACAGCGCGATCGATAGAGAAAACTCATGATGAGAGTACGCTAGCACGCTACCGGTCAAAATCGACACCAGCGCCAGCGGCAGCGTTTTTGGCCGAGCCGCACCCAACCAAATTTGCAAAGACGCTTTCATAAACCAGAACCTTTGATCTCTATATCACTAACAAACTCGGGCTATTGTGACACTTTGCCGCAGCCGAAAAAACAAAAAAGGCCACGATGTGGCCTTTTTCTCACGCTATCACGCATCGGGTGATTATTTTACGCGACCCACGTACTCGCCTGAGCGCGTGTCGACTTTAATCACTTCACCGATAGAGATAAACAGAGGTACACGAACCACAGCACCGGTTGATAGCGTAGCAGGCTTACCACCGGTACCCTGTGTATCACCTTTTAGGCCAGGGTCAGTGTCTGTCACTTCAAGCTCAACGAAGTTAGGTGGCGTTACAACGATAGGGTTACCGTTCCACAGCGTCAGCATACAGGTGTTGTTTTCCACCAACCATTTTGCGCTCTCGCCCACAGCTTTCGCATCCGCCGCGATCTGCTCAAACGTTTCCGCATTCATAAAGTGGTAGAATTCACCGTCGTTATAGAGATAATCTAGATCGATATCCATAACGTCTGCGACTTCACATGTGTCACCAGACTTAAAGGTTTTCTCTAGCACTTTACCAGAAAGAAGCTTACGAATTTTTACGCGGTTGAACGCTTGGCCTTTACCCGGCTTAACGTATTCATTTTCAAGGATCACACAAGGCTCGTTGTCGAGCATGAGTTTCAAGCCGCCTTTAAATTCATTCGTGCTAACTGTAGCCATTTTTTCCTCTTACATTCTTAGAGCTAAATTCAATGCCGCCTATCATAACCCGAAAAGTCGAATCTGTTGAGCAAAACTGGCTCAATCAACTAGCAAGTGGGATCTCGGATCCGGCCGAGTTATTACGACATCTCGAGATTGACCCCACCCCGTGGCAAGACGGCTTTGCTGCACGCAAACAATTTGCTCAGCGCGTCCCGTTAAGTTTTGTTGCTCGCATGGAAAAGGGCAACCCAGAGGATCCTTTACTGCGCCAAGTTTTACCGGTCGCGCAAGAGCTTGAATGGCACCCAGGTTTTAGCCAAGATCCACTCGAAGAGCAAGATAACGCCCAACCGGGCTTACTGCATAAGTATCGCAATCGAGCGCTTTTGATTGTCAAAGGCGGCTGCGCAATCAACTGTCGCTACTGTTTTCGCCGCCACTTTCCCTATCAGGACAATCGCGGCAACAAAGCCGTTTGGCAAAAAAACCTCGACTACATCGCCGCTCACACCGAACTCAACGAAGTGATTCTCTCGGGGGGCGACCCATTAATGGCCAAAGATAGTGAACTGGAATGGTTGATTTCCGCCATAGCAGCCATCCCGCACATTAAGCGTCTGCGCATTCATACTCGCCTACCTGTGGTGATCCCTGCTCGCGTCACAGACGGGTTGTGCACACTGCTGGCCAGCACGCGACTGCAAGTGGTGATGGTCACCCACATCAATCACGCCAATGAGATTGATGCGCCCTTCAGCGAAGCGGTGCGCGCGCTTAAGCAGGTTGGTGTGACCATGTTGAACCAAGCGGTGATGCTGAAAGGTATCAATGACAATGTCGATGCCCAAGTGGCGTTAAGCGAGTCTCTATTTGATGCGGGCATTTTACCCTACTATCTGCATGTGCTAGATAAGGTGCAAGGCAGCGCGCATTTTCATATTTCAGACAGCGAAGCGAAAACCATCATGGCGGGAGTGATCGAGCGCGTATCTGGTTACCTTGTGCCTACCTTGACGCGAGAGATCGGCGGCAGAAAAAGCAAAACCCCCCTTGATTTACATTTAGAGTAATCCCGACGACAAAAAGCTTTTGTTCGCTCCTCTGAGACACTCAGTGCATACTTTGCGGTTTCCCAGTATCACTCATGCCCATCTCAGAGGAGACCATGCACCCTTCACTCTCATCCTTGTTAGACCTCGGTCCGTTTTCTTGGTCAGCACTGCTTTGCTGCGCGATCAACGGCATTCTTATTGGTGTCGAACGTCAAACACGCGGCAAGCCAGTCGGTATCCGCACGTCAATCCTTATTATCGCAGGCACGTACTGTTTTATGTCGATGGCCGTGTCGCTCTCACCGAACACCTTAGACCAAGCCCGCGTATTGGGTCAGATCATTACTGGGGTTGGCTTTTTAGGCGCAGGCGTGATGATGACATTGGATGGCAAAATTCATGGCGTCACCTCTGCCGCGGTCATTTGGGTGTTAGCGGCGCTTGGGCTGATGACAGGGCTGGGCTATGAGCAACAATCCATCGTCATTACCGTACTGACATTAAGTGTGCTGCTGGGCGTCGATAAAGCGGAAAACCACATCAAGGCATTGCGCCGTGGCGTGCACCAGAAATTCCAAAACCGCAAAGAATCTCGCCGAGTGTCGAACGAACAATTTGCGAGCACAAACGCAAATAGCGCGGTTTTTATTGACGAAAAACAAAGAACTGGCGGATTGTAAAACAGACACGCGAGATAAGCATACAACTTCACATTCCAGCGTAAGGGTTTTGAGTAGCATAAATCACAGTTATCTATTACCCCCAGGATGTGATCATGTTTTATATACATATGTTGCTGCTGCTGGCCGTCATTTTTGTTGGCATTCGCCATGGCGGCATCGCGTTTGGTTTACTTGGCGGCTTGGGCGTCTCTGTCCTTGCATTTGTGTTTGGTATCGCCCCCGGTAGCCCACCGATCAGTGTCATGCTGATCATTCTTGCCGTGGTAGCTGCCTCTGCAACCTTAGAGGCCACTGGTGGCCTCAAACTCTTGGTCAAATTTGCTGAGCGTTTGCTGCGCAAACACCCCAACCAAATCGTCTTCCTTGGCCCACTGTGTACCTACTCTCTGACCGTGCTGGTCGGCACCGGTCACTCAGTCTACCCACTTCTGCCGGTCATTTATGATGTGGCTTACAAGAAGGGCATTCGCCCCGAACGTCCAATGGCGATGGCAACGGTCGCATCGCAAATGGGGATCACAGCGAGCCCGATCGCCGCAGCGGCCGCTGTCGTCATGGCGACCGCCGCAGATAACCATCTCGACATCAGCCTGGTTAACGTCCTCATGGTCACCATTCCTGCGACCCTGACGGGCGTGTTAATTGGCTGTCTATGGAGTCTAAAACGCGGCAAAGAACTCGACCAAGATCCTGCTTTTATCGAACGCTGCAAAGATCCTGAGTTCAAAGCGCAATTAATCGATGAAGAACAAGAGAGCCTAGACGTTCAACATGACCAGAAAATGGCGAAGCGAGGGCTTGGGATCTTTTTGGCTGGTATCTTGACGGTGATTTTTGTCGCCATGTTTGGCAAAGATCTCTCCTTACTGCCACAAGGGGTCAAAATGTCGGTCGCGATTCAGTTTTTGATGCTGTCGGTCGGCGCAGTGATATTGCTCACCACCAAAGTGAACCCGAAGAAAATTGTTCACAGTAATGTCTTTATTGCGGGGATGACGGCGGTCATCATCATCTTTGGTATTGCTTGGATGAGTGACACCATCATCGGCCATCACAAACCCTATCTAATCAGCCTAGTCAGCGATGTTGTCGCAGCGCACCCGTGGACGTTTGCGATTGCGATGTTTGTGGTTTCGGTATTCTTGAAAAGCCAAGCCGCCGTGCTGACGATTATGCTCCCCCTTGGCTTTGCGATGGGCATTCCTGCTCCCGTACTTATCGGCGTCTTGCCCGCTTGTTACGCGTACTTCTTCTTCCCGTTCTACCCCAGTGATTTGGCGGCCATCTCCTTTGACCGTTCAGGAACAACGCAAATTGGTAAGTACGTCCTCAATCACAGCTTCATCCTGCCCGGGTTTATCGGTGTCGTCAGTGCGACCTTTGTCGGGTATCTGATTTCGACCGCAATTAACTAGCGCCGCCACTCTGACGTGAGACGAAAAACAAAAAGGCCAGTATGATACTGGCCTTTTGCTTGTTCTCAGTTGGACGCTGTCAATTAGAACAGCTCTTCCGCGACTTTAAACAGATCGTGACGAACTGGACGCTTCATGTTTTCAATCGCATCGATGATGTCATGGTGAACCAGTTGCTCTTTCTGGATACCCACACAACGGCCACCTTGACCTTCCATCAATAGGTGTACGGCGTAGTTACCCATACGCGACGCGAGAACTCGGTCAAATGCTGTTGGGCGACCACCACGTTGAATGTGGCCTAGCACGGTGGCACGAGTTTCACGACCAGTGGCAGTCTGAATCTCTTTTGCCAGTACATTGGCATCCATCATCAGCTCAGTCAGAGCGATGATCGCGTGCTTTTTACCTTTCTTGATACCGTCTTGGAGGTTGCTGATCAGCTTCTCTTTATCAAGGCCCGTTTCTGGGGTGATGATGTATTCACAACCGCCCGCAATCGCAGACATCAGGGTCAAATCGCCACAGTGACGGCCCATGATTTCAACGATAGAAATACGCTGGTGAGACGATGAAGTGTCACGTAGACGGTCAATCGCATCGATAACCGTGTTAAGCGCAGTGAGATAACCGATAGTGTAATCCGTGCCCGCGATGTCGTTATCAATCGTGCCCGGCAGACCGATACATGGGTAACCCATTTCAGTCAGCTTCTTCGCACCCATGTACGAACCGTCACCACCGATCACCACCAAGGCTTCGATGCCGTGCTCTTTCAGGTTTTCGATCGCCTTTTGGCGTACCGACTCTTCTTTGAACTCAGGAAAACGTGCCGAGCCCAGGAAGGTACCACCACGGTTGATCACATCAGAAACGCTCGAACGATCCAATTTCTCGATACGGTTTTCGTAAAGGCCAAGATAACCATCGTAAATTCCGTATACTTCAATGTCTGCAGAGAGTGCAGTGCGGACTACGCCACGTACTGCTGCGTTCATACCAGGGGCGTCACCGCCACTTGTCAAAACACCAATCTTCTTAATCATGCTCACCCTCGATTTTTGGGAATCTTATTTCAAAATATTACGTTAGTGGTTTACAGGCGGCCACCAACAAAATTCCTTTAACTGCGTAGTATGTTACCTTGCCCCACAAGGAATACTACTTTTATTTTGTAGACGTAAATGTAAGTTTTCTACTTATGTAAGAGTATTACAGCTTTGCTCATAACGGGAATTGATACACGTCAGTATCAAGGTTAATACTCACTCGCTAGAAAGATAGCCAACCCCCAGCCATTTGTCGCCTCTTCGCTAAGATTACCAGCGATGAACCTTCTGTTTACGCTCTTTACCGAACACCACAGAATAGGGATCTTGGTGGATCAATACGTCCGCTTCGGGGAAGGTCGCCAACAGCGAATCTTCCACGCGGTCCGAGATTCGATGCGCCTCAATCAACGGTAGATGATCGTCCAGCTCAAGATGCAATTGGATGAAGCGTGTTGGCCCTGACATACGGGTACGCAACTGATGCACGCCGTGCACCCCTTCCACAGAGAGACAACATGCTTTGATCTGAGCGAGCTCCTCATCGGGTAGCTTTCTGTCGAGCAAGGTTTGAATCGCCTCTTTGACCATCTTATAGGCGCTAAACAGAATGTACCCGCCGATGATGATGGCAAACACCGCATCCGCCTGAGTAATACCAAACCAGCTGAGACCAAGCGCCACCATGATCGCAGCATTCATGTATAAGTCCGATTGGTAGTGCAATGAATCTGCGGCAATGGCTTGGCTGCCGGTTTTTTTCACCACATGGCGTTGAAATGTGACCAAACCGAACGTCACCAACATGGCGAAAAAGCTCACATAGACGCCATATTCAGGCGACACCAAGGCATGAGGACGGAAAAATCGGTCAACACCATTAAGAATCAGGAATACCGCAGAGCCTGAGATAAACATCGCTTGAGCCAGCGCCGCCAGCGATTCCGCTTTGCCGTGACCAAACGCATGTTCACGATCCGCAGGTTGAAGTGAGTAGCGCACCACCACCAGATTGACCAACGAAGCGGCAATATCGAGCATAGAGTCGATCAGTGACGCGAGTAGACTCACTGAGCCCGTCATCCACCAAGCGCCCACCTTGACCACCAGCAAGCCACTGGCGACAAGCGTAGCGGTCCATGCTGCCATCGTCACCAAACGTGCATATTCTTGTTTCATATCCGTTTTCTACGTTAAGCCATTGCAAAAATTGGCTTAAGTATAACCTTATGTGTGGTGAAAGTGCAGCCAAGCTCCAGAAACACAAAAGGCGACCCGAAGGTCGCCAAAGGCAGTAGAGAGCGATGATCAGTTTTTGTTCATGCGTTTTTGCATTTTCTCGCCACACTCTGTCGCGCGCTCTTGTTGCAGCTCAACAAACTTAGCTTTTTGCTCAGGTGTTAGTACGCTTAACATTTTGTGTTCTTTCTCTAGCATCTTCACACGACGCTCAGTCTGTTGGTCGACCATCTGTTTCGCCAATTCTTGTGCGGCCGCTTGATCGAAGGTGTCAGCCAGTACCAACGCTTGCACGCTCGCACGGTGCGCCTGCATCTGCGCTTGATGTGACTCAAAATTCTCTTTGAATTTCGCTTTCATTTCATCACGACCGGCTTCGCGCATCTCTTTAAGCTGTGCTTGCTGTTCTTCGGTTAGGTCCAGTTGACGCATGATGCCGCGATCCAGACCACCACGACACTCATCACGCGGCCCTTTGTGGTTATCTTTACCACCGCCACCGAACGCCCATGCGCTCGCAGTACCTAATGTGAGAGGGAGGACAACAGCAGCCAATACCATTTTTTTTGCAGTGTTCATAATCGTTACCTTTCTTGTTCAAGTTATTGTGTGGGGCTGTCTTCACAGCGCTTGAGTGTAGAATAGGCCATGCTAAGTAAAGTGACGTTTAGGCAGCGTAAAGAATCGTAAAGAGGAAAAATTAGTCTCAATCTCCAGACGATTTACCAGTACTATTAACTCAGTGACGTTTGTAAGAGTGGTAACTATGGCACACCTATTATTGATTGATGATGACACCGAACTCACCGGGCTATTGACTGAGGTGTTAACGTTTGAAGGCTTCACCATCTCCGAAGCGAACAATGGCGAAGAGGGATTAGCGCTGGTCAGCGATGAGATTGATCTCATCTTGCTCGATGTGATGATGCCCAAACTCAATGGTATGGAAACACTCAAACGTCTACGAGAAAAGTGGGAAACACCCGTACTGATGCTCACCGCGAAAGGGGAAGAGATCGATCGCGTCATCGGCCTCGAACTCGGTGCCGATGATTACCTACCCAAACCATTCAGTGACCGTGAACTGCTCGCACGTATCCGAGCGATTCTGCGTCGCACCCAAGGTAAATCGGCGAGCAAAAACGGCGACTGCATCGAATACCAAGATCTTAAAGTCTATCCGGGCAAGCAAGAAGCCTATTGCCAAGGTGACTTACTCGAACTGACGACCACAGAATTCGCTTTGTTGAGCCATTTTGTGCAAAACCCAGGTGAAACACTCACCAAAGAAGCGTTAAGTTTGGATGTGCTAGGCAAGCGACTGGCGGCGTTTGATCGCGCCATTGACATGCACGTCTCCAACCTGCGTAAAAAGCTGCCAGAGCGCGCTGACGGCAAGCCACGGATCAAAACCTTACGTGGCCGCGGCTACTTGTTGGTTGAGGAAAACTGATGCGTTTACCGAAAATCACTAGCTTGTATGGACGCATCTTCGCCATCTTTTGGTTTACCATGTTTTTGGTGCTGATGGCGGTGCTCTCCCTCCCCCATCTCGATCCAAGAAAAGCACGAGACATTCCGAGCACTCACCTCAATGACTTAAGGGAAGTGCGAGACAGAGTCGAGCAACGCTTTGCCGGAGAGTCCAACCTCGCGCGGATATTGTTCCAACTTGAAGGGCCACGCAGGCAAGGTAATGATGGTGGAAGGCCACCAAAAGACAGCGGCCCGCGTTTCTATGTATCGGATATCGATGGCAACATACTGACATCGCAAGACCCGAAAGATTTCAAGATTCGCGCACTGCAAAACTTTATTACCAGCGTCGAGTTAGCCGAAGCACCCAAGCAGAAGCTCTACGGCCATTACATGCTTGCCGGCCCTATTCCGGTGACGTTAGCCAAGCAGCCTCTGCTGCTCTACGTCGGCATCAAGTGGAATCAACCCGCGCCGTTTATCCTTAATCTGTTTGATCGTCCACTCCAGCTTCTACTGGCCGTCATGTTGGTGAGCACCCCGCTACTGTTGTGGCTTGCTTGGGCACTGAGCCAACCTGCAAGACGTCTCGAACGCGCAGCAAAACGCGTCGCCGCTGGTGAATTTGAGGTGGACCCGCAGTTGGAGAAAGGCACCAGCGAATTTCGTCAAGCCGGAGAAAGTTTTAACCAGATGGTGGAAGCCGTTAATCAGATGATCTCGGGGCAGCAGCGCTTACTCTCTGACATCTCTCACGAACTGCGTTCACCGCTCACTCGGCTCAGAATGGCGACCGGTCTTGCCGTGCGCAAGCAAGGAGAGAGCGCTGAACTGACGCGCATCGATACCGAGGCTCAGCGTCTTGAGCAGATGATTGGTGAGCTGTTGGAGTTGTCGCGCATTCAAGTCAACAGTCACATGGTGCGAGAAAAACAAGCCTTGAGCAGTTTGTGGGAAGCCATCTTCTGTGACGCGCAATTTGAGGCAGAGCAAATGAGTAAAAGCCTGCGCTACGACGCGATTCCTAATCGCACCATTTCAGGCAACCCCAAACTGCTCATGAGCGCGGTGGACAACGTAGTGCGCAATGCGATTCATTACGGCGAAGACAAAATCGACATCCAACTTCATGTCGCCGATGACACCGTCCAGGTTATCGTCGATGACAACGGCGAAGGGGTGCCAGACGATGAACTGGAGTCGATATTCCGACCTTTCTACCGAGTCTCCACGGCGCGAGACAGACACAGCGGCGGAACCGGTCTTGGCCTGGCAATTACCGAAAGCGCAATACGCCAACACAGTGGCACAATCAAAGCGAGCCGCAGTCCGCTAGGTGGATTACGCGTGACGATTTGTCTGCCGCTGTGCCAATAAATCATGCGTTGTCATGGAAGTTCGCAATACCCACATTAATTCTACAGTTGATAATCGATCTCATTATCATTTAAAGTAAATTCTCCAAACATGGAGGATTTACGATGGTGCACCAATTTCCTGAACTTCCTTATGCATATGATGCGCTTGAGCCTTATATCGACGCAAAAACCATGGAAGTTCACTACAGCAAACACCACAGAACGTATTTTGATAAGTTCTGCGCGGCAATCAAAGACAGTGAACTAGAGCAGCAGTCGCTGCGTCGCATTTTTGCCAACATCTCCTCACTGGCCCCCGCTGTTCGCAATAACGGTGGTGGCTATTACAACCACGTCCTGTATTGGAACTGCATGACGCCCAATGGCGGTGGTGTGCCCAGCGGCGAGCTTGGCCGCGCCATTGAGGAGACCTTTGGCAGCTTTGCCGAATTCCAACAGCAGTTTAGCGACGCTGCAATCAATACCTTTGGCTCCGGTTTCGCTTGGCTGATCGTCAAAGATAATCAACTGGTGATTACCTCGACCAGCAATCAAGACAATCCACTCATGGACGTGGCGGCCATTCAAGGCGAGCCCATTTTGGCCTTGGATGTGTGGGAGCATGCCTACTACATCAGCTACCAAAATCGCCGCCCTGACTACATTAACGCGTGGTGGAATGTCGTCAACTGGGAGGCGGTCGCAGAGAATTATCATCAAGCGCTGAGCTAATTAGACCTACAACAAAACAGACTAACAACGTCACACGGCACTTGGCGGTGTTTCATCACCGCCTTATACTCTTGGGTCTTATCAGAAAAAAGTAACCAAAACCATGTTTGATATTGCCCTATTTGAACCCGAAATCGCCCCGAATACGGGCAACATTATTCGCTTGTGCGCAAACTGTGGCGCTAACCTGCACTTAATTGAGCCATTAGGATTTGATTTAGAAGAGAAAAAAGTGCGCCGCGCCGGTTTGGACTACCATGATCTCGCGCGCGTCACTCGTCACAAAGACTACTCGGCATTTCTCGAATATCTGCAAAAAGAACGCAGCGAATACCGCATTTTTGCTTGCACAACCAAAACCACAGGCCACCATGTAGACGCCCAATTCCAACCAGGCGATGTGTTGCTGTTTGGACCGGAAACTCGTGGCCTGCCAGCTGAATTGATCGAAAGCATGCCGATGGAGCAGCGTATTCGCATTCCTATGATGCCAGACGCACGCAGCTTAAATTTGTCCAATGCGGTTGCGATCATCGCTTTTGAAGCGTGGCGACAAATGGGCTTTGAAGGGGCACAGTAGGCGTCAGTTCCTAGAAGTGAGTGCCTAGTTCCTAGAATTCGACCTCTAGGAACTAGGAACTAGGAACTAGTAACTAAAATCCTCACCTACGGACGAGCAACGAAACCTACCGCTTCATACGCTTTCTTCAGCGTCTCAGCGGCACGAGCAGACGCTTTCTCCGCACCTTGCTTCATCACTTGATCCATATAAGCACGATCGGCACGAATACGGTGGTATTCCGCTTGAATCGGCTCAAGCATCGCCACCACTGCTTCACCCACGTCTTTCTTAAATGGGCCGTACATTTCTACGCCTTGGTACTTAGCTTCAATATTTGCAAAGCTCATACCTGTCGCCGCCGAGTAGAGGCCCATTAGGTTTGAAATGCCCGCTTTGTTGTCCCAATCGTGGGCGATACGTGGTGGCGTTTCTGTATCGGTTTGCGCCTTGTTGATCTTTTTAAGAATCGACTTCGGCTCTTCCAACAGCGTAATCACGTTCTTGCGGTTATCATCCGACTTCGACATCTTCTTGGTCGCATCCTGAAGGCTCATCACACGCGCATTCACAGTTGGAATGTACGGCTCTGGCACTTCAAAGATTGGCTGCTCAGGCGAGTAGATGTTGTTAAAGCGGTTGGCGATATCACGCGCCAGCTCAAGATGCTGCTTCTGGTCACTGCCGACCGGAACTTGATGCGCGCCGTAAAGCAGAATGTCGGCTGCCATCAACACAGGGTAATCGAACAGACCAACGTTGACATCGCCAAACTGGCTAGAGGTGTCTTTCGAGTAGCGCGCTGATTTGTCTTTAAACTGAGTCATTCGGCCCAGTTCACCCATTTGGGTGTAACAGTTAAGAAGCCAACCAAGTTGAGCATGTTCCGGTACGTGGGACTGGACAAATAACGTGCTCTTCTTCGGATCAACGCCCACTGCGAGACAAATTGCCAATGCGTCTAGAGTTGCTTCATGCAGTGCTTTCGGGTCTTGACGCACTGTGATGGCATGAAGGTCAACCACACAATATTGGCAATCATAATCGTCTTGCATCTGCTGCCATTGACGTAGAGCACCCAAGTAGTTACCGATACTTAGTTCACCTGACGGTTGAACACCACTCAATACGATGGGTTTGCTCATTAGAATGATTCCTTTGACTTCTTAATCTTAATAAATGAAAAAACCGCGCCCAGCCTGACGCCGACACGGTTTATCCAGTGTACTCATTAACGAGTATTTTGGAAGCGATTTCGTTGCGCTTAAGCGCAAACCGCGACCACTTCGAGTAAATCAGCGATGGTATCGGCGACGTAGTCCGGCTGTGAGTCGGAAATCGGTTCGCCGTGGTTGTAGCCGTAGGTCAAACCAAACGAGTAACACCCTGCGTTCTTCGCCGCAAGAATGTCGTTTTTCGAGTCGCCGACCATCAGCATCTGTTTTGCACCGCAGTGGTGCTTTTCAAGCAGCCAGTTGAGCGCCATCGGGTTGGGTTTCTTTTCTGGGAAGGTATCACCGCCGATGATGTCACTGAAGTAATGATCAATACCATGCTGTGCGAGCACATCAGGCACGAACTTACTCGGCTTGTTTGTCACCAATGCTAGGGTGAAACCTTGCTCATGCAACGCCGCTAACGTCTCTTTTACTTGAGGGTAAAGATGGCTCAACTTGTGTCCACCTTGGGCGTAAAAGTCATCAAAGAGGTGACGAGCTTTGACTAACAGCGCAGGATCAAGATCGGGGTCAAGCGTTAAGCTGCGAGATAAGGTGCGGCCAATCAACACATCGGCACCGTTACCGACGTAATCACGCACCTCTTCTTCCGCCACCGGCGCATAACCGAGCGCTTCGACAGCAGCGGAGGCGGCAACCGCGAGATCCGGCACACTGTCGAGCAAGGTGCCATCAAGATCGAACGCGATCAATTTAATATCATTCATGAATCTTCCTAATGGTTGAGCGGCGACTTTTTTAGTCACTCTTAGGGCGGGCATGATTGACCCGACAGGTCACTTTATATGGGCAAACAGCCGAATTGGATTACTGAGTTATGACTTCACTTTGGCCAGCTCAGCGCGCATCTCATCGATTACGGCTTTGTAATCCGGCTGATTGAAAATGGCGGAACCGGCGACAAACATATCCGCGCCCGCTTCTGCGATTTCACGAATGTTATCCACCTTCACTCCACCATCAATTTCTAAACGAATGTCACGGCCTGATTTATCAATCATAGCGCGAACGGCACGCAGTTTATCTAGCGTGTGAGGAATGAACGATTGACCACCAAACCCAGGGTTTACTGACATCAATAGGATCAGATCGACTTTATCCATAATGTACTCAAGGTGAGCCAGTGGCGTTGCAGGATTGAGCACCACACCCGCCTGACAACCATGCTCTTTGATCAGTTGCAGTGTGCGGTCTACGTGTTCAGAGGCTTCGATATGGAAAGTGATCATTGATGCCCCCGCCTTCGCAAAGTCCGGGATGATACGATCCACGGGCTTTACCATCAAGTGCACATCAATAGGGGCGGTGATGCCATAGTCACGCAGCGCTTGGCAAATAGGTGCGCCAAACGTCAGGTTAGGTACGTAGTGGTTGTCCATCACATCAAAGTGAACCACATCGGCACCGGCGGCGAGCACCTTTTCGACGTCCTCACCAAGGCGAGCAAAATCGGCCGACAAAATGGATGGAGCAATAAGAAAATCTTTCATACCTGACCTCTGTTAGGTTGCGCTGAATAATCGTTGCGCAATTCTACCTAAGCTGGCGGTAGGAATACAGTGGCTATTTGCTTTCACCTGGTTGGAATAGTGCGAGCAGCTCATCGACTTTATTGCGCCCTGCACCATTGCGGCTGATGGTCCGTTTAACCTTGACCACGTTCAACTGCGCGCCATGATACAGGCGTCTGGTGAGCGTTGTGTCATGGTTAGAAATCAGCACGGAGATACCACGCTCTTTGGCCGCACGCTCAGCGACATCAGCCAAGGCGGCTTGATCATCGAGTGAAAAGCCATTGCCCGCGTAAGAGGTAAAGTTGGCGGTCGTCGACAGCGGCGCATAAGGCGGATCGCAATACACCACACTGCCCTTGCGCGCGCGTTTGAACGTCTCGGCGTAGCCCTCACAGACAAAGGTGGCCTTCTTGGCTTTCGCGGCAAAAAACTCCAACTCAGCTTCTGGGAAGTAAGGCTTTTTGTACGAACCAAACGGTACATTGAAGCCGCCTTTTTTGTTGTAACGACACAGGCCGTTAAAACCGAAACGGTTCATATACAAAAATGCAAGAGAGCGATAGAAGGTGTCATCACTTTGGTTAAACTCGGCGCGGATCGCCAAATAGGCTTCTTTGCGATTGTTCTCTGGGGTAAACCAGCGCTTCGCCTCAGGGATGTAGCTCTCAGGGTTGTCTTTGAGCAGATTGTAGAGATTGATGAGATCAGGGTTGATGTCTGCCAGCAGGTACTGCTCATAATCCGTATTAAGAAACACAGAACCAGCACCAACGAACGGTTCAACCAACTTACGACCTTCAGGCAGGTAGCGTTGGATATCTTCGACCAGACCGTATTTTCCACCTGCCCACTTGAGGAAGGCTCGCTGCTTCTTCATCTACTGCTCTATTTATCAACCACAAAATAAGGGGCGGAATGTATCATATTTACCGCCCCGACCAAAGCACTTGCCTACGCAACTGCGAATGACGCGAACAAATCGTCGTTATTCGACTCTCTCCAACTCGCTCTGCACCTGACCGAGCGATTTTGCCCATGGGTCAAGCTGTTGCAACGCCTCAGGAAGCGTCTGCACCGCATCTCGCGCCAGTTGAATGGTAGGGTAGTTTTGGTAAGTGACAATAAACCACTCCACCCCGCTTCTGACCGTAGGGTAAATGAAGACTTGATTGGCCAATTGGTGTGTATCAATAAAGCGCTGCACCTCTTCTAAGCTGTTCACTGCCGCCAGCTGCAAGGTGTAGCTGCGTGGCGAAAAGCTTTTCAATTCATCTTTAGTGAAGGAGAAACGGATCACCACCTCTGGCTCTGGCTGCGTGTCTACTTGCGGTGCGCTCTCTTGTTCAGCTTGGGGGGCAGACTCGGGAATCGATGCTTCCACCACCTCATCAATCGGCGTCGTATCGGCCTGTTCTGGTTTACCTTCAAGCAAAGCATCCACCACTTCAGAAGTAATGACCACACGCTGATGGGTATCATCAGGATTGCCGACACTCGACACTTCACTGGTCACGCTTGGTGGCAAGGACGCAGAGTCATCCTCGGCATTGGTCAGAGAGGGGTCGGTCACCGGCTCAGGCTCGACGGTCTTCGCTTCACTCGTTTGCGTGTCTGGAGCGGGCGTTTCGGGCAGAGTTGGAATGACCGTTTGCTCCAAGTTTTGACTGATTTGCTGGGCTTTCTCATCTGGGGTGGGCTGATTAATTAACCACCAGTAACCACCGCCGATCAGCAATAACAGGACAATAATCACCAACGCCATATTCAACGGTGATGCGACAATCGAGCGGATAATGATCCTTTTTTCCACTTTCTGTTCCCCTAGCGCCATAATTTTACCGGGCCGACGCGCGACACTGCGGTATGCATTTCTCACTCGTTTTTCCATGTCGTCTTCGACATATCGAATCACGAGGTGCTCAAAAAATCGTTCCGCTTCGTGCTCAGACAGCGGCTCGATATCAAAATCTATTGGTTTATGCTCTTGGCCGTAACTCAATCGCGTTAACAAGGGCTCAAGGCTATTGGATGCCGCAAAGAGCACCACATTAACGTTCCACTGCGGGCGCTCTTGCGCCTCAAGGACTAACATCCACAGTTCTGAAATGAACGACTCACTCAGCAAGTGCGCGTCGTCGATGGCGATCAACACGTCACAGCGCTCCCCCTCCATTAAGCGAATAAAGGATTCAGACAAGGCGTCTGCAGGGTTAAACAGAGGTTCAGAAAAAAGCTGAGAGAGGACGGTAAGGCGTCGTTGAGATTCGTCCTGATTGGGGTGACACAAAAGCAGAGATTGGTTTTTGTCTGGCGACCACGCCTCTAAAAATCGCTGCGCAAGCCAAGTTTTGCCCGCACCACTTTCGCCACCAATGGTGACGAGGTTGGATCCAAAGTTAGTCAGCAGTTGCAGGCGTTCCAGCAACTCAGTTTGAGAGTCTAACTCCAAAACACGCGGGGAGCTCATTGCATCATCCTAAGACGTAGAGTGCGCAGCGACCTAAGCCACTGCGCCACAGTTCAATCAATTACAGCGTGCGCCCATAGTCGATTGCGTCTCGTAACACGGACTCTGGGACACCTTTCACCACATCGGCACTGCCAATGCTGGTCGGTAGAACCAATCTCAATTCACCAGAAAGCACTTTCTTATCGCGCATCATGTGTTTGATAAAGTCATCAAATGACATGCTGTCCGGTGTGTGGATTGGCAGCTTAGCTCCTTTTAGTATAGAGACAATTCTCTCCACTTGCTGCTCATCAATAAGCCCTTGAAGCTGAGCGGTTTTTGCAGCCATCACGGTACCCGAAGAGACCGCTTCACCGTGGAGCCAATTACCATACCCTAACTCAGCCTCAATCGCATGACCAAATGTATGACCTAGATTCAACAACGCGCGAATTCCAGATTCTTTCTCATCTTGCGCCACCACTTCCGCTTTGATTTGGCAGCAACGCGCAATGGCGTAAGTGAGTGCTTGTTGATCTAACGCGTACAGCGCATCGAGGTTCTCTTCCAACCAGACAAAGAAATCGTGATCGTAGATGATGCCGTATTTGATCACTTCCGCCATACCCGCGGCAAACTCTCGCTCGGGCAAGGATGCCAAACAGTCGGTGTCAATGATCACCGCTTTAGGCTGGTAGAATGCGCCGATCATGTTCTTGCCAAGCTTGTGGTTAACGGCGGTTTTTCCGCCCACCGATGAGTCGACTTGAGAAAGCAAGGTCGTCGGGATCTGAATGAAATCCACCCCGCGCTGATAACAGGCCGCCACAAAGCCAACCAAATCACCGATCACCCCGCCGCCGAGGGCAATGAGCACCACATCGCGCGCAGTGTTGCCTTCCAGTAGGTAGGTCATGACGGTGTTGAATGTCTCTAGCGATTTGTATTGTTCGCCATCAGGCAGTGCCAACACTGACGCGTCGCAATCGAGCTCGGCCAGTTGGGCTAGAAGAGTCTCAGCATAAAGAGGTTCAACGGTGACATTCGTAATCACCACGACTTTTTGCTTAGCTTTAAGAAGGGAAAGTTGGGCCGGATCGCGAAACAATCCGGCACCAATCGAAATGGGATAGCTACGTTCGCCTAAGCTGACCGTAATCCGTTCCATGGGAATCTCCAAATGCGAATAAAGAGTGGCTGTTAACCTTCTTCTAGCATTTTTACGATCTGGTTGGCTACCACTTTTGCACTTTGATCGTCAGTACGGACCGTGTAATCCGCAATTTCTTCATAAAGTGGGTTACGTTCCGCAGCCAAAGCTTCAAGAACTTCACGTGGTTTGTCCGTTTGAAGCAGCGGACGTTTTTTGTCACGGTTTGTACGGGCAAGCTGTTTTTCGATCGTTGTTTCTAGGTAAACAACAATGCCACGTGCAGAGAGACGATTACGGTTTTCTTTGCTCTTAATTGAGCCACCACCGGTTGCCAGAACAATACCTTGTTCTTGAGTTAGGTCTTCGATCACTTTTTCTTCGCGCGCTCGGAAACCGTCTTCACCTTCAACGTCAAATACCCATGCGATATCTGCGCCAGTGCGCTCTTCAATTTCAGTGTCAGAATCAACAAACTCCATATGAAGTTGTTGAGCGAGATGACGACCAATGGTGCTTTTGCCGGCGCCCATTGGGCCAACAAGGAAAATATTGCGTTTTTCAGCCATGTTTAGCAGTAATTTACAACGTTAATTCAATGACATCGCCACAAGAGAGGCCAGTATAAAACTTGCCAAGAAAGTGCTTGTGGCACCGATTCCTCACAGATAATTCGTGATAAGACCCGAAATTATCTAGATCTGGTGCCACTAATGCAAACTATTTTTACTTAAGCTTAATAATAACGCCTCATCTTATTGCAAGACGACCTTAGGCGTGACAAAGATCAGCAGCTCACTTTTGCCCATTTTCTGGTAACTTCGCTTAAATAGCGCCCCAAGTAGGGGTAAATCCCCCAATAACGGCACCTTATCGACAGAATCCGTCACACTATGTTGAAAAATGCCGCCCAGCACGACCGTTTCGCCGTTCTCCACCAGCACTTGTGTACCGATGCGCTGCGTATCGATCGCCACTGCCTCACCCGTGCCGGTTTTCACCACTTGACCCGGTCTATCTTGCGTGACACTCAAATCTAACACCAAGCGGTTGTCTGGCGTGATTTGTGGTGTGACTTTCAAACTTAGTACCGCCTTTTTGAAGGTCACACTGGTGGCGCCACTCGAAGAGGACTCCAGATAGGGAATTTCCGTTCCTTGCTCGATATAGGCGGGCTTTTTATTGGTGGTGATCAAACGAGGGCTAGAGATCACCTCCGCTTTGGATTCACTCTGCATGGCAGACAACTCCAAATCGAGCAGCGTCCCTGAGCCCAGTTTGGCGACCTGAAACGCGATTGACGAGGCATTCGCCGCCGTTGCCCCTAAGTTGACGTTCAAAAAGTCATCCACGGGTAGCGTATCTTGGTCAAGCAAGCCGCGCTGGTACAGGTTGCTCTCAATACTTCCACCCACGGTATTGTTGCCATTAGTTGAGGTAAAGCCCCAACGCACGCCAAGCTCATCCAGGTTACCCTCGTTAACAGTCACAATCCGCGCTTCAATTTGCACTTGCTTGACGGGCACATCGAGCGATTCCACTATTTCTCGCACCACATCGATATTCTCTTTTAAATCACGGATCAGTAAGGCGTTAGTTCGCTCATCAATACTGAGTGAACCTCGCTCTGAGAGCATGCTCATTGCACTCTCGCCGCCAATCATATCGGCAATGTCCGACGCTTTGGCAAACTTCACTTTGATGATCTCCGAGCTAAGTTCACCAAGCTCCGCCTCTAAGCGCGCTTTTTCTAGCGCCTCTTTTTCCCGCAGATCTAACTCGGCTTTAGGCGCCACCAGCACGACATTGCCATCCACACGCTTATCGAGCCCTTTAACTTGTAAGATGATGTCGAGCACCTGCTGCCAAGGTACACCATCAAGACGCAGCGTTAAGTTGCCTTTGACGGAGTCGGACACCACCAAGTTGAACTGGTTGTAATCGGCAATGAGCTGCAAAACGTTGCGCACCGGAATATCTTGGAAGTTAATCGAAATGGTTTTGCCTTCCTTTTCCATAATATTGACCGGTTTTGCCGCCTCCTCTTTGCTCACTTTTTTGACTAAGACCTCAAGGTAACTGCCATTGAGGCTGTAGTCGTAGCTGTACTCACCCTCGATATCGGCAATCAATAGCGTGCTTGGCTGTTTGCGAAACACTTCGATTGACTTCACCTGGGTGGAAAAGTCTTTGACATCGAGTACATACAGCTTGTCATCGGGCACCTGGGTATTGAGCAGTTCAATGCTCAACCCCTCTTGCGCTTTTTGTAAATCCACCGCGACCTTAGGGCTTTGCAACTGCACAATGATTTTGGCGTGCTGCTGTTTATCCACTCGAAAGTCGATGTCCACCAGACGGTTGGGTTCATTGCTCGTCGCCAATACGGCGCTACTAAATACAAGCAACCATAAGGCCATTAAGCCACAGGTAAACCGCGTGTGTTTTCTTGGGGGGAGGAATCCTTTCACCATGATTTCATCTCAATTATTAACATCTATTTAAGCGCCAGTTTGACGTTGCGGGTATTCCAGCAACCTAAGCCATCTGGCAAAGTCTCATTTATCGTTAGGTAACTTTGGGTTACTTTGGTTATTTTTCCGTTGTTGACGCCAATGTATTGTCCGCGCGTCGCTTTAATCACTTCGCCCGTCGGCACCTGAATCAGCGCAGAAATCGCGCCTTGACTGCTCATCACACCGGTCAAACGCAGTTTGCTAAGGGGGTAGCGCTCTAAACGACCACTTTTGCGCCGAGGCTCGGGCTGCCAACAATCCACCTTGGCGACGGGTTGGTTCATCACAATGGCCACTTTAGGCAGGACAAAAGGCTCTCTCAGATCGTGCGCTTGATAGGCACTGGCCTTGAACTCAAGTACCGGTGCCAGCGAGGCCACTTGATGACGCGCGCTTGACTCGATCTGCTGACGAAATTGATCCAACGGCGCTTGATTGGCTTTACATCCGGCGAGTAACAAAGCGCAGCCCATCAGCGCTCCCCATGTCGAGCATGAGAGACGGCGGTTATTGTTCATCTTTCACCTCCGGTTTAAATTGGTAGGTGTAGGCGCGCACACGAAAGTGCAGCGTACTGCTCTCTTGGCTGACCCGCTGCCAATCGACATCGTCAAAATTGATGATGCGCGGTAGCTGCGCGATCGCCTGTGAGAACTGGCCAATATTGTGGTAATCGCCCGTCAGTTCGATATTGAGCGGCAAGCGGTAGAGAAACTCTTTATTTTGCTTTTCACCCCAATCGATGCGAGTAAAGGTGAGTGAGTGCTTCAACCCTTGCTCATTGACGGCAGCCAACATGCTCGCCAGCTCTTTCTGTACCGGCAGTTGGCGTGATAAATAGTCGTAGCGCTGTGAAAGCTCATCCAACTGCGCTTTTAACTGCGGCAGCGCCGCCACTTTGTTCGCCTTGATGGTGGCCGTGGTTTTGAGCACTTGCTCCTTGTCGATTTGCCGTTGCAACTGCTCGTTACTCGGTTTCAAGTAAAACCAGTACCCCACTCCCTGCAGCAACAAAATCAAGACTGCAATGACGCCCAATTGCGGCAACAACGGCCATTCGGGTAACTCTTCAAAATCCAAATCGGTGTAACTGGCCATCACTGCGCTCCTTGTCGATTCGCATCATCTTGATTGAGCAGAGAAAACGAGACGTGAAAGGTCTGAAACTGTTTACCAAAACGTTGTTTGCCCAGCACAATCGAGTGCATTTCCACGTTACTGAGCTGAGAAGACTTTTCTAAATTGTCGAGCATGGTCGCCAGTCTCGAGGTGGTATCACTGATGCCTGACACCTCTAGTTGCTGACCATTCATCTTGATCTTGTCGACATACACACCTTGCGGGATCATCGCAGGGATGAGGTTCATGAAATCGGTGGTTTTATTGCGCTGCAGTTGCAACTCCTCAACCACCGAAAGTCGGGTCAATAACGCTGAGTGCTCTTTTTCCACTTGCTTTAGGTTGTCAATTTGCTTGTCGAGGCTCGCAATGTAGCGATTGAGGTAATCCAACCTCTGCTGCTGCAACCCTTTTTGATAGTCGAAATACGCCCCCGCGCCCCATTGGACACCGCCAGCGAGCAGAACGCCGAGCACAACAAGCGAGAAAAATCGGCGTCGATGACGCGCCTTGAGCGCCTCTCGCCAAGGCAACAAATTGAGGCTATGCAGCATGGCGATTCTCCATCCACTGAAGGCCTCTTAGTGCCAGCCCCGCGGCGGTGGCAAAGGCAAAGCCCGGCTTCTTGTTGCCTTTGCTCGCCCCTTGAACTTTGCTCGCGCCTTGAAATAGCGCCAAAGGATCGAGCGATTCAAACTTGAGCTGTAAACGGTTTACCACCGCATCTTGCAACAGCACCTGCAATTGAGGGTCGCACGCCGCACCACCGGTAAGCCAGACGCCCTCAATCTCCCGATTGCTCATCGACGAGACCAGTTGAATGTGGCGCTGCAACTTATCCATTACCTCTCGGACAAAACGTTGCTCACCGCTTTCAAGGGACTCGCTCGGGTGATTAATCACACTTTGTGTGCCAACAGGGAACTCTTTGCACAAGGGCGGCTTGTCCCATACATCAATGCACACTGAGGCTTGAGTAAAACCGACATCGAGCAGCAGCCAGTTTTTGCGCTGCTGGATACGCGCAGCCTCATGCCATATTTGCGTCAAACCGTAGGCTTGCACATCAAGTAGCACAGGCTCAAAGCCAGCTTTGCTGGTGGCGTCAACACGGCTATCGACTAACTCTTTGCGAGTCGCAAACACTTGGTAACTGGCGGTGGCGTGGCGCTGCGCTTGCGGGTCTATCGCAACAAAGTCTAAATTCAGCTCTTCGACTGGAAATGGCGATTGATGAGAAAAGGCCTGAAAGATGGCGAACTCTCTTTCAGAACCGGAAAGTTCGCTATCTATTTGTAATACCTTGCTAATTACGGCGTTGTCGGGCACACACAAAGCGGCCTTGCGACTAAATAGTGGCAACCCCTTTCTTAGTTCTTTGAGTTTCTTTACAATTTTCTGATAATTGAGCAGGTGATTATCAGAGAATATGTCCGCCTCAATGGGGATCTCGTGATAACCCACCAAGGCGAATGTGTCTTTAACAGGCTTGAGCACCACGGCTTTAATGCTGTAACGGCCGATGTCTATGCCTGTAACCAATGTTCTACCCATACCGCGTTGCTCCCTATTGAAATGCTTAGCTCGCGCGCTTACTGAATTGATGGTTTAATAAGCACTAAGAAAAAGCATGAGCTAAAGTTTCAGCTTACAGTACAAGGGTTTGCATATTAGCGACCTATAATTTCAGGAATTCTCCGGTGAAGTTCATAAAGCGATTATTCATTTTTACATTGGTTTGCATGATTCTTGGAGTCGGTACAATTTTCGGTTTCTATTTTTATGTCAAACCGGACCTCCCCGACGTCGCCACTCTTCGAGATGTGGAACTGCAAACACCGATGCAGGTGTTCAGCCAAGACGGCAAACTGATTTCTCAGTTCGGTGAGAAGCGCCGCATTCCGGTCAGCTATGACGACATCCCTCAACATTTGATTGAGGCACTGATCGCCACTGAAGACAGTCGCTTTTACGATCACCCAGGTATCGACCCGATCGGTATTACCCGAGCGGCGGTCGTGGTGGCCATGTCTGGTTCGGCCAAACAAGGGGCGAGTACCATTACTCAGCAGTTGGCGCGTAACTTCTTCCTCTCTAATGAGAAGAAGATCATGCGTAAAATCAAAGAGATTTTTATCGCGATTCACATCGAGCAGCTGCTATCCAAACAAGAGATCATGGAGCTCTACGTCAATAAGATCTTCTTGGGCTACCGCTCTTACGGCTTTGGCGCCGCAGCGCAGGTCTATTTTGGCAAAGATCTTCAGCAGCTCACGCTGAGCGAGCTCGCGACGTTGGCGGGGATGCCTAAAGCCCCATCGACGATGAACCCTATCTACTCGCTTGAACGTGCGACGAATCGTCGTAACGTGGTTCTTGGCCGTATGCTGAGTGAAAACTACATTACGCAGCAAGAGTACGACCAAGCGAGAGAAGAGCCGATCGTGGCACGCTACCACAGCGCCGATATCGAATTGAGCGCTCCGTATGTGGCGGAACTGGCGCGCGCCTGGATGGTGGCTCGCTACGGTGAAGACGCCTACACCTCGGGGATGAATGTCTACACAACCGTAGACTCGAAGCTGCAAGCCGCCGCCAACGACTCGGCCATCAATAACCTACTCGCTTATGACGAGCGTCACGGTTACCGCGGTGCGGAAACCGTGTTGTGGAAACCCAACGCGGCGCCATTGTCGACTCAAGCTATCGAAGAGGCATTAAACAAGGTGCCAACCTACGGCCAATTAACGCCCGCCGTAGTATTGGACGTGGCGGCGAAGCAAGCCACCGTATGGGTGAAAGGCAGCGGTGAGCAGACCTTAAGCTGGGACGGCCTTAAATGGGCACGCCGCTTTTTGACCGATGAGCGTCAAGGCCCCGCGCCCAGTAAAGCCGGTGATGTCGTGACTATCGGCGAACAAATTTGGGTCCGTCAGGTCGCCGTCGACGATGACAGCGCGATGTGGCAGCTCAGCCAAGTCCCGAACGCCAATACCGCCTTTGTGGCCATGAACCCTGAAAACGGCGCAGTCCTATCACTGGTCGGTGGCTTTAACTTCGTCCATAACAAGTTTAACCGTGCGACCCAGTCGGTTCGTCAGGTTGGCTCAAGTATCAAACCCTTCATCTATTCCGCGGCGCTCGACAAAGGCTTAACCTTAGCCAGCTTGATCAACGACGCCCCCATTAACCAGTGGGATCGCAGTCAAGGCACGGCGTGGCGTCCGAAAAACTCACCGCCAACCTACACCGGCCCGACACGCCTACGTATCGGTCTGGCGCAATCGAAAAACGTGATGGCGGTGCGCGTGCTGCGTGAAGTCGGTCTTGATGAGACCCGCGAGTACCTGACCCGTTTTGGTTTTGATATTGAGCAACTGCCTCGCTCTGAAACCATTGCCTTGGGTGCCGGCAGTTTAACTCCGGTTAAGATGGCTCAAGGCTATTCCGTGTTTGCCAACGGTGGTTACTATGTGGAACCTTTCTACATCAGTAAGGTAGAAGGTCCGTTTGGTGAACCCGAATTTGCCGCCAATCCGAAAATCGTCTGCCGTGCAGGCTGTGATAGCGAGGCCCTGAATACATCGCCTCAAACCGATTCAAACACTGCGACAATCAACGACTTCAACGAGCAAGATGTTGAGTTGCCAATCAGTGATGTGGTGCAATACGCACCGCAAGTGATCTCCGAACAAACGGCATTTTTAATGCGTGAGATGATGTACAGCAACATCTGGGGCGGCGGTAACTGGCGTGAAGGAACCGGCTGGAACGGCACCGGTTGGCGTGCCCAGCAACTTGAGCGCCGCGATGTGGGCGGTAAAACCGGTACCACCAACGACTCCAAAGATACCTGGTATAACGGTTACGGTCCGGGCATGGTGGCGATCGCTTGGGTTGGGTTTGATGACCACAACCGTACACTCGGCCGCACAACGCCGAACGCCAACTTAGCGCAAAATCCGATCTCAGGCGCAGAGTCAGGCGCGAAAACCGCGGAACCAGCATGGGTGGACTTTATGAAAGTGGCATTGAATGGCGTACCAAAGCAGGACAAAACGATCCCTGAGAACATTGTGCGAGTGCGAATTGACCGAGATTCTGGTCTGCTGACCAACCGTTTTGACGCCAGTGCGATGTTCGAGTATTTCCTCGAAGGAACCGAGCCGACCAAATACGTCAGTGAAGATTTAGGTCCCTCTATCTACTCATCGAACAGTGAAGGAGAAGAGCTGTTCTAATCAGTTTGATAGAGAGGAAGAGAAAGGGATGGCGCGCGCCATCCCTTTTTAGTTTTTCCTGAGTGTTAGTCGATGACTAACTTCTCTTTGATGGTTTTCGCTAGCAGCTCAAACCGCTCTCTTAGTGGCGAGCCTGGGCGATAGGCCACCACTATCGTCCGTGAAGGCACGGGATTGACCGCCTTGACGTAACACACGCCATCTTTTTGCTTTTCGTGCGGGATAGACAACTGCGGCAGTAAGGTGATACCCGCTCCGGCTGCCACCATGTTTCTCAGGGTTTCAAGGCTGGTGGCTTTAAAACGCTCATCATCTTTGGCTCCGGCCGCGAAACAAAAGCCGAGTGCTTGGTCACGTAAACAGTGACCATCACCGAGCGCTAATACCGTCTTGCCATTGAGCTCCAACATGTCCAACTCTTCCAACTTCGCCCACTCATGGTCACACGGCACCGCCACACTGAGCGGCTCTTCATACACTGGGATCTCTTTGAACGGCGCGGTTTCTGCCACTGACGCCAAAACCAAACAGTCCAGCTTGCCCTCTTCTAACTGACGCACTAACTGCTGGGTTTGCGCTTCATGAAGAAACAGCTCAAGCTCAGGGAAACGCTCTTTAAGCGTCGGAACGATTTTCGGCAAGATGTAAGGACCGACGGTGGGAATAAAACCGATGTGCATTGGACCAGTCATGGCGCCGCTTTGCCCGCAGGCCATATCCTTGAAGGTTTTCACTTCACTGAGAATCCGTTTGGCTTGCTCGACCAACTGTAAGCCAGAGTCAGTAAACAACACGCGGCGACTGCTGCGCTCGAGCAACACAGTGCCGAGTTCATCTTCAAGCTTACGGATCTGCCCACTTAAGGTCGGCTGACTGACAAAACACGCTTCGGCGGCTTTTCGAAAATGTTTATGTTCCGCCAAGGCAACAACATACTCAAAATCTCGAATATTCATGCGCAGGGATTCTCCTGTGAGTTTTTATAGATTTTAACTATTGATGCAATTATATCAAACGATTGGAGCTATCAAAGGAGTTTTACGATACTGGACCCACAAATTGAGAACGCCAAGCCGAATGGGCTTGCTAACCATATTATTAGAGGGCATCTATGTTGGTATCAAAAGAAGGTCAGACTGTTCCAAATGTTACGTTTCCTACCCGTCAGGGCGACACTTGGGTCAACATCACCACTGACGAACTATTTCGCAATAAAACCGTGATTGTGTTTAGCTTGCCGGGCGCTTTTACGCCAACGTGTTCTTCAAGTCACCTGCCACGCTACAACGAGCTGTTCTCGGTATTCCAAGAGCATGGCGTCGATGAGATTGTCTGCTTATCGGTCAACGACACCTTTGTGATGAACGCGTGGAAAAACGACCAAGAGGCAGACAACATCACCTTTATTCCAGACGGTAACGGCGAATTCACCCAAGGCATGGGCATGTTGGTCAACAAATCAGAGCTTGGCTTTGGCCACCGTTCTTGGCGCTACAGCATGTTGGTCAAAGATGGCGTGATTGACAAAATGTTCATCGAGCCAGACGAGCCAGGTGACCCGTTCAAAGTCTCTGACGCAGACACTATGCTTAAATACGTTGCGCCAAGCTATAAGACGCAAGAGTCCATCACGGTATTTACCAAACCCGGCTGTCCGTTTTGCGTCAAAGCCAAACAAGCCTTGATCGACCATGATCTGCAATACGAAGAGGTGATCTTAGGCAAAGACGCCACCACTGTGAGCTTGCGTGCGATTACTGGACGAGCC
Organism: Vibrio sp. R15-SG3-ISO1B; assembly: GCF_059833835.1. Lineage (NCBI taxonomy): Bacteria > Pseudomonadati > Pseudomonadota > Gammaproteobacteria > Vibrionales > Vibrionaceae > Vibrio > Vibrio sp. R15-SG3-ISO1B. The sequence continues at coordinate 36,993 of NZ_JCBDGG010000007.1, read as the reverse complement.
ACAGTGCCACAAATTTTTATCGGCGGTAAACACATCGGCGGTAGCGAAGAGTTGGATCACTACTTAGCCACTTTAGAGTCTTGATCATTCACTGAGCCCTCGATCTCCCGGCCCAGACGTGGGTCGGGGGATCACTTCCTCTCACTCACTTACTATCACTAAAGCACTAGCCAAACGGCCGGTGCTTTTTTATTATCTGGGTTCCCTTGCTGCTCGAGTGACCCAGATGGCCTGCCCCTATTGCAATCAACATTGGTTTTGGAAAAAGATCGGCCGATGCCAGCGCTGCATGGATCAACTCACGCTGTTGTCTGTCGCCTGTTGGGTTGCGTGGTGGTTCTTGTTTCGTGAACAACCGAAAAGTATTGAATCCATCGCGTTACTGGTGGCGGGGTTTGCCTTTAATGGCTTATTAGCGCTGCATATTTGGGTAAAGTTCATTGTTATCCCGTGGCAGAAACGCCATAAAAAATAGCGAATATCCAGTGGGAGCGTTGATCTTGATACTTTGGGTATGAACGTATTCTTCGATACACTCTTAGCGACATTCATCAAGAGAGTCATGGATAGCTCGCTGCGCGGGGGCTAGATAGAAAAAAGCCCCAAAACCAATCTTAGTCTTGGGGCTCTCTTAGATTCTTCTAAGAAAAAGCAGTGGTACTTTAATAGACCGGACTTTCTCTTAGAAGTTCCCATACGATAACGATCTTTTTTGATCTTTTTTATCGCCTTGGGTTTCAACTACTGATATCGTCTTGGTTAGCTAAAGCCCATCAAGTTGCATATATTGAGCCCTCTTGATTGAGAGACATAAGTTACGCAACGTTGACGCGGGCAATCGGCTGCTCGACTAAATTCACCTCTAGAGCGACCTCATCACAGGCATGTTGACGCGGGCACTGCTCGCAATCTTTGAGCACTTTCTCTGGTAACAGTGATTTCGAGGTCGGCAAGAAGCTCTGCTTCATGAAGAACTCTGGGGTGCGCGTCAGCACAAAGACTTTCTTGATCGCCATTTGGCGCGCTTTCTCTACCAGGTACTGAACAATCGCACTGCCCTGTCCCTGACCTTGCCAGCCTGCTTCTACCCCTAATGAGCGAATTTCGGCCAAACCAGAATCGTAGACGTAGAGTGAGGCGCAGCCAGTCACTTCTCCATGATGTTCCGCCACCGCGAACGAGCCGATGTCTCTCACCAGTTCATTACGTGAACGCGGTAAGTTCTCACCCATGTTCGCCCAGTAGGTGACCATGCCTTCCAGCGCTTCAATGTCGGTCAAACGTGCAGGTCGCACATTAACGGTGTTGTTGTCGCGCTTGATCAAACGGCCTTCCGCCTGCTCAACGGCGTACGCTACTTGCTTCGGTGACACACCGCCAAGCGCACTACGTTTCTCTAGACACGATTCGATGGTGAGAATGTCATACACATCGTTTTCAATCACCGCAGAGAAGGCTTTGAGCTCACCTAATGATAGCTCTTCAAGGGCGCAGCCTTTCTCAATCGCGCCCACCACAGCAACGCCAACAATGTGGTGCGCTTCACGGAATGGAATGCCTTTGGCAACCAAGTAGTCGGCCAATTCGGTGGCGTTTGCATACCCTTGCTTCGCCGCTTCCAAGGTACGCTCACCGTTGACTTTGATGCCATCAAAACAGAGTGCGGCCATTTCCATGCAATCGTTCCAGGTGTCGAGTGCATCAAACAGACCTTCTTTGTCTTCTTGCATGTCTTTGTTGTAAGCCAGAGGCAAGGCTTTGACGGTCATCATCATCCCGGCTAACGAGCCATAGACGCGACCTGTTTTGCCACGAATCAATTCGAGTGCATCAGGGTTTTTCTTCTGCGGCATCAAAGATGAGCCAGAGGTGACGGTATCAGCCAACTCAATGAAATTGGATTCACCTGAGTTGTAGAAAATCATATCTTCTGCTAGACGCGACAAGTGCAGCATGGAAATAGAAGCGACAGACATCAGCTCCATTACATGATCGCGGTCAGACACTGAGTCGAGGGAGTTACGTGTGGCACGACGAAAGCCCAAATTATGCGCCAACACTTCACGATCAATCGGGTAAGCCGTTCCCGCCAACGCACCGGAGCCCAGCGGGCAAGTATCAAGACGTTCAATCGCATCATGCAGACGTGAGTAGTCGCGCTCAAACATCTCCACGTAGGCTAAACACCAGTGGGCAAACGTAACAGGCTGCGCGCGTTGTAAGTGCGTGTAACCCGGTAATACCGTGGCTTGATGTTGCTTGGCGACAGAGACCATTTGCGCTTGCAGACGATCCAGCGCCATTAGCAGTTGCTGGCCTTGCTGACGACACCAGAGTTTGAGGTCAGTGGCGACTTGGTCGTTACGTGAACGGCCCGTGTGCAGTTTTTTACCCAGATCGCCGACTTTGCTGATCAGCTGCTGCTCTACCCAAGAGTGGATATCTTCCGCATCTGAACGCAAGATCTGGTGCGGGTCTTCCATCACTTCAAGCTTAAGCTCGTTTAACGCCAGCTCTAATTTCTGCTGCTCTTCTTCACTCAATACGTTGACAGAAAGCAGCGCTTTCGACCACGCGATAGAGCCGACGATATCTTGCTCTGCCAATCGGTAATCAAAACGCAATGAATCATTGAATTCTTTGAATCTTGTATCTGCTGCTTGGGTAAATCTTCCGCCCCATAATGCCATTGCGTTTCTCCTGATTACCAGTGCTCACTGTGCGTTTGACAGCGCGTTTGCTAAAACAATCTCTGAATGGAATTCAGTATTTTTTTGATGGGTCAACGTTACGGCAAATTCAGACAAAAATAAAGTATTAATTCATTATTTTTACATATTTATTCATGACTATTTTCTGTCGCCTGTAACGAAACAAGCCCATCTTTTCAGATGGGCTTGAGTAAGATAACAAGACAGTTCAGGAAGATCGATTACGATTTTTTCTGACTGTTCAAAGCGCGGATACGGCTCGATAGTGAGTAGAGACGAATGAATCCGCCTGCGTGGCTTTGGTCGTACACTTCATCTTCGCCAAAGGTCGCAAACTCTTCGCTGTAAAGGCTGTTGTCCGAACGCTTCTGCGTTACCGTTGCTTGACCTTTGTACAGCTTCACAACCACCTCGCCATTGACATCCTGCGCCAACTCTTCAGACGCCGCTAGGATAGACTTACACAGTGGTGTGAACCAGCGACCATCGTACACAAGATGTGATGCTTTGAGGCCCAGCTCTTCGCGGAACTCAAATGACGCTTTATCCAGCACCAGTTGCTCAACCGCACGCAGCGCTTCCATCATGATGGTGCCTCCCGGAGTTTCGTAACAGCCGCGAGACTTCATGCCAACCAAACGGTTCTCAACGATGTCGATACGACCCACACCGTGCTTCGCACCTTTTTCATTGAGGTAAACCAGTGCGTTGTATGGCGTCATGGCTTCACCGTCAACCGCCACCACTTCGCCCTTTTCTACTTTGAGGGTGACGTATTCCGCTTCGTTAGGTGCTTGCTCAGGGTCAACGGTCCATACCCAACAATCTTCGTTTGGCGCATTCCAAGTATCTTCTAGCACACCACCTTCGGTTGAGATGTGCCAAGCGTTAGCATCACGCGAGTAGATTTTAGTCAGCGACGCACTACAAGGGATGTTGCGCTCAGCTAGGTAATCCAGACACTCTTCACGGCTGACCAAGTCCCACTCACGCCATGGCGCAATCACTTGCAAGTCAGGGGCGAGCGCAGCAAACGCGCCTTCGAAACGTACTTGGTCGTTACCTTTACCGGTACAGCCGTGACACAAGGCATCCGCACCGACTTTACGTGCAATCTCAACTTGTGCTTTGGCAATGATAGGACGAGCCATTGAAGTGCCGAGCAAGTACTTGCCTTCGTAGTATGCGCCGGTTTTCAGCGTTGGGTAGATGTACTCTGCCACCATCTCTTCTTTGAGATCGACCACGTAACACTCAGACGCACCGGATGCTTTCGCTTTTTCTTCGATGCCAACCAACTCTTCTTCACCTTGGCCGACATCAGCGACAAACGCGACCACTTCACAGTCGTAGTTCTCTTTTAGCCACGGGATGATCACTGAGGTATCAAGACCACCAGAGTAGGCGACGACGACTTTGTTTACTTGTACTTTGCTCATTTTATTCTCTCCAACATCCAGCGCGGCGTATGGCCCTAGCGCTGGGTGATTAATCTGCTTTGGTGCCGCGCATCCAATCAAGCGGGCGCCCTGTGTTTGTTTGGCAGTGACCACAAGTCACTGCACGAATCTCTTTGTGTTTATGGCTTAGGTAAAAACTGAGTGCCGATGCTTTGCCCTGCGAACAGCTCAACGAGCTTTTCTGGGTAGCGCCATGTCGCTACTTCAATCGGACGACCCAAGTCATTCGCCGCTTCCAACGCTGCGTTGACTTTCACGATCATGCCATCGGTGATCACTTGGCCTTTGATCAGGCTTTGTGCTTTCTCTTCATCTAAGCTTTTGATGAGGTGGCCTTTACCATCCAGTACACCACTCACATCCGACAACAACACCAATTCTGCATCCAGTGCGCCAGCCACTGCGACCGCCGCTTGGTCGGCATTCACGTTCATCAACTGGCCGTCTTGCGTCAAGCCAATCGAGCTAATGATCGGCAGTGCGCCCGTCGCCAAAATCGCTTGCAACACGGTAGAATCGCCAGGTGATGCTTTGCCTACCGCGCCGAGTTCCGGATCCAACTCTTGAACCTGACACAAACCGCCATCGGCTAAGCTCAACCCTACTGCATTCAGGCCATCTTTAATCGCTTGCCCTTGCAGTAGCTTGTTGGCCGTACCAGCCAATGCACCCGCAATGACAGGAATTTGGTCATAAGGCGTCACACGTAGACCCTGTTTTTTGACCGTTTCAAGATTGAGCTTGGCCATAAGATCGTCCACTAAGTATCCGCCGCCGTGGACGATCACAATTCGTCGCTGCGCCTGAGTTTGGTAATTAGCGATGGCGCCAAACACTTGGCTGAGCGTCTCGGTGCAAGAAAGTGCCGCACCGCCTAATTTGATCACTAATGGCGTTTGATTGTTCTCTGTCATTACTCTTACCTCTACCGCTTGATGACTCCGTTTCAACCTTGACGATTGAGACTATACAAGGGCAGTTAACTCGGGATATCCGTAGTGGATGTTTAAACATTGCATCGCTTGACTCGATGCGCCTTTGAGCAAGTTATCAATCGCCGATACGACAATGATGTGCTCGCCCTGAACCTTCCAGCCAATATCGCAGAAAGGCGTGTTTTCGACGTTCTGAATCGAAGGCAGTGTCGTCGTGTGCAGACGAACGGCCGGTTTGTTCTGATAGGCGTTAGTAAACGCTTGTGCTACTTGCTCAGCCGTCACACCAGGCGCTAGCTTCATAGTGATGGTCGCCAGAATCCCACGTTTAAAATTGCCCAGATGAGGAGTAAAGATCACATCGCAACCCAGATGAGTGGCAATTTCCGGTTGGTGGCGGTGAGTAAACACGCCATAAGGCTGAAGACTCACTTCACAAAAGCTGTTCGTCAGTGAGGCTTTGCGCCCCGCGCCCGACACACCACTTGTCGCATTGATGACTGGCCACTGAGTTGTATCAACTAACCCAGATTGCAATAGTGGCTTGATGGCAAGTTGTGACGCAGTGGGATAACAACCCGGCACCGCAATAAGCTGGCTCTGTTTAATGCCTGGCTCATTCCACTCGGCAAGACCATAGGTAGCATTTTCTAGCAGCTGTTCGAACTGGTGCTCAAAACCATAGAACTCACTGTAGAAACCCTCTTTTTTGACCCGAAAAGCGCCCGAGAGATCAAACACCTGGCAGCCTTGCTCAAGCAATGGCGCGGCTAAATCGTGGCTGACTTCATGGGCAGTCGCAAGAAAAACCACGTCGCTCTCTTTGCCAACCTTTGCCACGTCAACGAGCGGCTGCACTGGCTCGGTCACTAAACCTTGTAACTTGGGGTGCAGTGTCGCAATGCTCTTACCTGCATCGACGCTATTGGCGGACACATATAAACCTGCTAGCGTAAGCTCTGGGTGTTTTTGCACCATGAGCGCCAATTCTGCACCTGTGTAGCCGCTGGCACCGATGATTGTGGTTTTTAGCATCTCGACATCCATAATTGGGTTAAAAACGCCACCCAAAGAGTGACTATAAATTTACAAACTTTAGCTTTTAACGGTTTTTTATTCATTAAAAGTGATTTATTATGTGTTTTACCTTCTTAATAGAATTATGTCAACAGGGAATGCGAACTAAATATGCAATTACCTAGCTTTATAGAGGTCTACCGCGGCCTTATTTCTACCTCATCCATCAGCTCGACTGACCCACGCTGGGATGAAGGCAATCAGCAAGTCATTGAAAAGCTCGCAGACTGGCTCAAAGACATCGGCTTTCAGGTCGAAGTCACGCAAGTCGAACCGGGCAAGTTCAACCTGATGGCAAAGAAAGGCTCAGGAGAAGGCGGCTTATTGCTGGCCGGACACAGCGATACGGTGCCATTTGATGAAGGACGCTGGAACTACAACCCTCACGCCCTAACAGAAGACAACAACCGTTTCTACGGCTTAGGTACAGCCGATATGAAAGGCTTTTTTGCCTTTATTATTGAAGCGGTAAAAAAGGTCGACTGGAGCAAACAAAGCAAACCGCTCTACATCTTAGCCACATGCGATGAAGAGACGACCATGCTCGGCGCTCGTCATTTCACTGAACACGCCCCGTTTAAACCGGACTACTGCATCATTGGCGAGCCAACCAGTTTAGTGCCTATTCGTGGCCACAAAGGGCACGTCGCCAATGCCGTGCGCGTGACCGGTAAATCGGGCCACTCTTCCGACCCTGCGCTTGGTGTCAACGCCATCGAGATCATGCATGAAGTGTTGTACGCGCTAATGCAACTGCGCGACAAACTGATCAAAGAGTATCATCACCCAGGGTTTGCGATTCCGAGCCCGACTCTCAATTTGGGTCACATCCACGGCGGCGACAGCGCCAATCGCATCTGTGGCTGCTGCGAGCTGCATTATGACGTGAGACCGCTGCCCGGTATCAGTTTGGATGGCCTCGACAACATGCTGCGCGGCGCACTCAAAGACGTCGAAGCCAAATGGCCCGGCCGAATTGAAATCACGCCGCTGCATGAGCCGATCCCGGGTTATGAGTGTCAACATGATCACCCGTTTATTGGTGGTATGGAGTCCATTTGTGGCATGGACGCTGAAACGGTCAACTACTGCACCGAAGCGCCGTTTTTGCAGCAGTTATGTCCGACCTTGGTGCTTGGCCCCGGCTCAATTGACCAAGCCCACCAGCCCGATGAGTTCCTCGCCTTCGATTTTATCGATCCGACCATCGATGTACTGTCAAAAGCCATGTACAAATACTGTTTCTAAAAACAGACACGTCGCTCTGCTCGGTGACTTTCCTCTCGAGCAGAGCAATCTTTCGTCGTTAGCCACTTCAAATGTAATAAAATTTCACCCATTTTCTCTGGGGTTGGATGCTTTTTGCTCATTGATATCGATTGCATAATATTTGCAAACTTTGCATGTGATAATTGACTCTAAGCGACATTTTTCGCTAGATTGTTGGCTTATCAAAAGAACAATGGATGTAATTTTTTTACAAGGCAGGACGACAATGAATGAGAAATACTCTGCTCTTCGAAGCAACGTAAGCATGCTCGGGCACTTGCTCGGCAACACCATTAAGGATGCTCATGGTGAAGCACTGCTCGATAAAGTAGAAACAATTCGTAAGCTTTCTAAATCTGCCCTCGCAGGCAACAAAGAAGACCGCGAGAGCTTGATTGAAGAGATCAAAAACCTGCCAAACGAGCAGTTAACTCCCGTTGCGCACGCGTTCAACCAGTTCCTCAACCTCACCAACATGGCGGAGCAGTACCATACGATTTCACGCCATTGTGATGAGCACGTGTGTGAACCGGACGCCATCAACAGCTTGTTTGCCAAACTGAGCAATAATGAGATCAGCAAGCTAGATACTGCTCAGGCTGTGCGCGATCTGAACATCGAATTGGTGCTCACGGCGCACCCGACAGAAATCACCCGTCGCACCATGATCAACAAGCTGGTTAAAATCAACAAATGCTTGTCCAAGCTTGAGCTTGGCGATCTGTCCGCCAAAGAGCGCCAAAAGACCGAACGCCGCCTTGAGCAGCTGATTGCCCAAAGCTGGCATTCTGACACCATTCGTAAGCAGCGCCCAACTCCGCTCGATGAAGCGAAATGGGGCTTTGCTGTGGTTGAAAACTCACTGTGGGAAGCCGTGCCTGACTTCTTGCGCGAGCTTGACGACAAACTCACCGATTACCTTGGTGAAGGGCTGCCTATCGATGCTCGCCCTGTTCATTTTTCATCTTGGATGGGTGGCGATCGCGACGGCAACCCGTTTGTCACCCACACCATCACCCGTGAAGTCATGTTGCTTTCTCGCTGGAAAGCCGCGGATCTCTATCTCAGCGATGTCAACGAGTTGGTCAGTGAATTGTCCATGACGCGCTGCAACGACGCGGTGAGAGCACTCGCTGGCGAGGATGAGCATGAACCTTACCGTGCCGTGCTCAAAGAACTGCGTGAACTGCTGACCGACACCAAAGACATCCTTGATGCTAAGATCCATGGTCAGAAACTGGCAGTCAAAGCGCCACTGCAACGCATCGCACAGCTGTGGGATCCCCTCTACGCTTGCTACCAGTCACTGCATGAGTGTGGCATGGGCAAGATTGCAGATGGTTCACTGCTCGACACCTTACGCCGCATCAAAGCCTTCGGCGTGCACTTGGTACGTTTGGATATTCGTCAAGAGAGTACCCGTCATTCGGATGTCCTGTCAGAGCTGACGCGCTACCTGGGCATTGGCGATTACGACCAATGGAGCGAGCAAGATAAGATTGCGTTCCTGACCAATGAGCTGGCGTCCAAGCGCCCACTTCTGCCACGCGATTGGGAACCCTCTGAACCTGTCAAAGAGGTACTCGACACCTGTAAGATCATTGCCGCTCAGCCTCGCGAAGCATTTGGCGCATACGTGATCTCTATGGCACGTACCGCCTCTGATGTTCTCGCGGTGCACTTGCTGCTGCAAGAGTCGGGCTGTCCGTACCGTATGGATGTTTGCCCGCTGTTTGAAACGCTCGACGACCTCAATAACGCCGAAGCGGTCATCAAACAGCTGATGAGCATCGACTTGTACCGCGGATTCATTCAAAACCACCAAATGGTGATGATCGGCTACTCGGATTCCGCCAAAGACGCCGGCGTCATGTCGGCCGGTTGGGCCCAGTACCACGCAATGGAGTCCTTGGTCAAAGTGGCTGAAGAGGAGGGCGTAGAGTTGACCCTCTTCCACGGTCGCGGCGGCACGATTGGCCGTGGCGGTGCACCTGCACATGCAGCGCTGCTGTCTCAGCCACCAAAGAGCTTGAAAGGCGGCCTACGCGTAACAGAGCAAGGTGAGATGATTCGCTTTAAACTCGGTTTACCTGAAGTGGCGGTCAACAGTTTCAACCTCTACGCGAGTGCAATTCTCGAGGCAAACCTGCTGCCACCACCAGAGCCGAAACAAGAGTGGCGCGATCTGATGAATGTGCTGTCTGAAGTGAGCTGTGAAGCCTATCGTGGCATTGTGCGCGGCGAACCAGACTTCGTGCCTTACTTCCGTCAAGCAACGCCAGAGCTGGAGCTTGGTAAACTACCACTGGGCTCTCGCCCAGCTAAGCGTAACCCGAACGGCGGTGTAGAGAGCCTACGTGCGATTCCTTGGATTTTCTCTTGGAGCCAAAACCGTCTCGTACTACCAGCATGGCTAGGCGCAGGTGAAGCAATTCAATACTCCGTCGACAAAGGGCACCAAGCGCTACTAGAAGAGATGTGTCGTGAATGGCCATTCTTCTCAACCCGTCTCGGAATGCTCGAAATGGTCTACAGCAAGTGTAATATCGACATTTCTCGCTACTACGATGAACGCTTGGCAGATCCTGAGCTGCTGCCTCTCGGCGATCGCCTACGTGCACAGCTACAAAAAGACATCAAAACCGTACTGAATGTCGAAAACAACGAGAACTTGATGCAGAGCGACCCGTGGGGACAAGAGTCCATTCGCCTGCGCAATATCTATGTTGAGCCATTGAACATGCTGCAAGCAGAGCTGCTCTATCGTACGCGTCAAACTGACGAGCCATCGGAAGAGCTTGAAGAAGCCTTAATGCTCACCATCGCAGGTATTGCGGCAGGTATGCGTAACACCGGCTAAGCCTAGCGCACAAAATTTGGGCGCACACCGCCCCATTAAACCTAAAAGGCCGATAGTCATCTATCGGCCTTTTTTATTATAAAACAAATACTAACGAGGAAGATGAGCCACAACACTGCGCCAAATATTGTATGGAATACCAAAAATACAATTTTTCAGGCATAATATTTCTAAATCAGGACAAAATAACTCAATATTAAAAATAAAAAACTACAGGTAAAAACCTACTGAGTCTTTTATCAGTTTTTTAGGCAACATTGTCCTTCTATTCTACTTTATGCTTATTATTTAGATATACTACTCAGCCATCGCAAGTGACTATAACAACACCAGCTTGCGTATCGATAGTATATCGACCTAGGTGATAGATGGCTTTTTAAGGTGACATGGCCAACACATTGTTGGCGCCGCTTGACAAAAGAATTCGTGCCAAAGAAGCACACACAAGATTAAGCGGTTGTATTTTGAAGTTTATTGACCATTTGGATTGAAGACATGTCATTACCACACGTTATTTTAACTGTCCTGAGCACTCGTGATGCGACGGGCTACGATATTACCAAAGAATTTTCTGCCACTATCGGCTACTTTTGGAAAGCAAGCCACCAGCAAGTCTACCGCGAACTGAACAAGATGGCGCAAAACAATCTTGTGACCTGTGTTCTCGAGCCTCAAGAAGGCAAACCCGATCGTAAAGTTTACTCCATTACCGATGCCGGCCGTACTGCACTGGGTGAGTGGTTTGATCAACCGACCGCGCATCCTACGGTACGTGATGAGTTCTGTGCAAAGTTGATGGCGTGTGCTATCCAACCCTCTGCACCGTTTCGCACTCAGCTCGCTGAGCTTATCGATGAGTCACGCAAGCTAGTCGCACACTACCAAGAAATCGAGAGCGGTTACTACTCAACGCCTGCGACCCTAGACAAGCAGCAACGTCTAGAGCGTCTCACGCTGCGTCGTAATCTTCTGATTCGTCAAACTTGGATTGATTGGGCAGAAGAAGTGCTCGCTGAGTTGAACGATATGGCGTAATAGCCCTGACCTAACCGTATTAGGTTGAAAGAGACAAAAAAGTCAGCGTGATGCTGACTTTTTTCTTTTCTCGGCTAAGTGGCAAACATAGCATCGTGGTAAACATAACATCAAAGCGCTAACGGCTTAGATCCCATCACCACCAATGAAGCTTTGTGACTTACCATTGAACTGTTGGTCCATATCCAAAGAGGGCTTATCGGTTTTCGGTCGACCGACAATTTTAGCTGGCACACCCGCAACCGTTGTGTGTGGCGGCACAGGCTGAAGGACAACGGAACACGAACCAATCTTCGCCCCTTCTCCCACTTCAATATTACCCAAAATTTTCGCCCCAGCGCCAATCATCACACCTTCACGAATTTTCGGGTGACGATCGCCGCACTCTTTACCGGTACCACCCAAGGTGACGTCTTGCAAAATGGAGACATCATCTTCGACCACCGCTGTCTCACCGATGACGATACCGGTCGCATGGTCGAGCATGATGCCGCGACCGATTCTCGCTGCTGGGTGAATATCGACCTGACACGCAACAGAGATTTGGTTTTGCAAATAGGTGGCGAGCGCCATGCGCCCTTGCTTCCAAAGCCAGTTGGCAACGCGGTAGCCTTGCAGGGCGTGATAACCCTTTAAGTACAGCAGCGGCATGGAGTACATAGAGACTGCAGGGTCACGGTTGACCGTCGCACAGATGTCACAGGCCGCCGCGGCGGTAATATTGGGATCGGAGTTAAAGGCTTCCTCAACCACCTCTCGCACCGCCATGGCAGGCATTGAAGCCGTATTGAGTTTGTTGGCCAAAATATAACTCAGCGCCGCCGCTAAACTGTCATGCTTAATGATGGTCGCATGATAGAAGCTGGCGAGCATCGGCTCTTGCTCAGAGAGCTCACGCGCTTCTCGAACAATGGTCTGCCAGACTTTCTGTTTCTCACAATGTTTCATGTTACTTGCTCGTCCCTAATTCTCCCTGCCCTTACATGAGTAAGGTGTGCGCCTTATGAGTCACCTCATGACGCTTATGCTTCGGCTTTCTTATCACGCGCTAGCAAATCTTGCGCGGCTAGGCGTGCGTCCTTCCCTTGATACAATACTTGATAAATTTGGTCAACAATCGGCATCTCGACACCGACACGCTCAGCAAGTAGGAACACCTCTTTGGTGTTGCGATAACCCTCAACCACTTGGCCAATCTCTTGCTGCGCTGTGTCGACATCTTTGCCTTGACCCAGTGCCAATCCAAAACGGCGATTGCGCGACTGGTTGTCCGTACAGGTCAACACCAGATCGCCTAAACCCGCCATGCCCATAAAGGTCTCGGCTTGCGCACCTAGCGCCGCGCCCAATCGGCTCATCTCTGCTAAGCCACGGGTAATCAGTGCGGTTCGCGCATTGGCACCAAAACCGATGCCGTCGGACATGCCTGCGCCAATCGCAATGACGTTTTTCACCGCGCCGCCAAGCTGCATACCGATAAAGTCACTGTTGGCATAGACTCGGAAGGTTTTGCTGCAATGGATTTTCTCTTGCAGATCTTTCACAAACTCGGCATCTGGCGAAGCCACAGAAATCGCCGTCGGCATCCCCATCGCGAGCTCTTTTGCAAAGGTAGGACCAGAGAGCACGGCTAGGGAGTATTGATCGCCAATCACATCGTGGGCGACATCTTTCAGTAATCGACCGGTTTCAGGCTCCAGCCCTTTGGTCGCCCAGCAAATGCGAGTGTCTGAGCGCAAATAGGGCTTAACACTGTTCAACACCAGACCAAATACGTGGCTTGGCACCACCACAAGGAGATCTCGACTGGCACTGACGGCTTTTTCTAAGTCCGTCTCAATGATCAAGCTGTCTGGAAAAGCGATGCCGGGTAAAAATTCTTCGTTGGCGCGTGCGGCTTCAAGACGCGCCATGTGCTCAGGCTCGTGCCCCCATAGCACCACATTGGCACCGTTACGTGCCAACGAAATGGCCAGCGACGTGCCGTATGAGCCTGCGCCGAGTACGGTCATAGAGATTGAACGACCATACGCATTTTGGGATTGTGTGTCTGTCATGGTTCCGCCTAGTTGTCCTGCTGCGTGACTAGAATCTAGTGGTCAGCGTTCGTTTTGCCAACCGCTGAACACAAGATTCTCAAACAAAAAATGCACAGCGCATCGTGATGAGATGCTCTGTGCATTTCGCTAAGGTTGCGTCAGAGCGAAGATTACGCCTGAGCTTCACCCTCACCTTGCTGAGCTTGTTGCTGAAGGTAATTCATGAACAGCGCATCAAAGTTCACTGGCGCTAGGTTCAATTGTGGGAACGTGCCTTTCACAACCAAGCTTGAGATGGTTTCACGCGCGTAAGGGAAAAGGATGTTCGGGCAGAATGCGCCTAGGCAGTGCGCCAATTGACCCGCTTCCATTTTCTCAGCCGTGAAGATACCACCTTGCTGAACTTCACAAAGAAATGCAGTGTCGTCTGCGTTCTTCACTGTCACGGTAAGACGAAGCACGACTTCGTAAACACCTTCACCTAGCTCACGGCTTTGCGTGTCTAGATCCAGTTTAACATCTGGGTTCCACTCTTTTTGGAACATGGTTGGTGAGTTCGGTGCTTCAAATGATACGTCTTTTAGGAAGATACGTTGAATTGCGAAGTTTTGAGCTTCTTGTTGCGGTGCTGCTTCAGCCATGGTTCAAATCCTTTCATAGAAAATAGTCTGCCAAGAGACTAACCGAGAGATATGACACTGACTCGATTTCCACGTTAAATCGTGGCTCTGTTCACATCTCTCTTGAATAAACGTCGATTTTTCAATCAGCGCTCAATGAATTACTTTTTGCCTTTAACCAGAGGTAGGTTCGCTTCACTCCAAGCAATCAAACCGTTTTTGAGAAGATTCACGTTCTCAAAGCCCGCTTTTGCTAGAAGATTCGCGCTTTCTTGCGCCGTCTGACCTGTTTTGCATACTACGATGATTGGGTCGGATTTGTGGTTTTCAAGAGCGCCAAAGCTGCCCGCTTTGATGTCTGATGGCAAAATGTGAACTGCATCCGTGATGTGGCCTTTGCGGAACTCATCTTTTGAGCGGATATCAACCACCACACCGTTTTCACGGTTCATTAATTGAGTCGTTTGCGCTGCCGTGATCTCTTTGTAGGCCGCGGTAGTGGATTTCACGATGTTCATGATAAGGGCAACCAATAGACCCGCCCATACCAAAGAGAGAATCATGTTCTGTTGAAAAAATGCGATGTACTCTTGCATGTCCTGTGCTCTTCGATTTTGGAACTGTACAACGGATGGACAGCCCCCGACTAAAATTCAGCTTGGAAGTATAACGAGGATGATGGGACGGCGCGAGTCAAAAGCGCTCAGAATAAGAATCTGTTGCACATTTCTCGACAAAGACGCCTCTTCATCGCCACGCCATATTGCGACCCTTGCCTTATGCGCGCGTCACAGGGAAGGCGATAACCTGTTCGATATGCTCAAAGCCTAATGCTAGCATGATCAAACGATCCACCCCTAGCGCCACCCCTGCACACTCAGGCAAACCCGCCTCTAGCGCTGCGATTAAATGGCCGTCCATCGGCTGAACCGGTAAGCCCATCTGCTGGCGTTTCTGGTTGTCTTGCTCAAAACGCGCTTGTTGCTCTTTGGGGTTATCCAATTCGTGGAATCCGTTAGCGAGCTCTATGCCGCGAAAATAGACTTCAAAACGATCCGCAACCCGTTCATCGGTCGGATTAATTTTCGCGAGCGCCGCTTGCGTCGCTGGGAAGTCGTACACAAAAGCAGGACGAGTTTGACCAATCTTGGCTTCCACACCGACACTAAATAGCAGTTGCAACAGCGTATCTCTGTCTTGCTCTGGCTGAGCAATATCCTCCAGCCCCAAGGTGGCAGCGGCGACTTTGAGCTCTTCCATGCTCGCGCTTAACGGACACACACCAAGCACTTGCAAGAAGGCGTTTTGGTAGCTCATTCGCTCAGCCGGCGCCACGTTTAGGACCTGCTGCAACAAATCGTCCATCTCATCCATCAGTTGGTGATGGTCAAAACCCACCCGGTACCACTCCAACATGGTGAACTCCGGATTGTGGTAGCGGCCGCTCTCTTCGTTACGAAATGCCTTGTTGATCTGATAAATCGAACCACTACCCGCAGCCAATAAGCGTTTCATGTGAAACTCAGGACTGGTCATTAAATAGAGCGCTTGCCCATCGGCATATCCGGGGCCTACAAACTGAGTTTGAAAGGTGTGCAAGTGAATGTCTGTCACCGTCGCTTGACTCATCGCCGGAGTATCCACCTCCATGACGCCTCGGTCAGCGAAAAATGTGCGTAGGGTTTGTAATACGTGAGCACGCTGTTTCAGCGCTGCGATCGATGCGGTCGGTTGCCAGTTCAAAGCTCTATTCTCTTGAAGTGATTTGCTGCGCAACGTATCACAAAGCCCAACAAGGGTTAAGCAGGTTATCACCGCCCTCATTGATAGCCCACTCACCCCCATCCCTAAGTCGCCGTGATAACTATCACATATCCTAGATTTTTTATGCTCTTATGTGCACTACCGGAGCAAAAACCTAAATACATCAATTTTTCCCTAGAGTGGCTCTTCTACACTACCCCTACCACTTTTGGGGGCTTCCCAAAGCAACAATAACAAGCGGAATCATCCGCACTTTCACACTGGAGGATAACTGTGCAAACCATTACCACAGATATCGCAGTCATCGGCGCCGGCGGCGCTGGTCTGAGAACTGCTATTGCAGCAGCTGAAGCAAATCCCGATTTAAACATCGCTTTGGTTTCAAAAGTCTATCCTATGCGTTCCCACACGGTTGCTGCAGAAGGTGGCTCAGCCGCAGTTATCAAGGATGAAGACAGCCTAGACAACCACTTCAACGACACCGTGGGTGGGGGTGACTGGCTTTGTGAACAGGACGTCGTTGAGTACTTTGTTGAAAACGCCACGCGCGAAATGATCCAGATGGAGCAATGGGGTTGCCCTTGGAGTCGGAAAGAAAACGGCGAAGTCAACGTGCGCCGCTTTGGCGGTATGAAGGTCGAGCGAACCTGGTTTGCCGCGGATAAAACTGGCTTCCACATGCTGCACACCCTGTTCCAAACCTCGATGAAATACGACAACATCAACCGTTTTGATGAGTATTTTGTCGTTGACTTGTTGGTGGATGACGGTGAAGTGCAAGGTCTGATTGCCATTCATATGTCGGAAGGGGAACTGGTCACCATCAAAGCCAAGTCTGTGGTACTGGCCACGGGCGGAGCGGGTCGTGTGTATCACTGTAATACCAACGGCGGTATCGTGACAGGCGATGGCATGGCGATGGCGTATCGTCATGGTGTGCCACTGCGTGATATGGAGTTCGTGCAATACCACCCAACCGGTCTACCTGGTACTGGTATCCTCATGACCGAAGGTTGTCGTGGTGAAGGCGGGATCATCGTCAATAAAAACGGTTACCGCTACCTGCAAGATTACGGCATGGGACCAGAGACACCGGTGGGTCAGCCGAAGAACAAATACATGGAACTCGGGCCACGCGACAAAGTATCCCAAGCGTTCTGGCACGAGCAGCAAAAAGGCAACACCATCAAGCACCCACTCGGAGATGTGGTCCACCTTGATTTGCGCCACCTCGGTGAAGAGTACCTCCAAGAGCGCTTGCCATTCATCTGTGAACTGGCTAAAGCCTACGTTAACGTTGACCCAGCCAAAGAGCCCATCCCAATTCGTCCAACGGTTCACTACACCATGGGCGGGATCGAAACCAATGGCCAGTGTGAAACACGCATCAAAGGCCTATTTGCGGTCGGTGAGTGTGCGTCTGTTGGTCTGCATGGCGCAAACCGCTTAGGTTCAAACTCCCTGGCTGAGTTTGTTGTGTTTGGCCGCGTGGCGGGCGAGCAAGCCGTGCAGCGCGCCGCCGAGTTCAAAGGTTGGAATGACGCCGCGATTGACGCGCAAATCAAAGAGGTGGAAGCCCGTATTCAAGCCCTAATGAATCAAGAAGGTGACGAAAACTGGGCGGATATTCGCACGGAAATGGGTCACACCATGGAAGCGGGCTGCGGCATCTATCGTCAAGAAGATCTGATGCAAGCAACCATAGATAAAATCACCGAGCTCAAACAGCGCTACAAGCGTATTGGCATCAAGGACAAAGGTAAGGTGTTCAACACCGATCTGCTCTACGCCATCGAAGTGGGGTACGGCCTTGAAGTGGCGGAAGCCATGGTACATTCGGCGATTTTGCGTAAAGAGTCTCGCGGTGCCCACCAGCGTCTTGATGATGGCTGCACAGAGCGCGATGACGTGAACTTTCTTAAGCACTCCCTCGCCTTCTATCAAGCGGATGCAGCGCCAAGCATCGACTACAGTGATGTCACCATCACCAAGTCACAGCCGAAAGCACGCCTCTACGGTGAAGCTGCTGAAAAAGCCGCCGCACAAGAAGCCGCCGAGAAAAACGCAGAGGAGAAAGCCTAATGTCAGCCAACCGCATTCAAAAAGTCGACATTCTGCGTTATGACCCAGAAACCGACAACGAACCGCACTTTGAAACCTTCCAAGTGCCGTTTGATGAAACCATGTCCATCCTTGATGCAATTGGTTACGTCAAAGACAACTTAGACAAAGAGCTCTCTTACCGCTGGTCTTGCCGCATGGCGATTTGTGGCTCTTGCGGCATCATGGTCAATGGTGTGCCAAAACTGGCGTGTAAGAGCTTTCTGCGTGACTACCCAAATGGCGTCAAAATCGAGCCGTTGGCAAACTTCCCTATCGAAAAAGATTTGATTGTCGATATGACGCCATTCATTGAGCGTCTTGAAGCCATCAAGCCTTACATCATAGGAAACGACCGTAAACCCGAAGACGGCACTAACCTACAGACGCCTGAGCAAATGGCCAAATACAAGCAATTTGCTGGCTGCATCAACTGTGGTTTGTGTTACGCCGCCTGCCCTCAGTTTGGTCTTAATCCTGAGTTCATTGGCCCTGCGGCCCTCACCTTGGCGCATCGTTATAACCTCGACAGCCGCGACAACGGTAAGGCCGAGCGCATGGCGCTGATCAACGGTGACAATGGCGCATGGGGCTGTACCTTCGTCGGCTACTGCTCAGAAGTGTGTCCGAAGAGCGTGGATCCTGCGGCGGCGGTGAACCAAGGCAAAGTCGAATCCTCGATGGACTTCGTGATTGCTATGTTAAAGCCTGACGGCACACCTGCAAAAGAGGAGGCATAAGGATGAGTAACCGTAAACCTTACGTTCGTGAAGTGAAACGCACCTGGTGGAAAGATCATCCGTTTTACCGCTTCTACATGTTGCGTGAAGCAACGGTGTTGCCTTTGGTGCTGTTTACTCTGTTCCTCACCATCGGATTGGGTTCGCTGGTCAAAGGCCCAGAAGCGTGGCAAAGCTGGCTTGGCTTTATGGCAAACCCAGTGGTCATCGCCATCAACATTGTGGCGTTGGCTGGCAGTTTACTGCATGCCCAAACCTTCTTTAGCATGATGCCGCAAGTGATGCCGATTCGCTTAAAAGGCAAACCCGTTGATAAAAAGATCGTCGTTCTCACTCAGTGGGCAGCGGTGGCGTTTATCTCTCTCGTCGTCCTCGCGGTGGTGTAAGGAGCCGTAATCATGAATTCAAATTTCAACGTTAACAGAGCCCCTAAACGCAGTGATGAGCCAGTATGGTGGGGGCTATTTGGCGCTGGCGGCACCTGGTTCGCGATGATCACCCCTGTGACTATCTTAGTCTTAGGTGTGTTGGCCCCGCTGGGCATCATCAGCGCAGACGCATTGAGCTATGAGCGCGTGTCCGAGTTTACCACCAGCATCATCGGTGCGCTGTTTATCATCGGCACACTGGCTCTACCCATGTGGCATGCCATGCACCGTGTCCATCACGGCATGCATGATCTTAAAATCCATGCGGGTGTCGTCGGCAAAATTGCCTGCTACTTCTTCGCAGCCCTTATCTCAGCGTTGGCGGTGATTTTTATCTTTATGATCTAAGCCTCCGTCTATTAAAAATAGAAAGCCCGCTCAACTGAGCGGGCTTTGTTTATCTTGTGCCTCGTTTGTGAGTGTCTATCGCACTTACAGAATAAAGCGGCTGAGATCTTCGTCTTCGACAAACTCACCCAAGCGCGCTTTCACGTATTGCGCATCAATCACCAGCTTAGAGCCTGCCTTGTCGGTCGCTTCAAAGGAGATTTCATCCATCAAGCGCTCCATCACAGTGTGCAGACGGCGTGCACCGATGTTCTCGGTGGTTTCATTGACCGTCCATGCCGCTTCTGCAATCTGGGTGATACCCTCTTCGGTGAACTCAATGTCAACGTCTTCGGTTTTCATCAACGCGCAGTATTGCTCGGTCAGTGATGCTTTAGGCTCCGTTAGGATGCGCTTGAAATCGTGGCTAGAGAGCGCCTCCAGCTCGACACGAATCGGTAGACGACCTTGCAGCTCTGGAATCAGATCCGATGGCTTCGCCACTTGGAAAGCGCCCGATGCAACAAACAGAATATGATCGGTTTTGACCATACCGTGTTTAGTTGAGACCGTGCTGCCTTCAATCAACGGCAGTAAATCACGCTGTACACCTTCACGAGACACATCCGGGCCAGAGCTTTCGCCGCGCTTACAGATTTTATCAATCTCATCGATAAACACGATGCCGTTGTTTTCGACGTTAAAGATCGCTTGTTCTTTGAGCTCTTCTTGATTGACCAGCTTCGCGGCTTCTTCTTCGGTCACCGCTTTGAACGCATCTTTAATTTTCAGCTTACGCTTCTTCTTAGTATCACCGGCTAAGTTGGCGAACATGCCTTGAAGCTGATTGGTCATCTCCTCCATGCCAGGAGGCGCCATGATCTCGACGCCCATTTGCGGCGCAGCGACATCAATCTCAATCTCTTTGTCGTCAAGTTTGCCTTCACGGAGTTTTTTGCGGAACATTTGACGAGTATTCGACGAACTCTCGTCTTGCTGCTCATTCTGACCCCAAGCATCGCGTGCTGGCGGCAATAGCGCATCAAGAATGCGCTCCTCGGCTTGCTCCTCGGCGCGGAACTTCACTTTTTCCATCGCCTGTTGGTGCGTCATTTTGACCGCCACATCGGTCAAATCACGAATGATGGTCTCCACCTCTTTGCCCACGTAGCCCACTTCCGTGAACTTTGTGGCTTCAACTTTGATGAAGGGCGCATTGGCTAACTTGGCTAAGCGACGGGCAATTTCAGTTTTACCCACACCCGTTGGCCCTATCATCAGAATGTTCTTCGGTGTTACTTCGCTGCGCAAGCCTTCTTCTAGCTGCATACGACGCCAGCGGTTACGGAGCGCGATCGCCACAGAGCGTTTTGCGTTTTCTTGGCCAATGATGTGGCGATTCAGTTCGTGGACGATTTCGCGAGGAGTCATTTCAGACATAATTGAATTCCTTAAATGTAGTGACCACTATCTTGCTTTTTACTTCGCAGCGCTGTGCGGGATTTCTAGTTCTTCGATAGTGTGGTGATGGTTGGTGAACACACAGATATCACCAGCAATTTTGAGCGACTTTTCCGCGATGTCACGGGCGTCGAGTTCGGTGTTTTCGAGCAGCGCCGTCGCTGCCGCTTGCGCAAAGTTGCCCCCAGAACCAATCGCGATCAAATCGTTTTCTGGCTGCACCACATCACCATTACCGGTAATGATCAACGATGCCGTCTCATCAGCGACGGCCAACAAAGCTTCAAGCTTGCGCAGCGCACGGTCACTGCGCCAATCTTTGGCCAGCTCAACCGCCGCTTTGGTCAAATGACCTTGATGCATTTGCAACTTACTTTCAAAACGTTCGAACAAGGTAAACGCGTCGGCAGTACCACCGGCAAATCCCGCAAGTACCTTGTTGTTGTACAAACGGCGAACTTTACGTGCGTTGCCTTTCATCACTGTGTTACCCAGCGATACTTGTCCATCACCAGCAATGACGACTTTGTTGTTACGACGTACGGATACAATGGTAGTCACGGTGGGGCCTCATACTTTATTCATTTGGATGTTAGTCTTTATATGAGGCTATGAAAAACAGAATTCAAGGGTAGAAAAGACATCGCCCCGACAAGAAGGCGGGGCGATGTTTTGACTTTGAACGCATTAGACGTCGGCGTTTATTGTGCTTCTTTCCAAATCGCACAAGGCTCGATTTTGGCGCGCTGTAACTTGTGCTTATCACGCTCTGCGTCACGCTTAAATTTGTATGGACCAAGCACCACGCGATACCAACTGCTGTCTTCTTTTTTGCGAATTTTGCTGTTGATGCCTTGGAAAGCAATATCCAACTTACGCGCTTCAGCTTGCTGCGCGGTTTTGTACGCGCCGCACTGCATGATGTAGGGAATCTCAGACACCACCAGCTCTTTGGCTTTCACTTCCACTTCACGACTCGGCAACGACTCGACATAGTCCCATTTCTCTTCTGGCGGAGGAGGGAGAGTTTGGCTGCTTTTCGCTTTGGGTTTCGGGGTAGGCTTCGCGGGTTGAACCATCGGCGCAGGCGGCTCAGGATCGCTACTGAGTAGATACAACCCATAACCGAACGCCGAGACCAAGACGATGGCCAACAAACCACTGCGCCACGGTTTCTTGCGGCGCGGGGCGGCTTTTTTAGTCGGCTTACGGCTACTGCCGCGCTTTACGTAATCTCTATTCGCCACAACTGATTATCAAACCATTCAATACAACTGCTCGCTATGTTAAAGCAGATTTGTGTGTGAGGACAGACCGGAATTGGAAGCGGCTCAGCAAAACTGGCCGCAAAGTGGCGCGGCCAGCGCGCCCGGCGGCTCAATGACCATTCAAGTCGTCTAGAGGACGCGCGGCGGCGCGGCGCTATCTCGAATCACCAGTTCTGTTTCGAGCAGTCGAGAGCCGGCACGCACGTCGTGGCCACGGAGGATCTCAAGCATCATCAGCATCGCCTGACGCCCGATTTCATAACGCGGCTGAGAAATCGTCGTGAGTGGTGGATCGCAGTATTGCGCAAACTGAATGTCATCAAAACCCACAACCGATAGATCTTGTGGCACGCGAAGCCCAAGCTTTTTCGCTTCCTGAATCGCACCAATCGCCATCATATCATTGTGACAAAAAACCGCTGTCGGCGGCTCAGATAAGGCCAACAACTGACGAATCGCCTTCGCACCATCTTCAAATGTGAAGTTGCCTTCTGCGCAATAGTGTTCGTTCATCGTTAGGCCCGCGCGGCGCAACGCTTGTTGATAACCCTGGTGACGGAACTGACACAGTAGAGCACTCTCTGGCCCCGAGATCTGCGCGACACGGCGATGCCCCATCTGAGTCAGGTAGTTGACCGCTTCAAATGCGGAAGTGAGGTTATCAATATGTACGGTGGGCAACTCTAACTCAGGCGCAAATTCGCACGCCATGACCATCGGCGGCAGATTCTTTTGTTCTGCCTTGCTAACATCAAACGGTAAATCCGTACCGAGCAGCAGCATGCCATCGGCCTGCTTAGTGAATACCAAGTTCACAAAAGAGCTTTCACGCTTTCTTTGTTGGCCGCTGTCCCCAAGCAATACGATGTAACCGTGCTCCATAGCCGCATCTTCAATGCCACGAATGATTTCGGTGTAATAGGGATCGCAAATGTCTGGGATGATCGCGATGATGGTCTTTGATTCGTTTCTACGCAGATTGCGCGCCAGCGAGTTGGGTGAGTAGCCAGCTTCAAGCACCGCCTCTTCGACGCGTTTTCTCGTCGCAGAAGAGACTTTCTCGGGATTCATCAACGCCCGTGATACCGTCGCCGTCGACACTCCCGCAAGCTGGGCAACATCCTTCATTGTCGCCATAAGTTATTAACCCTCTTAATTAAAGATGTAGCGCTTTAGCCACCTAAACCTTGTTGCCTTGATCATAGCGTCTGGTGTGGTGATGACGGGGTCAATCCTGCACCGCTTATGATGATGGTAGGCTGATGCCCACTCTTATTGGCAGCGAAACGCAATCGTTTGGCTCTTGCCAAGGTTCGCTTCGCCTATCCCTTTCCAAACAACTAGTTTATTCATTTCGAAACAGAAAGTTACGGGATATTTAACAAAACCCGAACTATAAAAGAGAGCCAGATCACAAATAAATGAAAAAGAACGAAATCAGCTCACAGCGCCTATCGTCCCTGCCCTTATTTAAACTAATCGGCGTGTTAGCTCAAGTCTTGAGGCTCGATGTCGACCGACCAACGGACCTTTTTCGCGCTCGGCAGCAACTCGATAGCCGGCTTAGCACTGGCCAGCAGCTTTTGCATTAACGAGCGCTGCTCGGTTTGCAGCAGTAATTGCCAACGGAACTTACCCGCACGTTTAGCAAGCGGGGCGGGTGTCGGGCCCAGCACCATGCAGCCGGAATCAAACAGAGGGTGGGATTCTAAAGTAAAGCGGACTTGGCGTAGGAACTCTTCCACCAGCTCAGATTGGTTCGCCTCCGAACGAAACAGCGTTAAAAACGAATACGGGGGCAACGCCGCCAGTTTTCGCTCTGCTAAGGCCACCTCGGCGAAGTCCCGATAACTCTTTTTCAACAGTGCTTGCAATAGGCTGTGCTCTGGGTGGTGGGTTTGCAGCAACACTTCACCGGGTTTGCTGGCACGCCCCGCTCGGCCTGCCACCTGAATGAAGAGCTGAGCTAAACGCTCAGAGGCTCGAAAGTCGCTGCTGTAGAGTGAGCCATCGACATCCAACAGCGCCACCAGCGTCACATCCGGGAAATGGTGCCCTTTGGCGAGCATTTGCGTGCCGATCAGAATCTGATATTCACCGCGTCGAATGGCGCTTAACGCCTCTTCTAGGCTGCCTTTGCGCCGCGTGCTGTCGCGGTCAATACGAATGGTTTTCTGCTCTGGAAAGAGCGTATGCAGTTGTTTCTCTAGCTGCTCGGTTCCCACCCCAACAGTGACCAGTTGAGTGGAACCACACCCTTGGCACTGGTGGATCGTCGGCTGCTGAGAGCCACAGTGGTGACAGCGAATTTCGCTGCTGTGCTGATGGTAGGTGTAGTAGGCGTCGCAGCGCTTGCATTCCGCGATCCAGCCACATTCATGACACATCAGAGCCGGGGAAAAGCCGCGTCGATTTAAAAACAGCATCACCTGATTGCCTGCGTTGAGGTGCTTGCGCATTTGAGCGATCAGTGGCGCAGAGAGGCCCCCCTCTAAATAGAGCCCTTTGACGTCAATCACTTGATTGGTGGTGGGCACCGCACTGCCTGCTCGGCGAGACAAATGCAGATGATGATATTTGCCAGACAGCGCATTGTGCAGCGTTTCTAACGCGGGCGTTGCTGAACCAAGCACAATCGGGATCTGCTCTTTGTTGGCGCGCATGACCGCCACATCGCGCGCATGGTAGCGCAAGCTATCTTGCTGCTTGTAAGAGCTATCGTGCTCTTCATCGACAATAATAATGCCCAGATCAGCAAAAGGCGTCAGCAATGCAGATCGCGTCCCAATCACAATGCCGGCCACTTTATCGCGCGCGCACAACCAGGCATTGAGGCGCTCGGTGTCATTCAATCCAGAATGTACTACCTCAATCGGCACGTTAAAACGCTTTCGAAAGCGATTGATGGTTTGTGGCGTCAGGCCGATTTCCGGCACCAACACCAAAGCCTGCTGACCCCGTTCGAGGACTGGCTTAATCATGTTGAGGTACACCTCGGTTTTACCTGAACCGGTCACCCCTTCGAGCAAAAAGCAGCCAAAACCGCTGAAACTGTTGACCGTCGCGATGGCGATCGCTTGCTCTTCATTCAGCTTTGGTTTCTCGACATCGGCTTCAATGTCAGCACCCCACTTAGCAAAATGAGGCTTGCGCTCAATCGACTCAATCCAACCTTTGTCTGTCAACGCGCGCAGCACGCTAGTGCTGACCTCTTCATCAACAAAACGTTGGTGTGACGTCGGTCCGTGTTGCAGCATCTGCATCACTTTGGCTTGCTTAACCGCTCGGCCAAATCCATGCATCAATTGATCGCGTCCGGTTGGCGTCAGTTGCCATTCCACCACGGCGGTAAAGTCGGCCGGTTTTCCCTTACGCAGGGCGCTGGGCATCGCATTGGCTAAGGTGTCGCCAAGTGGATATTGGTAAAAGTGGCTGCACCAGTGCAACAAGGTATATAACGAGTCAGGCCAAACAGGTTGACTGTCGAGCACCTGCTTAATCGGCTTGATTTTGTCCATCGGCAGCGATGACTGCTGCACCAAGGCCGTCACGATACCGACTAAGGTTTGACGGCCAAAAGGCACAGACACGCGCCCACCAATCACTGGAAAAAGGTGTCCAGGGATTTGATAGTCAAACTGTTTATCTAGTGGTACGGGTAACGCGACTCGGGCGATGGTGGGTCTCATTCAGTCTTTCACTGCAGGTCGATGACGCGTTTAGTCTAAGGGAAAAGGCAGAGTGAGAAAAGCCAGCGCATCTCAGTGTCTGTATGAGGAGGCGCGGGTAACGCCACTTCGCGATAACATCCATGCCTCTCCCTCTCCTGCAGCGGCTAAAAAAGTAGCGATTTCTGCCCCAAATCGGTTGATCCTAGGCGTACTATTCATTACTATATCGCGCCTTAGAGATATGGCTGCTCTGGCAGCGGTGTCCTAAATCCATTTTACATTAACTACGTGTGGTGTCCGGCTCTGAATCGGATAGCGACACGGCCTATATTGAGGTTACCCCATGAAAGCTGGAATCCACCCAGAATACAAAGCAGTAGCAGCAACTTGTTCTTGTGGCAACACATTTGAGTTCAAATCTACTCTAGACAAAGAATCAATCCACCTAGACGTATGTGACAAATGTCACCCATTCTACACTGGTAAGCAACGTATCGTTGATACAGGCGGCCGTGTAGATCGCTTTAACAAGCGTTTCGGTGCTCTATCAAGCGGTAAGAAGTAATTCCTTCTCGCGGATAGGAAAAAGGACGCTGCGGCGTCCTTTTTTGTTGCCAGAAATTTAGAGCAATTAACCTATTCACAGCAAAACCCGCAGTCATATCTCTTTCTATCTGGTCTAATCTCCAGTCGTTTCCCACATATTACCCTACTCGCTCGCATTCTGACCTAGGCAGCTTGACTCAGTTCCTCTAAAATGATTAACCCCCTTTGTGCTGAATCATTTTAACGAGTACCTATTTCTATGCCTGATGACCACCGTCAAGACCTGACCCCTGAAGAACAATTTCGCCAAAAAGCGCTCGACTACCATGCCTTTCCAAAACCAGGCAAGATCTCTGTCGAGCTGACCACCCAAGCAGAAACCGCGCAAGATCTCGCGCTCGCCTACAGCCCAGGCGTGGCCGAGCCGGTACGAGAGATCGCTCAAAACCCCGATAATGTCTATAAGTACACTGCAAAAGGCAATATGGTGGCAGTGATCTCCAACGGCACAGCGATTCTTGGCCTAGGTAATCTTGGCCCACTGGCATCAAAGCCCGTGATGGAAGGCAAAGCCCTGCTGTTTAAGCGCTTTGCAGGTTTGGACTCCATCGACATCGAAGTCAAACATCGCACCATCGATGAGTTTGTCGACACGGTCGCCAACATCGCGGATACCTTTGGCGGCATCAACTTAGAAGACATCAAAGCGCCAGACTGCTTTGAAATCGAAAAACAATTAATTGAGCGCTGTGATGTGCCAGTCTTCCATGATGACCAACACGGTACCGCCATTGTGACGGCTGCTGGCATGTTAAACGCCATTGAGCTGCAAGGTAAAAAACTGGAAGACGCCGTGATTGTCTGTCTGGGCGCCGGTGCGGCTGCCATCGCTTGTATGGAGCTGCTGATCAAGTGCGGCGCGATGCGCGAGAAAATTTACATGCTGGATCGCAAAGGTGTGATCCACACTCGACGTGATGATCTCAACGAATACAAACAACTGTTTGCCAACAACACCGACAAACGTACGCTGCAAGATGTCATCGAAGGCGCCGATCTGTTCCTTGGCGTTTCTGGTCCTAACCTGTTATCGCCAGATGATCTTAAATTGATGGCCGACAAACCCATCGTGTTTGCCTGCTCTAACCCAGATCCTGAGATCAAACCTGAGCTCGCTCATGATGTACGCAATGACCTCATTATGGGTACAGGTCGCAGTGACTACCCGAACCAAGTCAACAACGTACTTTGCTTCCCGTTTATTTTCCGTGGCGCACTGGATGTACGTGCTAGCGAGATCAACGATGAGATGAAGCTCGCTGCCGTAGCGGCGATCCGTCAACTGGCGAAGGAAGAGGTCCCTGCCAATGTTCTGACCGCCGCGGGTGTGGATTCACTCTCGTTTGGCCCAGACTACATTATTCCAAAACCGATGGACCCAAGACTACTCCCCCGCGTCGCCAAAGCGGTCGCGTTAGCCGCGGTAGAATCCGGGGTGGCACGCATTGAGCTGCCTGACCATTACATGGATATCGAGTAACCTTGACGCCCACTACCAGCCACGACCTTTGTCTCTGGCTGAGCAAAAACAACAAAGCCGCTGACGATGTCAGCGGCTTTTGCATTCAAATTCGGTGCAAAACAGGGCGAGCGTTAGTCGTCAAACGCCTCAAACTCAATCCCCATCTCCGTCATCAGCTTTTTCACTTCAGCGGGAATATCATCTGGACGGTCTTTACGCAAATCTTCATCCGTCGGTAATGGTTGACCTGTGTAAGCGTGCAAGAACGCTTCACACAACAACTCACTGTTGGTGGCATGACGCAGGTTGTTGATCTGGCGGCGCGTACGCTCGTCTGTTAATACCTTAAGGACTTTAAGTGGGATGGAGACCGTGATTTTTTTCACTTGCTCACTTTTCTTACCGTGTTCTGCGTATGGGCTAATGTATTCGCCATTCCAGTCTGCCATTGCGCACCTTTATATTTGCGTATGAGTGTTTAAACCACAATTTTAACGGTATTTATGGCTACAAGCAAAGACATATAGACGTCTAGAAGTGTTGACGTCTTAAAAAATGAGAAGTAAAGTGGTTGGCGATAGGAGTGGAATCGGCCCAAACTGTGAGTGTGTCGCAGCACTACACCACATTGGGTGCCGGATACACCTGATAAGCAACAGGTATATCGCATTCCCTAAAACAAGTCACTACTGTTCGCAAGGAAAACGCTATGAGCACGCGCAAACCCGCCACCATCGCGGTACGTACTGGTATCGAGTCAGACACCCAACATCACGCTGTCGTTCCCCCTATTTATCTCTCGACCAATTACGGATTTCCGGCGTTTGGTGAAGTGCCGAAATACGATTACACGCGTTCTGGCAACCCGAACCGTGGCCTGCTTGAAACGGCGCTGTATGAATTAGAAGGTGGAGAAGGCGCAGTGGTGACCAACTGTGGCACCTCAGCGCTCAACCTTTGGGTGTCTGCGTTTGTCGGGCCAGATGATTTGATTGTCGCGCCACACGATTGCTACGGTGGCACCTATCGACTCTTCAATACCCGTGCGCAAAAAGGCGACTTCAACGTGTTGTTCGTCGACCAATCCGATGACGCAGCCTTGACCGCCGCCATCAACCAGAAACCCAAGCTTATCCTGTTGGAAACGCCATCAAATCCTTTGGTGCGTGTGGTGGATATCGAGAAAGTCTGCCAGCAAGCGAAACAAGTCGGCGCACTGGTCGCGGTTGACAATACCTTCTTAACCCCGATTTTTCAGAAGCCACTCGAACTGGGTGCGGATTTCGTTATTCACTCAACCACCAAATACATCAACGGTCACTCCGATGTGATTGGCGGCGTGGTGATCACCAAAACCAAAGTGCACGCTGAGGAACTGGCTTGGTGGGGCAACTGCATTGGGGCCACCGGCACGCCGTTTGATAGCTACATGACGCTGCGCGGCATCCGCACGTTAGGCGCACGAATGAAAGTGCATGAACAAAGCTCGGCAAACATTCTCGACTTTCTGAAAACAGAGTCACTGGTCGGCCGCATCTATCACCCAAGCTTGCCGGATCACCCTGGCCATGGCATCGCTAAGAAACAACAATCAGGCTTTGGTTCTATGCTCAGCTTCGAGTTCGCTGGCAGCTTTGAAGAACTGAAACAGTTTGTCGGTGAGCTGAAACTCTTCTCGCTTGCAGAATCGCTAGGCGGCGTAGAAAGCCTCATTTGTCACCCAGCGTCAATGACCCACCGTGCGATGGGAGAAGCGGCACTGGCCGAGGCAGGTGTCTCTCAGCAACTGCTGCGTCTGTCTGTCGGTCTTGAAGATGCCGATGACCTGATTGACGATCTCAAGCAAGCCTTTAACTGTGTGAAGGAGTCCGCGTAATGACGACATCGCGTCAACTGCATAAATTTGGTGGTAGCAGCTTAGCGGATCCGGAGTGCTACCGCCGGGTAGTCACCATACTCAAAGAATACTCTGGCAGCGATGATCTGATCGTTGTCTCAGCGGCCGGTAAAACCACCAATCATTTGATTGAATTTACCGAAGCGCTCTATAAAGACGGCCGCCTTGCCCATGAAGCGTTGCAGTCGGTACGACAATTCCAAACAGGGCTTATCGAAGCCTTGATTGACAGTGACGACGAACAAGCGCACATGCTGGCGACGCTCAAAGACGAGTTCACCACCCTCGGCGAATTAAGCGCCCCGTTAAGCGAGGCGGAGCGAGCTGCGGTACTTGGCCACGGTGAAATGTGGTCCTCAAGACTGCTCGCTGCGCTATTGAATCAAGCGGGCTTACCAGCCATCGCGCAAGACTCTCGCACTTTCTTACGGGCAGAAACCGGCACGCAACCTGAAGTGGATCGTGGTCAGTCCTACCCACTACTGAAGGAAATTTTGGCGCAACACTCACAGCGTCGTCTGGTGTTTACCGGCTTTATGGCGCAAAACCAAGCAGGCCAAACCGTGCTGCTTGGCCGAAACGGATCCGATTACTCTGCCACCGTGATTGGCGCGCTCGCAGAGGTCAGTCGCGTCACGATTTGGAGTGACGTTGCTGGCGTATACAGCGCAGACCCTCGCCTTGTCAGTGATGCTTGTCTTCTGCCCCTATTGCGACTGGATGAAGCAAGTGAACTGGCACGCCTTGCCGCCCCCGTGCTGCATAGCCGTACCTTGCAGCCTGTCGCTCAAAGTACGATGGACTTACACTTGCGCTGCAGTTACGACCCTGAATCTGGCTCTAGCCGCATTGAGCGCGTCCTCGCCTCTGGGCGTGGTGCCAAGATCATCTCCTCACTCAATGACGTGTTGTTGATTCAGTTAAACTTCGCCTCTGGCCATGATTTCAATCGCATGGAAAAAGAAGTGCTGAGCAGTTTGAAACGCGCCCAACTTGAACCTTTGACTTATGAAGTCCAAGCGGATAAGCACTCATTACGCCTTGCTTATACCTCGGAAATTGCAGGGGGCGCTTTAGGCTTCTTACAAGATTCCGCCATCGCAGCAGAAATTAAACTCAAGGAGGGCTACGCCCTTGTCGCTGCCGTAGGCGCTGGTGTCACCAACAACGCCAACCACTGTTACGGCTTTTACCAGAAGCTCAAGTCATCGCCTGTCGAGTTCATCTCTGAATCTCGTTCCGGTCTCAGTTTGGTGGCTGTCTTACGCCGCACCGAAACCGAACCACTCGTTAAGGCGATTCACAATCAACTTTTCCAAGCACAAAAACGAGTCGGCATCGCCCTATGCGGCAAAGGCAACATTGGCTCCAGTTGGTTAACCCTGTTTGCAGAACAAAAAGCAGAGCTAGAAAAGCGTCGTGGAATGAGTTTTGAGCTCGTGGCGGTGATCGACAGTCAAACCTATTGGTTTAATGACCAAGGCATCGAACCTAGCGCGGTCAGTGAGCATTTCGATGAAGAGTCTATCCCATATCAGCAAGGCGAGTGGATTCAGCGCCTCGGTGCGATTCAGGGCTATGACGATGTGGTTGTACTCGACGTGACGGCGAGCAAAGAGTTAGCTGAGCGCTACCTCGATATCGCTGAGCAAGGTATGCATCTTATCTCTGCTAATAAGGTTGCCGGCTCAGCCTCAAGTGCTTACTACCACCAAGTGCAAGATGCGTTTGCCAAAATAAACCGCCATTGGCTCTACAATGCCACCGTCGGTGCAGGCTTGCCGATCAACCACACTGTACGCGATTTGCGTGAGAGTGGCGATGTCATTTATGCGGTCTCAGGGATTTTCTCTGGCACCCTCTCTTGGTTGTTCCAACAATATGATGGCAGCGTACCGTTTGCCGAGTTGGTCGATTTAGCGTGGCAGCAAGGCTTAACAGAGCCAGACCCTAGGCAAGATCTCGATGGCTCTGACGTAATGCGCAAGCTGGTCATCTTAGCCAGAGAAGCCGGTCTCGAGATTGAACCTGAATCGGTCAAAGTCGAGAGCTTAGTGCCCGATGAACTGGCCGAACTCTCACTGGATGACTTTCTCGATAACAGCCAACAGCTCAGCGAACAGCTAGCAGAAAGGCTAGAGAAAGCGCAACGTGAAGACAAAGTGCTACGCTACGTCGCCAGACTGGAAAAGAACGGTAAAGCTCGAGTGGGTGTCGAAGCACTCAGCAAAGAGCACGCCTTGGCCAACCTGTTACCATGCGACAACATCTTTGCGATTGAGAGCAAATGGTATAAGGACAACCCACTGGTCATTCGCGGACCGGGGGCGGGTCGAGAAGTGACCTCAGGCGCGATTCAATCAGACCTTAACTTGTTGTCCAGTTTTCTCTAGTTTCACAGGTTGCTTCGGCAACCTGTTTTCTTATTCGGGCGTCGTTCTGCGCGCACTTCAAATTCTCTCATTGTGAACTTGAAAAAAATTCATGGTGGGAGTGTTGACATTAAAACGTATTCAATACATTCTGTGGACATATAGACGTCTAAACGTCGATTTAATCAAATTGAATGTTGGGGCTGCAGTTACCTACGGATAGGGTCGCCACACGGAGAGAGAAAGATGGGATACACACACGCGAGTCATATTGACGCTTTAAACCAAAATATTGCCGAGCTATCGAACAACATCAATGTGTCATTCGAGTTCTTTCCTCCGAGCAGCGAAAAAATGGAAGAGACGCTGTGGAACTCGGTTCATCGCCTCAAAACCCTTAAGCCTAAATTTGTCTCTGTTACCTACGGCGCCAACTCCGGCGAGCGTGATCGCACTCACTCCATCATTAAAGAGATCAAAGCCGAGACCGGCCTAATTGCGGCCCCTCATCTCACTTGTATCGATGCCAGCCGTGACGAGCTCATTCAGATTGCTGACGATTACTGGAACAATGGTATTGAAAGCATCGTCGCACTGCGCGGTGATATTCCTCCTGGTGGTGGCAAACCGGATATGTACGCCTCCGATCTCGTGGAACTGCTTAAATCACGTCACGACTTTGATATCTCTGTTGCAGCCTTTCCCGAGGTACACCCTGAAGCAAAAAGTGCGCAGTCGGATCTGCTGAACCTCAAGCGTAAAGTCGATGCAGGCGCAAACCGCGCCATTACTCAGTTCTTTTTTGATGTAGAGAGCTACCTACGCTTTCGTGATCGCAGTGTTGCGGCTGGCATTGATGTCGAAATTGTTCCGGGCATCCTTCCTGTTTCCAACTTTAAACAAGCTTCACGTTTTGCCGCGCAGAATAACGTCAAAGTCCCTGGCTGGATGGCGAAACAATTTGAAGGGCTGGATGACGACCCAACCACTCGCCAATTGGTGGGTGCGAGCCAAGCCATCGACATGGTGCGTATCCTAAGTCGTGAAGGTGTGAAAGATTTCCACTTCTACACTCTCAACCGCGCCGAAATGACCTACGCACTTTGCCACACTTTGGGCGTGCGCCCTCAGGTCTAATCTGACAGATACCAAAGCAAAAAGGGTTGGCACTGTGCCAACCCTTTTTAGTCTACAGAAACGATGATTACTCAACGTCTTCCATCTTACCTAGCAAGCTGCGGATGCGCTCTTGCCATGCTGTGTGTTCTTGTTGCATCTGCTGATTTTGCGCGACCAACTCTTCACGGCTTGTACGCAGCTCGTTCGCTTCATTTGCTAGCTTCTGCTTTTCTTCTTTAAGCTCTTCCACTTCCATTTGAAGCAGAGTGATAGTATCAACCGCGGTTTGGATTTTTGCTTCTAGTTTTTCTAGTACTTCAAAAGACATCGTTGCCTACCTTTTTAATCATTCTCTGGATGGTTGGGTCATACGACATGACAAACCCATTTACCTTCCATTCTACTCAGCCAAGCCGCTTTAAACACGCCCTATATTTGCAAATCTGCGTCATTCGATTAAAAAAACAACGCAATTTGACTCAGAGTTTACAAGACCAGAAGAATGAATAGTTCCGCCCGTTTTCCTGCCCCTGGTTTGATCCAGTTCAACCCTGCTGAACCAAAAAGGCAAACGTTTCCCTAGTGATGTGCTAAAATCGCGGCGATTTAATTTTGTTCAGTTTTTCCTACCAGTTGGAGTCATCATGAAACGCGATTTAGCAATGGCATTCTCTAGAGTTACCGAAGGCGCAGCCCTAGCGGGTTATAAATGGCTTGGCCGTGGCGATAAGAACGCCGCCGACGGTGCCGCTGTCGAAGTGATGCGTACCCTGCTTAATAAAACAGAAATCGAAGGTGAGATTGTCATTGGTGAAGGCGAGATCGATGATGCGCCTATGCTGTATATCGGTGAAAAAGTAGGGACAGGTGGTGATTGTGTCGATATCGCGGTTGACCCAATTGAAGGGACCCGCATGACAGCCATGGGCCAGTCCAATGCGCTGGCTGTTCTGGCCGCAGGTGAAAAAGGCAGCTTCTTAAAAGCCCCAGATATGTACATGGAAAAACTGGTTGTGGGGCCAGGCGCAAAAGGCTGTATCGACCTCAATAAACCACTCAAAGAGAACCTTATTAACGTCGCTGAAGCGCTCAACAAGCCGCTCGATCGACTTGTGGTGATCACCTTAGCAAAACCGCGTCACGATAAGGTGATTGCTGAGATGCAAGCAATGGGTGTACGCGTTTTTGCCGTGCCTGATGGTGACGTGGCCGCCTCTATTCTTACCTGCCTGCCTGACAGTGAAGTCGACATGATGTACTGCATTGGCGGCGCACCAGAAGGTGTGGTGTCTGCCGCTGTGATCCGTGCACTCGATGGTGATATGCATGGCCGTTTGCTACCTAGACATGAAGTTAAAGGTGATAGCGAAGAAAACCGCATCTACGGCGCTGCTGAGCTAAAACGTTGCGAAGAAATGGGCGTGACAGCCAATGTTGTGCTGACTATGGAAGAGATGGCTCGCAGCGATAACGTCGTCTTTTCTGCCACTGGCATCACCAAAGGTGACCTGCTTGAGGGCATTACCCGCCAAGGTAACATCGCCACCACAGAAACCTTACTGATCCGTGGACGCTGCCGCACCATTCGTCGCATTAAATCGACACACTACCTAGAACGCAAAGATCCTGAAGTACGAGACATTATTCTTTAATCTCGTCAGCCCTCTCTTCGAAGCCAGCCAACGTGCTGGCTTTTTCTTGTCTGTATAAAACCGTCGAGCAGACGAACCCAGCACTTTCAGGAGCGTTAAACGTAAAAAAGCCTCAGTCTTTCGACTAAGGCTTAGTATAAGTGGCGAAGTGGGACTCGATGGTCCGGCATTCCGGCCCGCGAAAAAGTGCACAGCACTTTCGGGAGCGTTAAACGTAAAAAAGCCCAGTCTTTCGACTGGGCTTTCTAATAAGTGGCGGAGTGGACGGGACTCGAACCCGCGACCCCCGGCGTGACAGGCCGGTATTCTAACCAACTGAACTACCACTCCGCAGTGGTCTATTTAAAGTCTTATCTAAAACGTGCTTTAAACAGATAATGTTCAAAGCCTGGCGATGTCCTACTCTCACATGGGGAAGCCCCACACTACCATCGGCGCTAATTCGTTTCACTTCTGAGTTCGGCATGGAATCAGGTGGGTCCAAATCGCTATGGTCGCCAAGCAAATTTTGTTTAAGTTCCTAGAAGTGAGTGCCTAGACCCTAGTTCCTAGAACTTAATAATTCGGAAAGCTGTTTACGTTCTTACACATTCAATGTTCTTACATTGAGTCCATCAAAACCCTTTGGGTGTTGTATGGTTAAGCCTCACGGGCAATTAGTACAGGTTAGCTCAACGCCTCACAGCGCTTACACACCCTGCCTATCAACGTTCTAGTCTCGAACAACCCTTAAGGGCACTTAAAGTGCCAGGGAAGACTCATCTCAGGGCTCGCTTCCCGCTTAGATGCTTTCAGCGGTTATCGATTCCGAACTTAGCTACCGGGCAATGCGATTGGCATCACAACCCGAACACCAGAGGTTCGTCCACTCCGGTCCTCTCGTACTAGGAGCAGCCCCCTTCAATCTTCCAACGCCCACGGCAGATAGGGACCGAACTGTCTCACGACGTTCTAAACCCAGCTCGCGTACCACTTTAAATGGCGAACAGCCATACCCTTGGGACCGACTTCAGCCCCAGGATGTGATGAGCCGACATCGAGGTGCCAAACACCGCCGTCGATATGAACTCTTGGGCGGTATCAGCCTGTTATCCCCGGAGTACCTTTTATCCGTTGAGCGATGGCCCTTCCATTCAGAACCACCGGATCACTATGACCTGCTTTCGCACCTGCTCGAATTGTCATTCTCGCAGTCAAGCGGGCTTATGCCATTGCACTAACCTCACGATGTCCAACCGTGATTAGCCCACCTTCGTGCTCCTCCGTTACTCTTTGGGAGGAGACCGCCCCAGTCAAACTACCCACCAGGCACTGTCCTCACCCCGGATAACGGGGCTAAGTTAGAACATCAAACATACAAGGGTGGTATTTCAAGGTCGGCTCCACAGATACTGGCGTACCTGCTTCAAAGCCTCCCACCTATCCTACACATGTAGGCTCAATGTTCAGTGCCAAGCTGTAGTAAAGGTTCACGGGGTCTTTCCGTCTAGCCGCGGGTACACTGCATCTTCACAGCGATTTCAATTTCACTGAGTCTCGGGTGGAGACAGCGTGGCCATCATTACGCCATTCGTGCAGGTCGGAACTTACCCGACAAGGAATTTCGCTACCTTAGGACCGTTATAGTTACGGCCGCCGTTTACCGGGGCTTCGATCAAGAGCTTCGACCGAAGTCTAACCCCATCAATTAACCTTCCGGCACCGGGCAGGCGTCACACCGTATACGTCATCTTACGATTTTGCACAGTGCTGTGTTTTTAATAAACAGTTGCAGCCACCTGGTATCTGCGACTCTCAATAGCTCCATCCGCGAGGGACTTCACCGTCAAGAGCGTACCTTCTCCCGAAGTTACGGTACCATTTTGCCTAGTTCCTTCACCCGAGTTCTCTCAAGCGCCTTGGTATTCTCTACCCGACCACCTGTGTCGGTTTGGGGTACGATTCCAACTTATCTGAAGCTTAGAGGCTTTTCCTGGAAGCATGGCATCAATGACTTCACGCCCTTGGGCGCTCGACGTCGTGTCTCAGCCTTAAAGAGAGCCGGATTTACCTAACTCTCAAGCCTACGCACTTGAACCTGGACAACCGTCGCCAGGCCCACCTAGCCTTCTCCGTCCCCC
>NZ_JCBDGG010000006.1:0-82908 GCF_059833835.1 Vibrio sp. R15-SG3-ISO1B | reverse complement strand
CGAAGCTATTATGCGGTATTAGCCATCGTTTCCAATGGTTATCCCCCACATCAGGGCAATTTCCCAGGCATTACTCACCCGTCCGCCGCTCGACGCCGTTAACGTTCCCCGAAGGTTCAGTTAACTCGTTTCCGCTCGACTTGCATGTGTTAGGCCTGCCGCCAGCGTTCAATCTGAGCCATGATCAAACTCTTCAATTTAAGATTTTGTTCGGCTCAATGAATACTGAACATTCCCTTCGCTAATAAATAGCAAAAGTAATGTTTGAATTGACTGTGCTGAGTCCGAAGACTCAATGGTCACTTCGTATCATTGAAACCTAATTTGAAACCGCTCTTTATTAAGAGAAATTTCTAATTGGATTATCATCAACGAGTGCCCACACAGATTGATAGGTTTATATTGTTAAAGAGCGTTGCTTTGAGCTTTACCTCGAAGCGGAGGTGCATTCTAACGAGTTAATTTGAAGAGTCAAACACTTTTCAAATTTATTTTCTTAAGAAGCTTTTACCTCTTTAACACTGCTGAAGCCTTGTGGCGACTGCCGTGTCAGTGGATGCGCATTATAGGGAGTTGATTCGATAGCGCAAGCCCTATTTGAAAATAATTTAAAAAAACAGGCTGTTCGCTGAAATTGTGGCCGAAAGGGCAAAAAAGAGAGCATTTTGCTCTCTTTTTAACCACCCTTTGGTAGGGAAATTTATCGATTAGATAAAAGCATACGCATCCGCAAACATACGATCACTCTTCGCATCTCTGTGTTGTGTGAAGCGCTCACGCGCGGCGCCGGCCATTTCAAAGCGCCCTGCGATATAGATATCAAACTCGGCGAGTGAGTCGAAATCATCTTCCACCGCTTGAAGGACGTTACCTACCTTTCCATGCCATTCGACTTCTGGCGCTTCCACCACTGGAATAAAGTGTACATGGCGATGTTGCTCTGCAATGGCTGCCAACTCTTGTTGAGCATACAACTGACTTTGATCTCGCGCTCCCCAATAAAGATAGATGTCATTCTCTAGAGATTGAGATAAGCAATGATCGAGAATGGAGCGCACATAACTGAAGCCAGTTCCTCCAGCAATCAATAATAGTGGTCGCTCGCTATTTTGTTGTAGCCAAGCATCGCCGTGTGGTGCATCTATGGTGATGTCGCTTTGGGTTTGCAGCGCGTGTTGCATCATTTCCACTACTTCAAGGGCGTAAGCGTTATGTTCCGCTGCGCCGATATGAAGTTCAAGTTCCCCTTCATGGCGGCACGGGCTACTGGCAATAGAAAAAGGGCGATTATCTTTCTCACCCATCACGACAGTAAGGTATTGGCCAGCTTTGAACGCAACCGGCTGTTGTGGATGAAGCAAAATTTGAAATGTATTCGCAGCTAACGGCTGAATAGACTTTACTTTACATTGGATTGTCATGGTATTCCTCTAACTCACTCCTCTAGAGTAAGTTCTAAATGACTCGTTGCGAGAGCCTGACAAGCGAATATCCACCCTTCTTGCTGCTCTTTCTCTGTCAGCATAGGTTCTAATTGATACTTCACTGTTCCTTTTATTATCCGGCACAAACAGGCTGCGCATGCACCGACCTGACAACGGTGTGGGAAAGGTAATTGATTGTTGAGCGCCCCTTCCAGCACCGTTTCTCCCTCTTGCACGTCAAACGCGATTGCCCCTGGGTGCAAGATGACTTGATACGTCATAGGATACCTAACTCGGGCCAAATAGCATCGATTTTTGCCACTAAGTCCGGATCTTTCTTGATAGGCGTGCCCCACTCGCGCATCACTTCAAGCCCTTCGATTTTATTGGTGGCATCAAGCACTAAGCATGACGATTGATTATCTGTCGCTGCAATACGTAGGCTGTCGCGCGATGGATCCATCCGTGTTGTCACCGCCCAGATAACGTCGTTCCAGTCTTGAGCATCGACATCGTCATCACAAAGAATAATGAACTTAGGTCGCGTGTGCTGCGCTAACCACTGATGGGTGTGGTGTCCGAGTGACGCTGATTCCCCAGCCTGCTGCTTATTCATCGTCACAATGGCCACGCCATCACCGTGGGCGGTTTCTGGAATGTGTATCGTTCGGACGTTGTCATTCTGAGCAATAAATTGACGGATGGCGTCCTGTGATAGCCTAGCGCTGGCGGGCAACTCGGCTCGACCCACACATTCTGCATCCCACTTCACTGTCGCATCGAGACCCATCTTGGAACCTAGACCCGCGACTGGCGATGCAAAATCAAGGGAATCGATCGGGGTATCTTCTATGAATAAACTATCACGCAGCGGATCGACATGCTGGCTCATCGCCGCGACGACACTGCCCCAATCGCGGGCATCGACAGATTCATCGCACACGATGACAAACTTGGTATACATGAACTGGCGCAAGAAAGACCACACACCCATCATGACGCGCTTCGCGTGGCCCGGGTACTGTTTCTTCATCGTCACCACCGCCATGCGATACGAACACCCCTCCGGCGGTAGGTAAAAATCTTCAATCTCCGGGAACTGCTTTTGCAAAATCGGCACAAACACTTCATTCAATGCCACCCCAAGCACAGCAGGCTCATCAGGTGGGCGGCCAGTGTAGGTACTGTGATAAATGGGATTTTGACGCATTGTAATGTGCGTCACGGTGAACACATGATGCTGCTCTTTTTCGTTGTAATACCCGGTGTGATCACCGTATGGGCCTTCATCGGCAAACTCATTTGGGTCAATGTATCCTTCCAATACGATCTCTGCACTCGCAGGAACATCGAGATCGTTACTCACCGATTTCACCACTTCGGTTTTGCTGCCCCGCAATAGACCGGCAAAAGCATACTCAGACAAGGTATCTGGTACCGGCGTAACGGCGCCAAGTATGGTGGCAGGGTCCGCACCAAAAGCGACAGAGACGGGGAACGGTTTACCTGGATGCGTCTCCATCCAATCACGTAGGTCAAGTGCGCCACCACGATGCGCGAGCCAGCGCATGATCACCTTGTTTTTGGCAATTTTTTGCTGACGATAGATCCCGAGGTTTTGTCGTTTTTGCTTGGTGCCACGCGTAACCGTCAATCCCCAGGTGAGCAGCGGCGCCACGTCTTCTTGCCAACAACTCATCACGGGGACTTTATCGAGATCGACCTGTTCACCTTGCCAAACGATCTCCTGACACGGTGCGCGGCGCAAGCGTTTCGCTGGCATGTTCAGGACTTGCCGAAAGACAGGCAATTTTTCGAGCGCGTCTTTAAACCCTTTAGGGGGCTCGGGTTCTTTCAGGTAGGCAAGCAGTTTACCCACTTCCCGCAACTCTTTGACTTCCTGACGCCCCATGCCAATCGCGACACGTTCTGGCGTACCAAATAGGTTGGTAAGGACAGGCATGGAGTAACCGATGGGGTTTTCAAACAACAGAGCAGGACCACCCGCACGCAGTGTTCGGTCACTGATCTCTGTCATTTCATAAGCGGGGTCAACCGGGTGAGTAATGCGCTTAAGCTTCCCCTTTTGCTCGAGGAAGTCGATAAAGTCTCTTAAATCCTTAAAACTCATGGGCTTTTGCTGGCTGATTAATATCGCATCAGTATATCAAAAACCTCGCGCGTCCGATCCCCCTTTTTTTGCAGGGTCTTATTGGGTTAACACACTCAAAATGGCATGACTGCGTACGGTTTGGTTGGTCTTGGCTAACTCTTCAAGCCAGCTTCGATAACCTTGATTGGCGAGCGCGCTTGCCACCATTGACGCCTCTTCACGAATGGCCATTTTGGCGATAAGAAATTCCTTCACCTCTGGTGACATCGGTTTAATGCGCGTTAACGCCTCAATCGCCGATGCTTTCAAGGCAGGATTCGTAGATGCACGCATGATTTGCTGCAGAGCAAACTCGTCGCCCACATCAGCGAGCCTCGCCAGTTCTTGCTGGCTATTAAAGTCCGCTTTGGTTAGCCAGATCAGTTTGTAAACACCTGGGTCTTCACTGACTTGCGCCAAGCGCACCATGACTGCCGATGAAGGAAGCCAACTGGTGACCGTTTGATCTGTCAGCTGCGCCGCCAATGCTAAGACCGCTTGCTGAGACAAGGTATCTAGCTCGCGGATGAACAAGGACTCTCTCATCTGCACCTGATAGTCGCTGCCCGATAACCACTGTTTCAGATTCAGCTCCTGACGCTCTGCCGCTAGCACAAATTCCAATGCCGATTGCCCCTGCTTCCACTGCTTCAGCAGACGACTCGCAATCGCCGGATAATTAAACGCGGGAGTTGAAAACTCATAACCATCACCGACCTCCAAAACTTGATAGGTAGGTACGCGACGTTTTTGCTGCTCAACAAACAAAGCCATTTTCGACGTGAGCGCTAACTCTTGATCTTCAAACTTTTTCAATAATAGATAACGCGCCACTTCCTGCTGTGGGAGTGACAAACGATCTAACGCAAATTTGAGTGTGTCGATATTGTCTTCGATGGCGTATTGCAGCAGCTCAGCCACTTTCAGTTCAATGTGCTCATCGG
This sequence comes from Vibrio sp. R15-SG3-ISO1B, assembly GCF_059833835.1. Lineage (NCBI taxonomy): Bacteria > Pseudomonadati > Pseudomonadota > Gammaproteobacteria > Vibrionales > Vibrionaceae > Vibrio > Vibrio sp. R15-SG3-ISO1B. Next base: position 78,388 of record NZ_JCBDGG010000006.1, on the reverse strand, counting down.
CGAGCAACGCTTGCGCTCTTTCCGGCTCCATGGGTGTTGCCGAGACGGGGTGAGCCACCAGTAGAGATGCCGAGAGGAGAAGTGACGACAACATTCCTTGTTGCATGTTAACCTCCTTGTAACATTTCACTTATTGTGGATAGGAATAGCGGAGAATGCAAATAAAAACGCCACCCGGGTTGGGTGGCGTTCATTTATTCAAACTTGCTTATTACTGTCTGCGCATGGCATCGAAAAATTCATCATTGGTCTTGGTCATGGCCAACTTATCAATGAGGAATTCCATCGCATCGGTTTCACCCATTGGGTGTACGATTTTGCGTAGGATCCACATTTTTTGCAGCTCTTCGTTTTTCGTCAGTAGCTCTTCACGACGAGTACCAGAGCGGTTGAAATCGATCGCAGGGAAGACACGCTTCTCGGCAATCTTACGGTTCAGGTGAATTTCCATGTTACCTGTACCTTTAAATTCTTCGTAGATGACTTCATCCATCTTAGAACCGGTATCGACCAGTGCTGTCGCTAGAATCGTTAAGCTGCCACCTTCTTCGACGTTACGTGCCGCACCGAAGAAACGCTTAGGACGGTGTAGTGCGTTTGCATCGACACCACCCGTTAGAACCTTACCCGATGAAGGCACAACGGTGTTGTAGGCGCGCGCGAGACGCGTAATCGAATCAAGCAGGATCACCACGTCCTTCTTGTGTTCAACCAGACGTTTCGCTTTCTCGATCACCATTTCTGCTACTTGTACGTGACGAGACGCTGGCTCATCAAACGTCGATGCGACCACTTCACCTTTGACTAGGCGTTGCATCTCTGTCACTTCCTCTGGACGTTCGTCGATAAGAAGGACCATCAGCACACACTCAGGGTGGTTGTAGGTGATGCTCTGAGCGATGTTTTGCAGCAGCATGGTTTTACCCGCTTTTGGCGGAGCAACAATCAGACCACGTTGACCTTTACCAATCGGTGACGCGAGATCCAAAACACGTGCCGTAATATCTTCCGTCGAACCGTTACCACGCTCCATCACCATACGCTCATTGGCGTGCAGTGGCGTCAAGTTTTCAAATAGAATCTTGTTACGCGCGTTGTCTGGCTTATCATCATTAACCGTATTGACTTTCAACAATGCAAAGTATCGTTCCCCATCTTTTGGCGGACGAATTTTACCTGCAATTGAGTCACCCGTGCGTAAGTTGAAGCGACGAATCTGACTCGGTGACACGTAGATGTCGTCCGGACCTGCGAGGTAAGAGCTGTCTGCGCTGCGCAGGAAACCGAAACCGTCTTGCAGTATTTCCAGAACCCCGTCGCCGAAAATATCTTCACCACTTTTAGCATGCGCTTTCAAGATAGCGAAGATGATGTCTTGTTTTCTTAGGCGAGCTAGGTTTTCAAGGCCCAAGCTTTCGCCAAGTTTGACAAGATCAGACACAGGTCTGTTCTTCAGTTCAGTTAGATTCATGGTGGTGGATACTTGTTTAGTCAAAATAAGGATCTGTTATTTAGTTAGATGAATTTGGTCAGAGGATCGACCAAAGAAGAGAACTTGTTTAATTAACGTGCGATAAATTAGCACTAAATACTAGACTAGTCTAGATTTTGTTGGCCTTCAAAAACAAAACCGTGCATCGGTTAAAATGCACGGTCTTAGCTCGGTGGACTTATAGGTTGGCGTCCAAAAACTCTTTCAGTTGAGTCTTAGACAGCGCACCAACTTTGGTCGCTGCGACGTTACCATCTTTGAACAGAAGTAACGTTGGAATACCACGGATACCAAACTTAGGCGGTGTGCCTGCGTTCTGGTCGATGTTCAGTTTACCGATAGTGAGTTTGCCTTCGTACTCGTCTGCGATTTCGTCCAGAATCGGCGCGATCATTTTACATGGTCCGCACCATTCTGCCCAAAAATCCACAAGAACCGGGCCTGCAGCATTGATTACATCAGCATCAAAACCATCATCAGTTAGCTGCAAAATTTTATCACTCATCTTCCACTCCAATGTGTTTTTTCTGAACTGGTTGGATGATAACCAGTATTTAGATGCCCTATTGGAATGTATTTACTTTCGTATTGCAAGCTTAAGCTGATATTCTATAGCAATGAAAAAGACGCATATCACAGAGCAAAAGTTCGCCGATTTGGGTTTACACCCCCAAGTTACTGAAGGATTGGAGAAAAAAGGGTTCGAGTTTTGTACCCCTATCCAAGCCTTGGCGTTGCCGGTACTGCTCACCGGCCAAGACATCGCAGGACAAGCTCAAACAGGGACAGGCAAAACCCTGGCTTTCTTGACTGCTACTTTTAACCATTTGTTGACCACGCCTGAGCATGACGGCCGCAAACCGACACAGCCGCGTGCCATCATTATGGCGCCGACTCGTGAGCTGGCGATCCAGATCTATAATGATGCGGCGCCATTGGTCGAAAGCACAGGGATCAAAACCGCCCTTGCCTACGGTGGCGAAAGCTACGACAAACAACTTGCGAAACTTGAGCAAGGTGTGGACGTACTGATCGGCACCACAGGTCGTATCATCGACTTCTATAAGCAGCGGGTGTTCAACCTTAACAATATCCAAGCAGTGGTATTGGATGAAGCAGATCGCATGTTCGATCTTGGCTTTATTAAAGACATTCGTTTCCTATTCCGCCGCATGCCAGAGCCAAAAGAGCGTTTGAACATGCTGTTTTCTGCCACGCTGTCATACCGCGTGCAAGAACTCGCTTTTGAACACATGCACAACCCAGAGCATGTCGTGGTCGAGCCGGAACAAAAAACCGGTCACCGTATAAAAGAAGAACTGTTCTACCCTTCTAACGAGCACAAAATGGCGCTGCTGCAAACTCTGATTGAAGAAGAGTGGCCAGACCGTGCTATCGTGTTTGCCAACACCAAGCACAAATGTGAATCCGTATGGGGACATCTGGCCGCTGACGGTCATCGTGTCGGCCTACTTACTGGTGATGTTCCGCAGAAGAAGCGCGAGAAGATTCTTGAGCAATTCACCAAAGGTGACGTCGATATTCTGGTTGCTACCGATGTCGCGGCGCGCGGTTTGCACATTCCGCAAGTCACGCACGTCTTTAACTACGATTTGCCTGATGATTGTGAAGATTATGTCCACCGTATCGGTCGTACTGGTCGTGCGGGCGCAAGCGGTCACTCTATTAGCTTCGCTTGTGAAGATTACGCGATCAATTTGCCTGCTATTGAAGAGTACATTGAGCACACGATCCCACAATCGGATTACGACGCAAGCGCTTTGATTCAAGACCTGCCTGCACCGATTCGCATGCGCAGCAACAAACCTCAGCAACGTCGTACAAACACCGGTGGCTCGCGTAACAACAACCGCCGTAACAACAACCGCTCTCGTTCACGTCAGCAAAAGGATTCTTAAGTCGTCTATGAGTCAAGCCGTCTCCTCTCCGCTCTACGCTGCCATCGACCTCGGGTCGAACAGTTTTCACATGCTCGTTGTGCGTCATATCGATGGCAGCGTTCAAACCATGGCTAAAATCAAGCGCAAAGTGCGCCTTGCCGCTGGCCTAGACGAAAACAATGCTCTGAGCCTAGACGCCATGCAGCGCGGATGGGACTGCTTGCGCTTGTTTGCAGAGCGATTGCAAGACATTGAACCGGATAATATCCGCATCGTCGGCACCGCGACCTTAAGAACGGCGACCAACGCCGAGCAATTTCTTGCCAAAGCCAATGAAATCTTAGGTCACACGATCGAGGTCATCAGTGGTGAGGAAGAAGCGGCCACTATTTATAAAGGCGTTGCGCACACCTCCGGTGGTAGCGGACGTCGTTTGGTGGTCGATATTGGTGGCGCCAGCACTGAACTGATTATCGGTGAAGGGTTTGAAGCCAAAGCGCTCACCAGTCTAAAAATGGGCTGCGTGACCTGGCTTGAGAAGCACTTTAAAGACAGACAGTTGACAGCCAGTAACTTTGACAACGCCATTTCGGCGGCCAAGCAGACGCTGCACCCCATCTTGGAGCAATACCGCGCGCTGGGTTGGGATGTGTGTGTCGGCGCGTCCGGCACGGTGCAAGCTTTGCAAGAGATCATGTTAGCGCAAGGGATGGATGAGGTGATCACCCACCCGAAACTCAAGCGCTTACAAAAGCAAGCCATGCGCGCTGACCACCTCGAAGAGCTGGATATCGAAGGGCTCACTTTCGAACGGGCGCTGGTATTTCCGAGCGGCTTGTCGATTCTCATTGCGATTTTCGAGTTGTTAGAGATCGAGGCAATGACACTGGCCGGCGGCGCACTGCGCGAAGGCTTAGTGTACGAAATGGTCGATGAACTTAAGCAAGACGACATACGTGCGCGCACCATTACCAGTGTCCAAACGCGATACCAATTGGATGTCGCCTACGGTGAACAAGTTGCGCAGCAAGCCAATACCTTACTCACTCAATGCGAGCAAGGCTGGATTACGGAAGACCAAGGGGTGGTACTACTCGATACCGCCGCTAAGCTGCATGAAATTGGCCTGACGATCGACTTTAAAAAAGGCGGCGAGCACGGAGCGTATCTCCTTCAGCATCTCGATTTGCCAGGCTTTACCCGTGCGCAGAAGCACCTGTTGGGTGAGCTCACTCGTCGCTATCGTGAACAGCTCTCCTCACTGCCTGAGCAGCACGCGCTCTCTGGCACCAGTGCCAAGCGTGTGTTGCGTCTACTCAGACTGGCCGTGCTGTTAACCCATCGCCGTAATCCACAACTTGCGCCAGATGTGGTGTTAACCACCGACGGTGATAAGCTGACGCTGACCTTGGACCCACTCTGGTTAGAGCAAAACCCTCTCACCAGTGCGGAGCTTGAAATTGAAGCGAACCGCCAGAGTGATATTGGCTGGCCCTTGGCGATCACCACCCGCGCAGTGGCGGCCATCTAAATTACGTCGCCGCGCAGCACAGAGTTGAAAGCAGCGCAGAGATCAAAAAACCCGAGACGTTATCGCCTCGGGTTTTCTTTTATCTGCAGATCGATGCCTCTCATCAAAACCATCGATACCATGCCAAAATGCTAGTTAGCACCCACCACTTTAAAGTCTGGGTTCACGGCGGTCAGCTTCTTAACCAAGTAGTTCAGTAGCACCCCATACATAGGCACGAACAAGCCAAGACTGATAATCAGTTTAAAGCCGTAGTCCACCAGCGCGATTTCCGTCCAATGCTCAGCCATAAACGGATCTGGGCTTTGGTAAAACGCAATCGCAAAAAAGGCGATGGTATCAAGTGCGTTGCCAAACAAAGTCGAGCAGGTCGGCGCCACCCACCACTGCTTCAACTGGCGCAGACGATTGAACACGTGCACATCGAGGATTTGTCCGAGTAGGTAGGCCATGAAGCTGGCGACCGCGATACGCGCAACAAACAGATTGAGCTCGCCGAGCTGAGCGACACCTTGAAACTGCCCCTCGAAAAAGAGGACAGACAACGCATAAGAAACCGCTAAGGCCGGCAGCATCACCAAGAAGATAATTCTACGTGCCAATGCCGCGCCAAAGACACGGACGGTGAGATCCGTGGCGAGAAAAATAAAAGGAAAGGTGAACGCGCCCCAAGTGGTATGAAAACCCATAACCGTAAAGGGCAGCTGCACGAGATAATTGCTCGATGCAATGATAACCAAATGGAACAGAACTAACAGAAAAAGGGCTTTGCGCTGCTGCGCAGGAGTAAAGTGATTCATACGATACCTTTTTAGTTTGGTTTGGGGGTGAGGGAACCCAAATTGAACCTCTTCATCATGAAGTGGCTCAGACCAACAATGTCTATGCTCAATAATGGCACCCTGCCATTATCACGGCCGGCGATTATACATTAACCAACCCGCGCCGCAAGCGCCCAACCAAAGGCAATCGTTCACGTACCGATTTCGGCGACGCATCAGCCACTTCAGCGCACATGACTATTCGTTAGTAGGCAGGAAGTTAAAAAACTGGCCGTTAAAAACCACGTTCAAACAGCGCTGCTAAAAAATCACACTCCGGCTGAGATTGCTCAACCACCAAGGATTCTAGCCAAACACTTTCACTGTAGTGTTCCGCTCTGAGAACCAACTGGCAGCCTTCAAAATCAATCAACCAAGTGTGGATGTCTGCATCCCACTGTTTCTCTATTACCTTGGCCGACAGTAGGCCAACCAAACGCTCGGCCAACTCTGGAAAGGTGTCAAAATCAAATCGAGGCGTACGCAAAATCAATCGCCCCTGATCCGCTTGATACTCAATCAAGCCAAACTCGCTGTGCTCATTAGCCATGGTGCGTCAAATGCTCCTGAATCAAATCAAGGAAAGGATCGGCATATTTCTCCAGCTTGCGCTGACCAACGCCATTCACTGCCAGCATCTCGCCGTAAGAGGTTGGCAAGATCTCCGCCATATCCATCAAGGTCGCATCACTGAAAACAACGTAAGGTGGTAAGCCATCTTCATCGGCAATCGACTTTCTTAGTTTACGCAGCTTAGCAAACAGCTTCTTATCGTAGTGTTTATTCGCCAGCTTATCCGAACGTGCAGCACGCGCCGCGGTGTCTAACCGAGGGACGGCTAGTTCCAATGTGCGCTCACCTTTGAGTAGTGGGCGCGCTTCTTCGGTTAATTGCAACGTCGAGTTGCGTGTGATGTTTTGGCTTAACAGTCCTTTATGGATCAACTGTCGGAAAATACTCACCCAGTAGTCGTGACTATTCTCGCGCCCAAGTCCGTACGTCGAGAGTTGGTCATGACCGTTTTCTCGAATACGAATGTTTTGCATGCCGCGCAGCACTTCCACCACATAACCAATACCGAAGCTTTGATTGACCCGGTAAACACAAGAGAGTGCCTTTTGCGCTTGTTCCGTGGCATCGAAATGTTTCGGCGGATCGAGGCAGATATCGCAGTTGCCGCAAGGCTCTTGTCGATACTCACCAAAATAGTTAAGCAGTACTTGGCGGCGACAGGTTTGCGCCTGTGCAAACGCGCTCATGGCATTCAGTTTGTGCGCTTCGACTTGCTTTTGCGGCCCCTCTTCTTTTTCATCGAGCATGCGACGCAGCCAGCCGATGTCAACGGGGTCATAGAGCATCATGGCTTCTGCTGGTAAGCCGTCTCGACCTGCACGACCGGTTTCTTGATAGTAGGACTCAATATTGCGCGGAATATCAAAGTGGACCACAAAGCGCACATTGGGCTTATTGATCCCCATGCCAAACGCGACCGTGGCGACGACTATTTGAATATCATCGCGCTGAAAGGCTTCTTGTACATAGGCGCGCTCGTCGGCGTCTAGCCCTGCGTGATAACTGGCGGCGCGCAGCCCGTTATTGCACAGTTTTTCGGTCACCATCTCGACCTTTTTACGGCTACCACAATAGATGATGCCGCATTGACCGCGTTGCTCATCCAAAAAGCGCACGATTTGTGAGACCGGCTTGTGCTTTTCCACCAGCGTGTAGCGAATATTCGGTCGATCAAAACTGCCCAAATAGATGTGTGGCTCGTTCAGCTGTAAACGGTGAGTAATATCGCTGCGCGTTGCTTCATCAGCGGTTGCCGTTAACGCCATCACAGGAACCTGTGGAAACCATTGCTTCAACTGACCTAGCGCGGCGTATTCCGGGCGAAAGTCGTGTCCCCACTGGGAAATACAGTGCGCTTCATCCACGGCAATCATCGCCAGCGGCAAGTTCTCTAACCGCTCGACAAAATCACGCATCAACACACGTTCCGGCGAGACATAGACCAGCTTAAGCGCCCCAGAGTGCATGCGATTGTAGACAGAGGTAAGCGCCTCTCTCGCCATCGTCGAGTTAATACACTCAGCAGCGACGCCATTGGCTTTCAACTGATCCACTTGGTCTTTCATCAAGGAGATCAAAGGCGATATGACTAAGGTCAGCCCCTCTTTGAGCAGCGCCGGCACTTGATAGCACAGTGACTTACCGCCGCCTGTTGGCATAATGACTAAGCTGTCTTGACCGTCTAGCGCGGTATCAATCGCGTCACGTTGACCTTCTCGAAATTCGTGGTAACCAAACACCTTTTCCAAGACGCTCTGAGCGGTTTCGATAGAATCAGGTTGCTGCGCGATCAGTGTGGCTGTCATTACGCTCTCTGTTGGGATAAGTGGGGTGGAAAAATCGAGCGCTTATTGTAGTTGGGAATAGCGGTGAATAAAACTGCAAAGTGCTAGGTGATTCTCAATCCTATTCGTATACTACTCGTTTGATTTCATAATTCTGTGTTGAGAATCATCCAATGACAACCGACGAACAGCAACGCGCGCGGCAAGGTGTCCTCCTTGCGATTGGTGCCTACACCATGTGGGGAATCGCGCCAATTTACTTTAAGACCATTAGTGAGGTCTCTGCGATTGAGATTTTAAGTCACCGTGTTGTCTGGTCTTTTTTCCTGTTAGCGCTACTGATTCATCTCAGCCGAGGCTGGAAGACCGTACGCGACGTGCTGACATCCAAAAAGAAAATGACCTACCTCGTCACCACGGCCACCTTGGTTGGGGCCAACTGGTTGATTTTCATCTGGGCGGTGAACGCCAATCATATGCTCGATGCCAGTCTTGGCTACTACATCAACCCGTTAATTAATGTGGTGCTCGGCATGCTGTTTCTCGGTGAGCGCCTGCGAAAATTGCAGTGGTTTGCTGTCGCACTCGCCGCCTGTGGTGTATTGGTCCAGTTGGTTGCGTTTGGCTCGGTACCGATTGTCGCCATTGCGCTGGCGATGAGCTTTGGTTTTTATGGCTTGCTGCGTAAAAAAGTCAGCTTAGATGCGCAAACGGGGTTGTTTATCGAGACCTTAGTGATGCTGCCTGCCGCTGCGATCTATCTTATCGGGGTTGCCGACTCCGCCACCTCGAACCTGAGCCAGAATCCCTTAGATCTCAATCTGCTCCTTGTTGCTGCGGGTATCATCACTACCCTACCGCTGCTCTGCTTTACGGGCGCCGCGACACGATTAAAGCTCTCAACGCTGGGGTTTTTCCAATACATAGGCCCAAGCCTGATGTTTATGCTCGCCGTGCTTGTCTATGGTGAAGCCTTTACGCCAGACAAAGCCATCACCTTTGCCTTTATTTGGGGTGCACTGGTCGTATTTAGCTTCGACGGTTTAAAAACCAACCGCCAAAGCCGCCGCGCCGCCAAACTGTTAAACACGAAACAAGCCTAACGTTACCGACATGAATGAGATCACTTTACTTGCTACTCTAGCGACGGTTCATTTCATCGCCTTAATGAGCCCGGGCCCCGACTTTGCGCTTGTGGTGCAAAATGCCACCCGTTACGGGCGCCAGACCGGATTTTTTATCGCGCTGGGCCTCTCTTTCGGCATTCTCTTGCACTCGCTGCTCAGCCTGACTGGGGTGAGCTATCTGGTGCATCAGCAGCCAACCCTATTTTCGCTCGTGCAACTTGCCGGCGGTAGCTACCTCTTATATCTCGGCGTAGGCGCACTAAAGGGAACATGGGCGCGCATTCAATCCTCGCAGGGCGCAGCGCAAGATGATGCCACCTCTGAACAAGCACTCTTGGTCAACAAGCGTCACGCCTTCTCCAAAGGCTTTGCGACCAATATTCTCAACCCCAAAGCGTTGGTCTTTTTTGTCAGTTTGATGTCCAGCCTGGTGCCTGCCAGTATGTCGCTGGGCGGCAAAAGCGCTGCACTGTTGATTTTATGGGGCCTCTCGCTCGCTTGGTTCTCCTTCTTGGCCTGGATGCTGTCAACGCAGCGTATGCAGCGCAAACTGAAATCATTGAGCCTCTACATCGACGCATTATGCGGTCTGATGTTCAGCGGCATCGGCCTTGGCATTTTATGGCAATCAACTAACGCCATCGCCATGCTCTTTTAGCTCTGCTCAGAATAACCACTCATAAAAAATGGCCATAACGGCCATTTTTTGTTTATTTATTCACTTCTAACGCATCTTAGGGCAAAAAGTTGCGCTCGATCACAATCGGTGTCTCGTCAATGATCGGCGATCGTCCAGACATCTTGTGCGAGATCTCTCACAAGCTAGTGAGTCAAACTCTCTTTTTGTCTAAGAAAATTATCAATTAAAAATCATAAATCATTGTTTTAACTTGATATGTGTGAAATTTCGTCAATTTTTTTTGCCTCTTATCGTTTTTCTGACGTTGCTGAACTTCGCCAAAGTCTTAATATGAACTCTGTCGGAAGGATGCTGACACGGAACAGGAAATCACCACGGATTCGGTGGTCTTCAGGATGAAGATACGGTTGCTTAGGATGAGTAATCGGCATGGAAAGCAAATTGGACATTGAACGGACGCAATAGTAGCTAGGATGGTTACTACTAAGGATGGGAAATGGACACCTCTGGACGAGGCATGGAACGATCATCAGGATGATGAAAGGGACACCGCTCAGGGAACAAGCGAAGTGAACTAACGAGGAACGTTAGTAGACCAGGATAGGGTCAAGGACACCGCTAGGATGGCGATGAAAGGACTACGCTGAAGGACGTCAGCATACTATCAAGGATTTGATGCATGGAGCACTTTTAGTAGCCGGATTGCTGCGAGTAAGACTATAACCCCGATGGGCGCAAGCCCTCGGGGTTTTTCTTTGTGTGAAGAAAGTGATTAGGTTCTAGTGCCTAGTTCCTAGAGGGGGTACTCGGGGAGTATGTCTAGGAACTTAGGGTCGATGGGGCAGATTAGAGCTTTTCGAGTTTCGCGTACGCGGTAACGAGCCACTTGATCCCTTCACCATTAAAGGCAACCTGAACGCGACTTTGCGGGCCACTGCCTTCAAAGTTGATGATGGTCCCCTCACCAAATTTAGGGTGCATCACTCGCGAGCCAAGGCTAAAGCCGGTTTCATTGAAGTTCTCTTTGACCGCCGTTTGGCTAAAGCGACCACTGCTGGTCGGGCGACTGACCTGTGCTTTCATTCGCACTTCGTCCAAACAATTTTCGGGTAGCTCACGAATAAAACGCGACGGTTTGTGGTACTTGTCTTGACCGTATAACCGGCGCATTTCGGCGTAAGTAATGTAGAGCTTTTGCATCGCACGAGTCATGCCGACATAACACAGACGACGCTCTTCTTCGAGTCGCCCTGCTTCCTCTGCAGACATCTGGCTTGGGAACATCCCCTCTTCAACACCGACCATAAACACCAGCGGAAACTCCAACCCTTTGGCGCTGTGCAGCGTCATTAATTGCACCGCATCGTCAAACTCATCCGCTTGCCCTTCGCCCGCTTCCAGTGCAGCGTGGGTCAAAAATGCCGTTAACAGCGTCATCTCATCCGCTTCTTCTGGCTTTTCAAATTGACGAGTTGCAGTGACCAACTCCTCCAAGTTCTCTATGCGTGCCTTGGACTTCTCACCTTTCTCCTGTTCGTACATGGCGTACAAACCGGAGTATTTGATCACATGGTCGGTTTGCTCATGCAATGGCATCTCTAGGGTGTCATCTTCCAGCGCATTCACCAACTCCACAAAGCGGCTTAATGCGCCAGCAGCGCGGCCAGCAAGGACTTTATCTTCCAGTAAACGTACGCTCGCTTCCCACATGGTGCAGCCTTGATCGCGGGCAGCAAAACGGATGGTTTCCAGGGTTTTATCACCAAGGCCACGGGTAGGCGTGTTCACCACTCGCTCAAACGCCGCATCATCATTGCGATTGGCCATTAATCGTAAGTAACTCAAGGCATCTTTGATTTCTTGGCGCTCGAAGAAGCGCATGCCGCCGTAGATGCGATATGCGAGCCCAGCTTGAATCAAGGCTTCTTCCAGAACACGTGACTGGGCGTTGTTGCGGTAAAGCATCGCGGCATCCACCAGCGCCCCGCCGTTCTCTTGCCACTCTTTAATTTTGTTGACCGCAAAACGCGCTTCATCAAGCTCGTTGTACGCCGAGTAGACAGAAATAGGCTCGCCTTCACTGCCCTCCGTCCACAGCTCTTTGCCCATACGCTCAGTGTTGTTGGCGATCAGCGCGTTGGACGCCTGCAAAATGGTTTTGGTTGAGCGGTAGTTCTGCTCAAGACGAATGGTATTGACGCTTGGAAACTCTTGGGTGAACTTTTCAATGTTCTCGATTTTCGCCCCGCGCCAACCGTAGATGGACTGATCGTCATCGCCGACGATCATCACGTGCGAATCTGGGCCAGCCATCATTCTCAGCCAAGCGTATTGAATGTTGTTGGTATCTTGAAACTCATCGACCAGAATATGCTTAAAGCGCGCTTGGTAATGCTCGCGGATGTGCTTCTTATCACGCAATAGCTCATGGGCACGCAGCAAAATTTCAGCAAAATCGACCAAGCCGGCGCGATCGCACGACTCTTGGTAAGCTCGATAAATTTGTAGATAGGTTTGGGTTATGGGATCGTGGTAAGCATCGATGTGCGCCGGTCTCAGGCCTTCATCTTTTTTACCGTTGATCCACCAAGCCACTTGACGCGGTGGCCACTGTTTTTCATCCAGATTTTGCGCTTTGATTAATCGGCGCAATAGGCGCTGCTGATCATCACTGTCGATGATTTGAAAATCTTCAGGCAGTTTGGCATCTAAGTAGTGCGCGCGCAAAATGCGGTGGCAAATCCCATGAAACGTGCCGTTCCACATCCCCGAGGCGCTGCCCATCATCAACTCTTCAATTCGGCCACGCATCTCCGCCGCGGCTTTGTTGGTGAAGGTCACCGACATGATCGAAAACGGCGACGCTTGCTCCACAGACATCAACCACGCAATTCGGTGGACCAGCACGCGGGTTTTACCACTTCCGGCGCCAGCCAGCACAAGCAGGTTTTCTAAAGGAGCGGCAACAGCCTCGCGCTGTTTGTCGTTGAGACCGTCGAGAAGTAAAGAAGGATCCATGGGGGACTCGGCTACTGGTTATCTATACATGAAAAATGATTATAACCTAAACAGCCTTGCCATTTCAGAAGAAAAATCAGAAAAAGCACGATGAAAAACAGGAGGCGCTTGGCCTCCTGTTTCCCGTGTGATACAGCGTTGTGATGCGACCGTGTTATGCGGCAATCCCTGCGTGACGTAACAAAGCATCAATCTCTGGCTCACGGCCTCTGAAGCGCTTAAACAGCTCCATCGGCTCTTCACTGCCGCCCATCTCTAAGATGTGATTCAAGAAGCTCTGACCCGTTTGCGGGTTAAAGATCCCCTCTTCTTCAAACTTCGAGAACGCATCTGATGACAGCACTTCGGCCCACAAGTAGCTGTAGTATCCCGCGCTGTATCCACCCGCAAAGATATGACTAAAGCTGTGTGAGAAGCGGTTCCACTCTAGGCTTGGCAGTACCGCGACTTTCGCTTTGACCTGTGCAAGGGTTTCAAGAACACGTGGACCAACCTCTGGGTCGAATTCAGTGTGCAAGGTGAAGTCAAACAGACCAAACTCTAGCTGGCGAAGAATGAACATCGCGGACTGGAAGTTTTTCGCGGCCAGCATTTTGTCGAGCATGGCTTTTGGTAAAGGTTCGCCGGTTTCGTAGTGACCAGAAATGAAGGCCAGTGCCTCCTCTTCCCAGCACCAGTTTTCCAGGAATTGACTCGGCAGTTCCACCGCATCCCAAGGTACACCGTTGATGCCAGACACCGAACCTGTGTCCACTTGAGTCAACATATGATGGATACCGTGACCAAACTCATGGAACAAGGTCACCACTTCATCATGGGTAAACAGCGCTGGCTTATCACCCACCGGACGATTGAAGTTACAGGTCAAGTAGGCCACTGGGGTTTGCAGCTCACCGTTGGCGTTGATGCGGCGCACACGGCACTCATCCATCCACGCACCGCCGCGTTTGTGTTCACGGGCGTACAAATCGAGATAGAAGCTGCCACGTAAGGTGTCATTGGCATCGAAAATATCAAAGAAGCGCACCGACTCATGCCAAGTTTCCACGCCTTGGCGCTCCTCAACACGCATACCAAAGACACGTTTGAGCACTTCAAACAGACCACTGACCGCTTTGGATTCAGGGAAGTACGGACGCAGCTCTTCATCTGAGATTTGGAACAGGTGCTGTTTCTGTTTTTCGCTGTAGTAAGCGATGTCCCATAAGTTGAGCTCTTCAACGCCAAACTCTTGCTGAGCAAACTGACGCAACTCTTCCACTTCACGCTCACCTTGTGGCTTCGCTTTCGCGGCTAAATCATTGAGGAAGCCAAGCACTTGCTCAGGGCTCTGCGCCATTTTCGTTGCAAGCGACTTTTCACTGTAGTTATTGAAACCCAGCATACGCGCCACTTCATAGCGCAGTTTGAGCAGCTCACTGATAATCTCGCTGTTGTCCCACTCTCCCGCTTTCGGGCCGCGATCAGACGCGCGCGTCACGTAGGCTTCATACATCTCTTGGCGCAGCGCTTGATTGTCACAGTAGGTCATCACCGGCAGGTAGGAAGGAATGTCGAGGGTGAGCAGATAGCCGTCTAACTCTTTCGCTTGCGCAGCGGCTTTCGCGGCGGCGAGCGCCGACTCTGGCATGCCTGCCAACTCAGCATCATCGGTGACGTGCTTGCTCCAACCCATGGTCGCATCTAAGACGTTGTTCGAGAACTTTGAGCCCAGCTCTGACATACGCTTGCTGATCTCACCATAACGATGCTGCTGATCAGCCGGCAAACCAATACCAGACAGCTCGAAGTCGCGCAGGCCATCGGTGATGGTTTTCTTTTGTGCTTGCGTTAGAGTCGCAAACGCTGGGCTGGCTTTGATCGCTTTGTAGGCATCAAACAGCCCTTTGTGTTGACCTACCCAAGTGCCATATTCCGACAACAGCGGCAAGCAGCTTTCGTACGCCTCACGCAACTCATCACTGTTGACCACAGAGTTCATGTGACTCACTGGCGACCAAATGCGGCTTAAACGGTCATCCACCTCTTCAATGGGCGCAATCACACTCTCCCAAGTCGGTGCGTCGTTGCCGGCCAGCACTTGGTCGATTTTAGCGCGGCACGCAGCAATCGCGTCTTCAACTGCTGGTTTCACATGTTCTGGTTGGATGTGAGCAAAAGGCGGCAGATCGGTAAACGTCAGCAATGGGTTAGACATAAGCATTCCTTTTTTGTTGGCAGACGAGCTGAGATGTTCGTCGGGTCTTATAGAATAGATAGTGCCCCGAGAGGACTTTTTCAATAGTCATCGACCGCTAAGTTGTTGCCAATTCTTACGATATTCGCGTGAGATAAGCACAAATCGGCAAGTCACGACTTTTTGTTTACCTAGCCGACAAAGGCACAGAGAAAGACAAGCAGCCCGGCGTCGGTGCGGTTATACTCTCCCACATCGCTTTTTGGGAAATAACTATGGCCTAGGGCCATTTAGAGAGAACCGTTTTGCTAAGCTATCGTCACAGTTTTCACGCAGGTAACCATGCCGATGTGGTTAAACACATTGTGCAAAGCCTGATCCTTAACTCGCTCAAGAATAAAGACAAACCGTTTGTGTATCACGACACGCACTCCGGTGTTGGTCGTTACGATTTGACCCACGAATGGTCAGAGAAGACAGGTGAGTACAAGCAAGGCATCGCGCGGGTATGGGCACAAAGTGAGAGACCTGAGGCGATTCAGAGCTATCTTGATGCCATCACGAGCTTAAACAACGGTGAAGGACTGCGCTACTACCCTGGTTCACCACGCGTCGCCCGCGCCCACCTGCGCCCACAAGATCGCATGCTACTGACCGAACTTCACCCTAGTGACTACCCATTGCTGCAACAAGAGTTTCATCGTGATCGCCAAGTCAGCATTTTTAAAGAGGATGGTTTCCAGCGTCTCAAAGCCAGCTTGCCGCCGCAAGAGCGCCGCGGCCTAGTGCTCATCGACCCACCCTATGAGCTAGCCAAAGAATATCGCGATGTGGTTCAGGCTATAGCACAAAGTTATAAGCGCTGGGCTACCGGGATTTATGCGATTTGGTATCCTGTGGTCAACCGCTGCGACATTGAAGATATGATTGAAGGTCTAGAAGGACTCGGGATTCGTAAAATCTTGCAAATCGAGCTTGGCGTCTCTCCAGATACCAATGAGCGCGGCATGACGGCCTCTGGGATGATTGTCATCAATCCCCCTTGGACATTGGAAAGAGACATGAACGACATTTTGCCTTTCCTCAAGGAGGCAATTGCCCCCGTCACAGGCCACTGGAAAGTCGATTGGATTGTTCCTGAGTAGCCTTGGCAAAGTCAGACATTTCGCTGCGATGGATTGAGTTCAACCAGTTCATCCTCATATACATAATAATCAGCTAAAAAATTTGGAGAAAGTAATGGCGACTCATTTTGACTATATCTGTATCGGTGGTGGTTCTGGCGGCATCGCATCAGCGAACCGCGCGGCCATGTACGGTGCAAAAGTAGCCCTAATTGAAGCTCAAGACCTAGGCGGTACCTGTGTCAATGTTGGTTGTGTCCCTAAAAAAGTGATGTGGCACGGCGCGCAAATCGCAGATGCGATGAACCTTTATGCCGAAGACTACGGATTTGACATCGATGTCAAAGGCTTCGATTGGAGCAAACTGGTCGAAAGCCGCCAAGCGTATATTGGCCGCATTCACCAATCTTACGACCGCGTATTGGGCAACAACAAAGTTAACGTCATCAAGGGCTTTGCGAAATTCGTTGATGAGAAAACCGTCGAAGTGAATGGCGAGCACTACACCGCTGATCATATCCTGATTGCCGTTGGTGGTCGTCCAACCATTCCTAATATCCCAGGTGCAGAGTACGGCATCGACTCAAACGGCTTCTTCGAGCTTGCTGAGCAGCCAAAACGCGTTGCGGTGATTGGCGCTGGCTACATTGCCGTCGAGATTGCGGGTGTGCTTAACGCTCTCGGCACGGAAACTCACCTGTTTGTTCGTAAAGAGTCGCCGCTACGCAGCTTTGACCCAATGATCATCGAGACCTTGGTAGAAGTGATGGAAGCTGAAGGGCCAGCACTGCACACTCACTCCATTCCAAAAGAAGTGGTGAAAGAAGCCAATGGCAGCCTGACACTTCACCTTGAAAACGGTCATACACACAACGTTGACCAGTTGATCTGGGCTATCGGCCGTCATCCTGCCACGGACGCGATCAATCTCGCTTCAACCGGTGTTGAAACCAATGAGCGTGGCTACATCAAAGTGGATGAGTTCCAAGCGACCAACGTGCCAGGAATCTACTGTGTCGGTGACATTATGGAAGGGGGCATCGAGCTAACACCAGTGGCGGTTAAAGCCGGTCGCCAACTCTCTGAGCGTCTATTCAACGGTAAAACAAACGCTAAGATGGATTACAACCTTGTCCCGACCGTAGTGTTTAGTCACCCACCTATCGGCACTATTGGTTTAACCACCCAAGAAGCCGAAGAGAAGTACGGCAAAGAGAATGTGAAAGTGTACACTTCTGGCTTTACCGCCATGTACACCGCAGTGACTCAGCACCGTCAGCCATGCAAAATGAAACTCGTGTGTGCGGGAGAAGAAGAAACCGTAGTCGGTCTACACGGCATTGGCTTTACCGTGGACGAAATGATTCAAGGCTTCGGCGTAGCAATGAAGATGGGCGCCACCAAAGCTGACTTCGACTCTGTGGTTGCGATTCACCCAACGGGTAGCGAAGAATTCGTTACCATGAGATAAGTCACTGATATTTAATAAAAAGGACGCATCGCGTCCTTTTTATTTCACGCACATCACATTAAGCAGAGAGGTGCCTTTTAACTGGTTGACCTTGCCACTGGCAAAAAGTCCAGTGCGTCCGCTTCCCCAGTAGGGCAAATGCATCGGCCACTTATTCGGGCCCATATGTTCAGCCGCCAATAGATTTTGCCACTCTTGCTCACTGGCAAGACGCATTCCCAAACGATAACAGGTTTTGTAGGCGTCTTCATAGTTCATGCGATTCCACGGCAAGCCATGTTCCATATAGAACTGATCATTACCAAACATGGTATAAGGTACCTTGTACTCTGCGCCGTTAATGCTCGCGGATAGTCGGATAAGGATTTCATCTTGAGGCTCGCTATTTGCCCTCTCGACATTCGCTGACTCTGTTTTTAAGGGAATCGGCACAGGCAGTACCGTGGTGTGTTGAGTCTGCGTTTTTGCTGTGGATTTAGGTGAGGGTTTGGCTTTTTCGACAGGCTGAGTCTTACGCTTAGCGGCGGAGGCTTTCGGCGGTGCCCCTTTGACAACTTCACGAATAAACGCTTCTTTGTAGCCGGGCTCACTTTTCACCTTCGCAAGATCTGCGCGCGCCTTGGCAAACTCATCGTACGGGCCAATTAAGCAGCGTACCCCTTTGCCTTCTGGTTTTGCCCACACATCAGTGGAAATATGCTGGTACAGCACCTTCGCTTTATCCAATGATAACGGTTGGCTGAAGACACCACACTGAATCCAAAAGCTCGATTCACTGCCCTTAGGTTTAGTGCCCCATAGACCATTGCCGATAGGACAGGCCGCATCGAGCACTGGCAACTCGGTATTTGAGGCCTGTGTGGCATCACAGAGAAATTCTTCAGCACTGACTGAACTGGTCGACAAGGAGACAGTGAGCCACGCGGCAACACTCAAAAGCGGTAACATGGTTCGTTTCGGCTTGACTGCCATAATGATATCCAATCCCTTATTCTTTCGCCTAAAACCGGGCGTCTAATCCACGCCACTAGGGTAAACCATACACTGTTGAAAAAAGATGAATGCAAAAAAAGAGCCGTAATCGGTTACGGCTCTTAGTGTAGTGATGTTTTTGTAGTCAGATCTTAGGCTTAGATCACCCTTTGTAAATTTTGGGGTTAAATACATCACGTAACCAGTCACCCAACAGGTTGATGACCAATACCAGTGTCACCAACACAATGCCTGGGAAGGCGGTAATCCACCATGCACCGGAGAAGATGTAGTTAAAGCCAATGCTGATTAACGCACCCAATGATGGCTGATCAACCGGCAAACCTAATCCTAGGAAAGAAAGTGCCGCCTCGGACATGATCGCATTCGCCACCTGAACGGTTGAGATAACCAAGATGGGTGACAAACAGTTCGGCAAAATATGACGGAACATGATACGTGGCGCTTTAAAGCCCATCACACGTGCCGCTTCGACGTACTCTTTCTTCTTCTCTGCCAACACCGATGCACGAATCGTCCGCGCATATTGCGGCCATTCAGCGACACCAATGATCACCACCAGCATGATCACCGCATACTGACTGTAAAAGTCACTGCCGAAGCTGGCTTTAAAGATGGCAGAGACAATGATGGCCACCATCATGGTTGAGAACGACAGCTGCACATCGGCAAAACGCATCAAGAAACTATCAATACGACCGCCAAAGTAACCCGCAGACAGCCCAATCACGATGCCAAGTAGCAGTTGCAGACCCACCGCCAAGAAGCCGATGGTGAGAGACAAACGTGAGCCATACAAAATGGTCGATAGGATGTCACGGCCTTGCTCGTCGGTACCAAGCACAAAGCGCTCTTCCCCGCCGTCCATCCACGATGGAGGCAGTTCTGAGTCCATAATATCAATCGATGACAAATCATACGGATCGCTTGGCGCAAGTACGGGCGCGGCAATCGCGACAATCAAGAAAATCATAAAAATGCTGAAACTTGTCATCGCGACTTTATCGCGCTTGAAGTAGTACAAGAAATCAGACTGTTTGAAACGCTCCCAATGAGAAGGAGCTGCGGCTGTTTGACTCATGTTATGCTCCTTTTCCTGTCAGATTAACCGTTGGGTTGATGATGCCGTAGAGTAAGTCGACAATCGTGTTGGTCACCACAAAGATAAGACCAACAAAAATTACGTACGCCGTAATCAAAGGTGTATCGACTCGGTTGATCGCTTCAAGGAAAAGAAAACCCATCCCAGGCCACTGGAACACCGTTTCCGTCAAAATGGTGTACGCCACCATAGTACCGATTTGTACCCCACCCACAGTCAACACCGGTAGCATGGTGTTTTTCAGTGCGTGTTGGTAATAGATTTTGTTCATCGCCAAGCCTTTAGCTTTAGCGAACTTGATGTATTCCGAGCTCAGCACTTCCAGCATTTCAGAGCGAACCAGGCGAATGAAGAGTGGCAACATGATTGACGCCAGAGCCACACACGGCAAGATCAGATGCGCTAAGCCGTCTAAAGTAAAGTAGCCAGACTCCCAGCCGAGCCAGTTCGCCGTCTCACCGCGACCATAGGAAGGCAGCCAGCCAAGTTCGATGGAGAACACATACATCAGCATAATTGCCGTCAAAAAGACCGGAATCGAGATGCCGATACTGCTGCCTGCCATCACCACTTTAGTGAAGAAACTTTTTGGATGTATCGCCGAGTACACGCCAAGAGGAATCGACATAACGATGATGATCATCGTTGCACCAAACACCAACTCTAACGTCGCTACTAGCTTATCGAGAATCACGTCCACTGCAGGACGCTTGAAGAAGTACGATGTACCGAGATCGCCTTGCAGCGCAGCGCCGACAAAACGAGAATATTTGGTAATGAAGGGATCATTCAGGCCTAATTCATCACGCAGCGCTTGGCGCTCCGCCTCTGAAACAGACTGGCCCACCAACTCACGCAGTGGATCACCTAAGTTATCCTGAATGGCAAACGCCACTAGACTGATCACAAACATCACTATCAGTGCCTGAAACAGGCGCTTGACCAGAAACGAAAACATTCCTTGCCCCTTAACTTTCCATGGATTTCAGCCTTGCTAAAGCAGAGGGATCTGCTCGCAAAATTCAGTCTTAATGATGGCGCTTTGCCCGACTGAAACAAAGCAAAGCGCCAAATTCGCTCTCCCATTACTGAGAGCGAGAGACTCTCATTACTTGACCACTAGGTCGCCAAGGTATGGGAAGTTCATAGCGTTGACGATAGGTGCGATGTCCACGTTAGATTTCGCGCCCCACGCCAGGTTTTGCCAGTGTAGAGGAACAAACGCCGCATCGTTGTACAGGATGGTTTCCACTTGTTGTAGCATTTGCGCACGTTTCGCTGGATCCGTTTCTACGTTTGACGCTTCAACCAATTGATCAAGCTCTGGGTTTGAGTAGTGACCACAGTTGTACTGACCTTTACCTGTTTCTTCATTACGCGTCATGGTTAGGAACTCAGAGAAGTTTGCAGAATCTTCGGTATCTGAGTGCCAGCCGATCATCAGCATGTCTGCCGCACACTTATCAAACTCTGGCCAGTATTGCGCTTTTGGCATGGTTTTCAGGTCAACTTTAATGCCGATCTTAGACAGCATTGCCGCCGCCGCTTGAGCGATTTTCGCATCGTTCACGTAGCGGTTGTTTGGCGCCATCATTGTCAACGTAAAGCCGTCCTCGTAACCCGCTTCTTTCATCAGCTCTTTGGCTTTCTTCAGATCGAAGCGTGGCACAAGATCCGCGCTGTAACCTGCATAACCTTCAGGTCCTTGCTGACCCGCAACACTTGCGAAGCCTTTCATGATTTTATCCACAATGCCTTCGTTGTTGATCGCATGAACGATCGCCTGACGAACGCGGACATCTTTCAACGCTTCGTTGCTATTTTGGTTCATTTGGAACGTGATAATACGAGTACCAGGCAGTGTCACAAGATCGATATCTTTGGCGCCTTGTACACGCTTGTGGTCGTTTGGTGCAACCGGCGCAATCATATCAACGTCACCAGAAAGTAGCGCAGCCACACGTGTTGCGTCTTCTTTGATTGGCACTAGCGTTAGCTTGTCAACGTTACCTGTTGTGGTATCCCAGTAATCCGCAAAGCGTTGAAATTCGACTTTCACACCTTGCTCACGAGACGTCACAATAAACGGACCCGTACCAGATACGTTGGTCGAAGCAAACGAGTTACCGTGCTTCACAACTTCCGCTTTGTCTTTGCCATCTTCTGTTTGACCAGAGTAGAACTTGCTGTCCATTGGGAAGATGTAAGTCGCGGTTTGTAGAACCAGTGGGTAAGCGCCTTTAGACACCAACTCCACTGTGTAGTCATCCACTTTCACCATCTTCTCGTACGGTTCGAAGATCGCTTTAAAGTCTGGAGAGTTTTTCAGACGCTCGAACGTCCAAACCACATCATCCGCCGTTAGCTCGTTACCAGAGTGGAATTTCACGCCTTTGCGTAGCTCAAAACGGAATGTCGTGTCATCGACACGTTCCCATTTCTCAGCCAAACGAGGTTCAAAATCCAATTTTTGTGTGTAACGAACTAGCGGATCAAACACCATGTGAGACATTTGCAGAGTACCGCCTGATAGCTGCTCGTGTGGGTCAAGCGACACCGGGTCAGCGTCATAAGCGACAGTAATATCTGCTGCAGCGGCGGCAAAACTTAAGCCTGCTGCCATCAAAGCCACTGCTAGTTTGCTTTTCATGGTTTTCATGCATAACTCCTTATGCGGGATTCATCCCTAGTTGTTGTATTTGCTTCTGTTTAGCTACCCAACAAAACCGCGTTGGGCAAGGTATACGGCTTTAGGCCGTTTTTACTTCTTCTCTTAAGCCGGTGAACTCTGGCATCAGAGAAATCAGTTGTTGACTGTACTCATGCTGTGGTGAGTTAAACAGCTGCTCAGTGGGGGCCACTTCAAGTAGTGTACCCATTTGCATCACCCCAACACGGTCACACATCTGACGAATGACAGGTAAGTCATGGCTGATAAACAGCATAGTCAGATTGAGCTCATCTTGGAGATCTTTTAATAAGTTGAGGATTTGCGCTTGCACCGACACATCCAACGCCGACGTCGGCTCATCACAAATCAGCAAACGTGGACGAGTCGCCAGCGCGCGCGCAATCGAAATACGCTGACGCTGACCACCTGAGAATTCGTGCGGGTATTTCACCCCAGCCATTCGGCCCAAACCAACATGATCCAACAGATCGTTAACGATCTGGCGTGTTTCGGATTCATTCTTGGTCAGCTTATGGAAACGAATCGGCTCGGCGATGATGTCGAACACCTTCATTCGAGGGTTCATCGAGGTATAAGGGTTTTGGAATACCATCTGCATTTGACGGCGCAGCGGACGACGCTCTTTCTCTGACGTCATCGCAGTAAGGTCAATGCCCTCAAAGCACACTTTGCCCGAGTTCGGCTGATAAAGACCGGCAATCACTCGCGCAATGGTCGATTTTCCTGAACCAGACTCACCCACTAGGCCAAACGTCTCACCTTCAAACACTTCAAAACTGACATTGTTCGATGCTTGAACGTACTCTCGGCGGCTTTCAAATAAAGAGTCTTTGGTGACAAAGCGCAGGTTAACGTTTTCGACCGTCAACAAAGAGCCAGAATAAGCACGCTGATCTTGGCTTTGACCCAACCAGTGATTTTTGACATCCAGCGGCTTCATCTCTTTCGCTTCCTCGATGTAGCTCACCAGAGGGAAACGATCGAGTTTGATATCCGAACGAGGCACGGCAGAAATCAGGCTGCGCGTGTAAGCATGATCGGGGTCGCCCAGCACTTTGTTCGTCGGGCCAAACTCCACCAAATCGCCACGGTACATCACCGCCACGCGATCGGTTACGTTCGATACCACGCCCATGTCGTGCGTTACCAGCATACAGCCAACGTTGTTCTTGATACACAATTCTCGAATCAAGTTCAGGATTTGGTCTTGAATCGACACATCCAAGGCCGTCGTTGGCTCATCAGCGATAATTAAATCAGGCTCACCGGCAAGCGCAATCGCGATAACCACGCGCTGGCGCATACCACCAGAGAACTGGTGCGGGTATTGTTTGAGACGGTTTTCTGGCTGAGGAATGCCCACCTGCTTCATCAATGACAATGCACGTTGATACGCTTCGTCGTCCGACACCTTCATATTGGCATGGATGGTCTCGGTGAGTTGCTGCTCAACGGTAAATAGTGGGTTAAGAGAGGTCATTGGGTCTTGGAAGATAAAACCGATTTTTGACCCGCGCACTTTGCGCATTTTTTCTGGTGTCAGTCCGGAGATCTTCTCTCCATCAAGATAGACGTCACCACTTGCGACCTGACCCGGAGGGCTCAGTAAGTCGATCACCGCATTACCTACGGTGGATTTGCCGGCACCCGATTCGCCAACGACGCCAACAATCTCGCCTCTCTCTATATTAAAAGAAAGCGATTTGACCGCTGCGTGTACGCCGTGACGTGACGGATATTCGATACGAAGATTTTTGACTTCTAAAAGTGCCATTAACCAGACCTCTACTGCTGCGGCAGCCTTCTGCCCTGTCTGAAAAGTGAATCCATTCAAAAAACCGGATCAGTATTCCGGCAATTTACAAGGTCATCAATTTGGCAAAAAATTCACAGAAAATCAACAATCTTAGGATAAAAAGTTGAGAACGCACAAATATCAAGCAGCTTAACAAAATATCTATGCACCTTAGCGATACGATGCATTGATCGGACCTGCTGCATTTTGGCCGTCATTTGCACAGTTTTAGCGCACTTTCACTGCGAAACTTTCAGGGTCAACGAGAAGCCGAAAGGCATAGTTATTCACCCATTATTCAGACCGATCAATTAACAAAAATAACACACATAACCAGTGAGATTATTTTTATCGAGATCAAAAACTAGGCACCAATCACGTTAGTGGTGTAATAAATTGAATAATCACTCTAATACCATAGAAATGGTGGTGGGGAATAAGGAACGTAGCAGAGCAGTTGTTGAGTAAGTATCTGGGTTGTGGGTTGTGGGTTGTGGGTTGTGGGTTGTGGGTTGTGGGTTGTGGGTTGTGGGTTGTGGGTTGTGGGTTGTGGGTTGTGGGAGGATTGGACAAAACATATAGATGGGATGCAAGAGATAACCGATATGTGCACAAATCAGTGATCGTAAGATGTAAAAAAGCCCCGCTATGACTAGCGGGGCTTTTTGAAAGTGGTCGGTGAAGAGGGATTCGAACCCCCGACCCTCTGGTCCCAAACCAGATGCGCTACCAAACTGCGCTATTCACCGAAATGGGGTGGCTAACGAGACTTGAACTCGCGACAACCGGAATCACAATCCGGGGCTCTACCAACTGAGCTATAGCCACCATCAATTTTTGCTTCAACCGGCTTCTTGCCGTTGTCGTTCTTACGCGGTGATAAGAACAAACGATCACGCGATTGCCTAATCGTATAAATAAGTGGTCGGTGAAGAGGGATTCGAACCCCCGACCCTCTGGTCCCAAACCAGATGCGCTACCAAGCTGCGCTATTCACCGAGAATGGGGTGGCTAACGAGACTTGAACTCGCGACAACCGGAATCACAATCCGGGGCTCTACCAACTGAGCTATAGCCACCACAATATTTTTTTACCGATACATCCTCCGAGGCAAATGGCGCGCCCGAAAGGATTCGAACCTTCGACCTTTGGCTCCGGAGGCCAACGCTCTATCCAGCTGAGCTACGGGCGCATGCCCTATCGGCGGAGTGGAATAATACGTATATCACACTAGGGCGTCTAGTACTTTTTCAAGTTTTTTTCTCGTTTGACGCCTTTTTGGGCAATTAAAGTGTGATAAACCCCTATTTCCCATTAGATAACCTTGTGGAAGCGGTTATCTTGTTGTTTATTGCAACAAGTTATCAGGATATAATCACCCATTATTTACATTGATTTAACAGCATTATCTGCATTTTACACGCCCTTTGATGCTGCTTAGCTCAATGCCACATTAATAGAATAGGTAAGCACGCACTTACCTTCAGGAATGTAAAGTGAGTTTAATGGATATGTCTCGAAAATTATTAACGGCTCTTATCGCCGCTGTCACCTTTTCCAGCGCATCGATCGCAGCAAGCGTAAGCCAAGAAGAATACGATGCCATTGCTGAGCGCATTAAACCTGTTGGTGATGTTTATCTAGCCGGTGCCGAGCCTGTCGTGGCAGAGCCGAGTGGCCCTCGTGATGGTGCCACTGTGTATGGCACCTTCTGTATTGCCTGTCACGCATCAGGCGTGAGCGGCGCACCGAAAACAGGCAACGCAGATGATTGGGCGCCACGTATCGCTCAAGGTAAAGATGTTCTCGCGAATCATGCCATCAACGGCTTCAATGCTATGCCTGCACGTGGTTCATGTATGGATTGTTCAGATGATGAAATCATCGCGGCGATCGAGCATATGATTGAAGGTCTATAACCCGCCCTCTTATTTTCAAACCTCATTTTTGTAGCGCAATCTCTACAAGCAGAAATGAAAAAGCGGCTGACTTTAGGGTGAGCCGCTTTTTTGTTTATCTTTTTATCGATGAGTTATTTTTTAAACATCGCTCTTAAGTTGGCAATGTGGGCTTGGCCTTTCGCCATTCGCTCTTCTGCGCTTTGCGGCTTTTTGTTGACCTCCCACTCGACATCATCAAACGGCAGTTCATCCAAAAAACGGCTCTGGGTCGGTTTGATCAGCTCGCCAAACTGACGTCTTTCTTTACACATGGTGAAGGTGAGCTCTCGCTGCGCGCGCGTAATACCCACATACATTAAACGGCGCTCCTCTTCGACATTGTCTTCATCGATGCTGGTTTGGTGCGGCAAGATGCCCTCTTCGGCGCCAATCAAATAGACGTAAGGAAACTCCAAGCCTTTTGATGCGTGTAACGTCATCAGTTGCACCGCATCACTGTCGTCATCTTCTTCGCCACGCTCCATCATGTCACGCAGCGTCAAACGCTGAACCACCTCTTTGAGATTCTTCTCTTCTTTGTCGTAGTTGTCGCCTTCAAGATCCGCCACAATCCAAGAGTAGAGATCGGAGACGTTCTTCATTCTCATCTCTGCGGCCTTCGGGCTCGAGGAGGTTTCGTACAGCCAATCTTCGTAGTTGATGTCACGCACCAGTGAGCGCACAGCACTGACGGTGTCGCCCCGCTCTGCTTGATCGGCAATCTTCACCAACCAGGTGGTGAAGCGACGTAAGTTTTCTAACCCTCTGCCCGTTAGGTGCTGCTCCAGCCCCATTTCAAAACTGGCCTCAAATAGACTCTTGCCACGCATATTGGCATAACTGCCCAGTTTCTCGAGCGTCACCGGACCAATCTCACGTCGCGGCGTATTGACGATACGCAGAAAAGCGTTGTCGTCATCTGGGTTCACCAAAATTTTTAAATACGCCATGATGTCTTTAATTTCTGCGCGAGCAAAAAAGGAGGTGCCTCCTGAGAGTTTGTAGGGCACTCGGTTTTGCATCAGCGACTTTTCAATCAAGCGCGATTGATGGTTACCGCGATACAAAATCGCATAGTCACGATAGTCCGTGCGGTTGAGAAACTTATGGGCGATCAACTCCCCAGTCACACGCTGCGCTTCATTGTCTTCATCTTTCGCCATCAACACCTTGAGTTTTTCGCCATCAGGAATTTGCGAAAACAAGGTCTTTTCATACACGTGTGGGTTGTTGGCGATTAAGATGTTCGCCGCGCGCAAGATGCGGCTGGTCGAGCGATAGTTTTGCTCCAGCTTAATCAGGCGCAGGTTCGGGTAATCTTCACCAAGCAAGACCAAGTTTTGCGGTTTCGCCCCTCGCCAAGAGTAGATGGATTGGTCGTCATCACCCACCACAGTCAGGCGGCCACGTTCGCCGACGATCAGTTTGACCAACTCATATTGACTGGTGTTGGTGTCTTGGTACTCATCCACCAGCAGATAACGAATCCGATTTTGCCAACGCTGGCGCACCTCTTCATTAGTGCGCAGAAGAAGCACGGGCAGCGAAATTAAATCATCAAAATCGAGCGCGTTGTACGCCTTCATCTGCTTTTGGTACATCTCAAAACAGAACGCAAACAGCTGTTGCTGCTCACCTTGTGCCAGTGCCTTGGCCTGATCGGGCGTCAGCATGTCGTTCTTCCAGTTAGAGATCGCGCTGAGCAACTGGCGCAGCAAATCTTTATCCCCATCAAGCTGCTTTTCTGTGAGCTCTTTTAGCAGCGCCATTTGGTCTTGATCATCAAACAGCGAAAAGCCGGCCTTGAGCCCTAGCGCTTTGTACTCACGTTTGATGATGTTGAGACCTAGGGTGTGAAAGGTCGACACCATCAAACCTTTGGACTCATGCTTACCCAACGTCTGACCGACGCGCTCTTTCATCTCGCGGGCCGCTTTATTGGTGAAGGTCACCGCTGCAATATTGCGCGCCTTGTACTGACATTGCTGAACCAAATACGCGATTTTATTGGTGATCACACGCGTTTTACCTGACCCGGCACCCGCGAGTACTAGGCAAGGTCCGGAGACATATTTAACGGCTTCGTCTTGTCTTGGGTTCAGCTTCATTGTCGGCTCAATCTACATTGCTCAAAGAGAGTGGAATGGCGCTTATGATAATCGCCACCTCATCATATTGCCATGTTTTCGAGGTCACCGATAAGCTCACCTTCAGCCAACCAATAGGTTGAGTAAAAAATATTTATCAAATAAGTGTCATACTTTGTTGCAAAGATGGCTGGGATTCGATCTATAATGAATGAACGTTCATTCATTAACTGAAGTCATCATGCCGGAATCGTTAAATCCAGATAAACGAGAACAAATTCTCGCTGCCGCAGAAATCCTTGTGGCTGAGTCGGGATTTCAAGGCTTGTCGATGCAAAAACTGGCCAAACAGGCTGGGGTTGCCGCCGGCACCATCTACCGATATTTCGAAGACAAGGAACACTTACTTCGAGAGCTTCGTCTGTCGGTAGCGCAGCGGGTGGCGAACGCCATTCAAGCGGGTGTGGACGATGACATGCCACTGAAACGTCGCTACCGCACGATGTGGCTTAATATATGGAATATGGCTGGTTCCAATCTGAAAACCATCAGCAACCGTATTCAATATGAATCCTTACCTTGTGACAGCGGCCAGTCGACTCGTGAGTTGGAGCGCCAGATGTTCGACAAAGTCGACCTTCTTTTTGATCAAGGGAAAGCAGAAGGACTGTTTAAACCTCTCGCCAACGAGGTACTCGCCGGACTCAGTCTTGAAGCCAGTGTTGCACTTGCACGCAAACACGCTTTAGGACTTTACCCACTGGATCAAGAGGCACTTGAAGCCGCGATTGAAGCCAGCTGGGACGCCATTATCACACATTAACTTGGAGTTCTTATCGGAATGAAAAAGTGGACTTTCTTTATGTTACTTATCGCCGTGCTGCTGTTTGGCAGTGTGATAGGTTTCAATCTCTTTAAGCAGCAGAAGATTGCTGAATACATGGCGAATCGCCCAGAACCAGAGTTTCCGGTGACAGTCACCGAAGTCGCCTCTATCGATTGGGTTCCTGTGATTGAAGCGATCGGTTTTATCGAACCAAACCAAGGTGTCACGGTTGCCAACGAAACCAGCGGTGTGATTGACCAAATTGCATTTGAGTCAGGTACTCAAGTGGAAGAAGGCCAACCTTTAGTTCTGCTCGACTCCGATGTAGAAAAAGCCAACTTAAAAAGCGCCAAAGCGAAACTGCCTGCGGCCGAAGCCAAGTATAAGCGCTACCAAGGCTTGTACCAAAAAGGCTCAATTTCAAAAGAAGCGTACGACGAAGCCGAAGCCAATTACTTCTCCCTGTTGGCGGATATCGAAAGTTTGAATGCCTCGATTGACCGTCGTGAAATCAAAGCGCCATTTGCTGGCGTGGTCGGGATTCGTAACGTTTACCTTGGTCAATACCTGCAAGCGGGTACGGACATTGTGCGTTTAGAAGACACCAGCGTGATGCGCCTTCGTTTCACCGTGCCGCAAACGGACATCTCTCGCATCAATATGGGCCAAGAGGTCGACATTTTTGTGGATGCCTACCCTGCGATTGCGTTCAAAGGCTCAATTACCGCCATTGAACCCGCCGTCAATATCCAAAGTGGTTTGATTCAAGTCCAGGCTGATATTCCAAACAGTGATGGCAAACTGCGCAGCGGTATGTTCGCGCGGGCCAACATCATCCTGCCTAAGCTGGAAAACCAAGTGGCGCTGCCACAAACCGCCATCACGTTTACCCTCTACGGTGACAATGTTTACCTTGTCTCTGAGGAAAACGGTGAGAAGCGCGTTAAGCAGCAAGTGATTAAAGTGGGTGAACGCACCCAAGACATCGCACACATCCTCGATGGGGTGCAACCGGGCGATGTAGTCGTGACATCAGGTCAAGTGCGTCTCAGCAACGGTGCCAAAGTCCGCGTCGTAGAAAGCGATGCGACCACACCACCTGAACAAACCCCTATGCTGTAATGTGGAGGATTCATGCGCTTTACTGATGTTTTCATAAAACGTCCAGTTTTAGCGGTATCGATCAGCTTTTTGATTGCCCTGCTTGGTCTGCAAGCGGTGTTCAAAATGCAAGTTCGTGAATACCCTGAAATGACGAATACGGTGGTGACGGTCACCACCAGCTACTACGGTGCCAGTGCCGATTTGATCCAAGGCTTTATTACTCAGCCTCTGGAACAAGCGGTCGCTCAGGCCGATAACATCGACTATATGACCTCACAATCGGTGCTGGGTCAGTCGACGATTACGGTCAACATGAAGCTCAATACCGATCCTAACGCGGCGCTATCGGACGTGTTGGCGAAAACCAACTCGGTTCGCTCGCAACTCCCCGGCGAGGCGGAAGATCCCACGGTGACCATGTCGACGGGCTCCACCACTGCGGTGCTGTATATTGGCTTTACCAGTGATGAGCTCTCATCGAGCCAAATTACCGACTACCTAGAGCGAGTGGTCAACCCGCAGCTCTTTACCGTCAATGGCGTATCGAAAATCGACTTGTACGGTGGGATGAAATACGCCCTACGCGTCTGGTTGGATCCAGCGAAAATGGCCGCGCTTGGCCTGACCGCTACCGATGTGATGAGCGTGCTCAATGCCAACAACTATCAATCTGCCACCGGTCAAGCGATTGGTGAATTCGTGCTGTACAACGGCAGTGCCGATACGCAGGTGTCGAATGTCGCGGAACTAGAGAATCTTGTTGTTAGCTCGGATGAAGGGGATGTGACCCGTTTAAGTGACATCGCGAAAGTGACGCTTGAAAAGAGTCATGACACCTATCGCGCCAGTGCCAACGGGCAAGAAGCCGTGGTAGCCGCGATCAACGCCGCGCCAAGTGCTAACCCGATCAACATTGCCGCCGACGTGCTAGATCTGTTGCCTCAACTTGAGCGTAACTTGCCAAGCACCATCAAGATGAACGTGATGTACGACTCCACCATCGCGATCAATGAGTCCATCAGCGAAGTCATCAAGACTATCGTTGAAGCGGCGCTGATTGTATTGGTCGTTATCACCCTTTTCTTAGGCTCTTTCCGCGCGGTTCTTATCCCGATTGTCACCATCCCGCTGTCACTGATTGGTGTTGCGATGGTGATGCAGGCGATGGGCTTCTCGTGGAACTTGATGACGCTACTCGCGATGGTATTGGCCATCGGTTTGGTGGTGGATGATGCGATTGTCGTACTGGAAAACGTTGACCGCCATATCAAGCTTGGCGAATCGCCGTTTCGCGCGGCCATCATTGGTACCCGCGAAATTGCTGTACCTGTCATTGCAATGACGCTGACCCTCGGCGCGGTATACGCTCCGATCGCCTTGATGGGTGGCATCACGGGTTCGCTGTTTAAAGAGTTTGCCCTTACCCTTGCCGGTTCGGTCTTTGTCTCGGGTATCGTCGCGCTAACCTTGTCGCCAATGATGTGTTCAAAAATGTTTAAGGCTAATGAAGAGCCCAACAAGTTTGAGCAAAAAGTGCATCACGTATTGGATCGTATGACCAACCGCTACTCACGTATGCTCGGTGCGGTCATGCAGCGTCGTCCTGTCGTGATTGCCTTTGCACTGATTGTGTTTGCTAGCTTGCCGATGCTGTTTAAGTTCATCCCAAGTGAGTTGGCTCCGTCGGAAGACAAGGGCGTGATCATGCTGCTAGGCACGGCGTCATCGAATGCCAACCTCGACTACATGCAAAACACCATGAACGACGTCAACACCATCTTATCGGATCAACCGGAAGTGGCGTACGCGCAGGTGTTTACTGGTGTCCCTAACTCCAACCAAGCGTTTGGTATTGCATCAATGGTGCCTTGGAGTGAGCGCGAAGCAAGCCAAGCGGAAGTCACCAACCGAGTGAGTGGACTGGTGTCAAATGTTCCGGGTATGGCGGTCACGGCATTCCAGATGCCTGAGTTGCCAGGTGCGGGTTCAGGTCTGCCGATTCAGTTCGTAATCACCACACCTAATGCATTTGAAAGCTTGTTTACCATCGCGTCTGACATCTTGCTCACGGTGCAATCGAACCCGATGTTCGTCTACTCGAACCTGGATCTAAACTACGATTCAGCGACGATGAAAATCAACATCGACAAAGACAAAGCCGGTGCCTACGGTGTGACCATGCAAGACATCGGTATCACATTGAGCACCATGATGGCCGATGGTTACGTCAACCGTATCGACCTCAATGGCCGCTCGTACGAAGTGATCCCTCAGGTCGAGCGTAAATGGCGTCTCAACCCAGAATCGATGAACAACTACTATGTACGCGCCGCGGATGGCAAAGCCGTACCTCTAGGTAGCCTCATCACCATTGATGTGATTGCTGAGCCTCGCTCGCTGCCACACTTCAACCAGCTTAACTCGGCCACCATCGGCGCCGTTCCGGCTCCGGGTACCGCGATGGGCGATGCAATTGCTTGGTTTGAAGAGACCGCAGTGAATAAATTGCCAAGCGGTTACAACCATGACTACATGGGTGAAGCTCGTCAGTACGTGACAGAAGGCAGCGCGCTATACGCCACCTTTGGTTTGGCGTTGGCGATCATCTTCTTGGTATTGGCGATTCAGTTTGAGTCCGTAAAAGATCCGCTGGTTATCATGGTCTCGGTTCCGCTCGCCATTTGTGGCGCCTTAATCGCCCTTGCCTGGGGCGCGGCATCGATGAACATCTACTCACAAGTCGGTTTGATCACCTTGGTTGGTCTTATCACCAAGCACGGTATCTTGATTTGTGAGGTTGCCAAAGAAGAGCAGCTGCACAATAAACTGAGCAAAACTGAAGCGGTGATGGAAGCGGCGAAAGTGCGTCTGCGTCCGATCTTGATGACAACGGCGGCGATGATTGCTGGTTTGATTCCACTGATGTACGCCACTGGCGCTGGCGCGGCGCAGCGCTTTAGTATCGGTATCGTGATTGTCTCTGGTTTGGCGATTGGTACGCTGTTTACTCTGTTCGTACTGCCAGTGATCTACAGCTACCTGGCTGAGCAGCACAAGCCTCTACCGGTGTTTGTTGAAGATGACGAACTCGAGGCGTTAGCGCGTGAAGATGAGCAGCGCGCCGCGCAGCAGTCGTCATAAAACGCACACGCCCTCATTCAATATCAAAAGGTCACTTCGGTGGCCTTTTTTATTGTGATTCGACGTTTATCGTTATTCGACTTTTATTGCTGTTCGACCAACTATTGCTATTCCACCCACGCGCGCACGCTTTTTACGCAACACTTGACGACTTTCCCCGTCCGATTACGTAGAATACAGACAAGAATAATAGGAGTAGTTGCCACATGTTTGACCCAAAGAAACTGGAACAAATTGCCAAACAAATTCATGACTCTATGCCCGCCCCTGTTAAAGAGCTCGGCGCGGACGTTGACCAAAAAGTACGCCAAGTAATTCAAGGCCAACTCAACAAGCTTGATGTGGTTAGCCGTGAAGAGTTTGATGTTCAAACGCAAGTTCTACTGCGCACGCGTCAAAAGCTAACGGAAATGGAACAAAAGCTCGCAGAGCTTGAAGCCAAACTGGCCGACAAGTAATCGGCTCAGTGCCCACTCTCGAGTGGAATCGCGTACGAAAGAAAAACAAAAGGCTTGGTCTACTGACCAAGCCTTTTTATTAGATGTCGTGTTTTATTTTGTATTTATCACCCCAGTCTGCCTGGAGTTTATTGACTGCGCCAAACTCGCCTAAGCCGATGACGCAGTGAAAATTGCAGTGATTAGCCGCCAACCGCGATGCGTTTCATGTCTGTCATGTAACCACGCAGCTCTTCACCGATGTACTCAACCGGGTGGTTGCGAATGGTTTCATTCACTGCGATAAGCGTCGCGTTGTCCACTTGGTTCGATGTCTCACCTAGGCCTTTACCAATCACATCGGTGTTCACCGCTGGCATAAACTTCTCGCGCAGTAGCGGCGTCGCTACGTTCGCAAACAAGTAGTTGCCGTATTCTGCCGTATCAGAGATAACAACGTTCATTTCGTACAGACGTTTACGAGCAATGGTGTTCGCAATTAATGGTAGCTCATGCAGCGACTCGTAGTACGCCGATTCGTCGATAATGCCAGAAGCCGTCATCGCTTCGAATGCCAGCTCTACCCCAGCGCGCACCATAGCCACCATCAAAATACCGTTGTCGAAGTACTCTTGTTCAGAGATCTCAACGTCAGTTTCTGGGTAATTTTCGAATGCCGTTTCACCGGTCTCTGCACGCCAGCCTAGTAGGTTAACGTCATCGTTCGCCCAGTCTGCCATCATGGTGCTAGAGAAGTGACCAGAGATGATGTCATCCATGTGCTTGTTGTACAGCGGACGCATCAACTCTTTTAGCTCTTCAGAAAGCTCAAACGCTTTGACCTTAGCCGGGTTAGAGAGGCGATCCATCATGTGCGTGATGCCACCAAACTTGAGTGCTTCCGTGATGGTTTCCCAACCGTATTGCAGCAGTTTACCTGCGTAACCAGGATCGATACCGTCGGCGATCATTTTCTCGTAGCAGACGATAGAACCCGCTTGCAGCATGCCACATAGAATGGTCTGCTCACCCATCAGATCCGATTTTACTTCAGCAACAAATGAAGACTCTAGACAGCCTGCGCGGTGACCGCCTGTACCGGCCGCCCATGCTTTGGCGATGTCCCAACCTTCACCTTTCGGGTCGTTTTCTGGGTGAACCGCAATCAGGGTAGGCACACCAAAGCCACGCTTGTATTCTTCACGGACTTCGGTACCTGGACACTTAGGCGCCACCATGACAACCGTCAGGTCTTCACGGATCTGCATGCCCTCTTCCACCACGTTAAAGCCGTGAGAGTAACCCAGTGCCGCGCCTTGCTTCATCAAAGGCATAACCGTTTCTACAACGTTGGTGTGCTGCTTGTCTGGTGTTAGGTTAATCACTAAGTCTGCTTGAGGGATCAGTGTTTCGTAGCTGCCCACTTCAAAGCCGTTGTCTTTTGCATTTTTGAACGATTGACGCTGCTCGTCGATCGCCGCTTGACGCAATGCGTAAGCCACATCCAGACCAGAATCACGCATGTTCAAGCCTTGGTTAAGACCTTGAGCACCACAACCCACGATGACCACTTTTTTCCCTTTTAGGTAATCCGCTTCTGATGCGAATTCGCTGCGGTCCATAAAACGACAACGACCCAATTGGTCTAGTTGCTCACGTAAGTTCAAAGTATTGAAATAGTTAGCCATGTGGCGCTCCTTTATAGAATTTTTCCGTATCGGTCGGTGGCTTGGCACCGAATGAGTCCATACTAAAGCAGGTATTTAATTGCCTAAAGTGATATATTCACAATTAGTAATTGCAATTAATGCAACAAGGAAATGACGGTTTTATGAATATCAAAAGTCTCCAGCTGTTTATCCATTTGTGCGACAGCCAAAGCTTTGCCAAAACCGCCAGCGCGATGCACATCAGCCCATCAGCGCTCAGTCGACAAATTCAAAAACTGGAAGCGGATACCGGTCAAACGCTGTTCGTGCGAGACAACCGAAGTGTAGAGCTCACCCCTGCGGCAAAAAAACTGCTGCCGGTTGCGCTGTCAATTCAAGGCGAATGGCAGACGTACCGAGCGCAGCTTAAAGGGCAGGACGCGGAGTTACGCGGCGAGATCCGTCTTTTTTGCTCTGTGACCGCAAGCTACAGCCATCTGCCTGATCTCTTGTCTGAATTTCGTCTCCAACATCCGTTTATTGAATTTAAGCTCTCCACTGGCGATCCTGCACAAGCGATTGACAAGATCATCAATGATGACGTGGACGTGGCGATTTCTGCCTTCCCCGAACAACTGCCAGCGCGAGTCGAGTTTGAAACCATCAGCGAAATCCCTCTATCAGTGATCGCGCCAACCGGCGTGAGTCACTTTGCCCACTCGCTTGGCCAAGACAAACCGGATTGGGCCAACATCCCCTTTATTGTCCCAGAGTCTGGCACGGCAAGAGATCGGGCGAACGCCTGGTTTAAAGCGATGAAGATTAAGCCCAATATCTACGCGCAAGTGTCGGGGCATGAAGCGATCGTCAGTATGGTAGCGTTAGGCTGTGGTGTGGGGATTGCGCCGGATGTGGTGATCAACAACAGCCCAGTCAAAGAGAAGATTCAGCGCTTAAAAGTGGCGTCGATTGAACCGTTTAAACTCGGTGTGTGCTGCAAACGATCGCAGTTGGATAACCCATTGGTTAAGGCATTGTGGGAGGTGGCACAAGCGACTTATATTGCGCCCTAATGACCATACCTACCCTGCTCCAATATAAACAAAAGCGCGACATAACGCTGCGCTTATCTCTCTACTGATAGTCTGTCTTATCAAGGGCGAACTGGGCATCCCCTGACTATCTCTCGTTGCCGTCGAAGCGTTTAAATCACCCGTGAGAATTGCTGCTGACGCGCTTTGGCTCTTAGGTATTTGTCAAAACACATGCAAATGTTGCGGATCAGCAATCGACCACGCAGGGTCACCTGAATCGAGGTGGCGTCTTTCTCCACCAAGCCATCATCGATGAAGGTTTGCAGCAATTGCAAATCTTGCTTGAAGTACTCATCAAACGTGACGTTAAAGCCTTGCTCAATAGCGCGGATATCGAGAGAGAAATTACAGATCAGTTGCTTAATCACTTCACGTCGAAGTAAGTCATCACTATCAAGGACCACACCTTTCCATAAGGCATGGCGCTGGCCACTGACTTGTGCGTAGTACTTTTTCAACTCTTTCTGATTTTGCGCGTAAGCGTCACCAATCATGGAGATGGCTGACACGCCAAAACCAACCAAGTCACAATCACCTTGAGTGGTGTAGCCTTGGAAGTTGCGATGCAGCTCACCGCGGCGCTGCGCCACCGCAAGCTCATCATCTGGCAGCGCAAAGTGATCCATACCAATGAACTGATAGCCAGCGCCGGTCAAAGTGGCGATGGTGTCTTGCAAAATCGCCATCTTCTCTTGGGCTGCAGGCAGATCGTCATCTTTGATTTTACGCTGCGCGGCAAAAAGGCTCGGCATGTGGGCGTAGTTAAAGACGGACAAACGCCCCGGCTGCATCTTCAACACTTGCTCAAGAGTCTTAGCAAACGAGACTTGGGTTTGCTTGGGCAAGCCATAAATCAAGTCTAGGTTGGTGGAACGGAAACCCAATTGCTTGGCACGCTCAACCATGGCGACGATGAACTCTTCATCTTGCTCTCGATTGACGAGCTGTTGCACCTCTTTGTTGAAGTCTTGCACGCCGATACTCAAGCGGTTGAAGCCTTCGCTGCGTAGGTGATCCAGCATGTCGAGCTCAATTTCGCGTGGATCAACCTCAATACTGATTTCCGCGTCAGTGTCGAAATAGAATTCGGCGCGCAAAATCGCCATCAAACGGCTCACTTGCTCCTTGCTTAAGAAGGTTGGCGTTCCGCCACCAAAGTGCAGTTGGGTGACTTTGCGTTCATGGAGTAACGACGCACGAGTGCGGATCTCAAGCTCCAGCACATCCAAGTACTCATCGGCCTTGTGCGAGTGGCGGGTAATGACCTTGTTGCAGCCGCAGTAGTAGCACAGCTTATGACAAAACGGGATGTGGATATAAAGCGAGAGAGGACGCTGAGGGTACTCAGTACACGCCATATCGTAATCCGAGATGGTAAAGGCCTCATGAAACTCCAGCGCGGTGGGGTATGAGGTGTAGCGAGGACCCGAATAGTTGTACTTATCAAGAACCGCTTGGTCCCACACGATTTGCTGACTGGCGACAACTGGCTGCGACATGATGATATTCCGTTTGGGCTATAGGCCATGACTGAGCTTGGCTCTAGCAAAAAAGAGACGTCTTATTATGGCCCGCTATTTTGCCATACAAGTTGGCAACCCGTAGAGCGGCACGAGGAATTTTGAGCAGCAATGCTCAGTTTTGATACCTCGATCACTGCCACTTTGGGGTGATCGAGGTGCGAATTAGCCGATCGTCTGAATATTGATCTGGTTATTCAAAGGTTGAACGTGCTTTTGCAAACGAGTTAACTCAGCCACAATCGCGTCTTCAAGACGGGATTCTGCTTTGTGTCGCTCTAAATTTTGCTTCATGCGTTCTTTTTTCGGTAAGGCTTGACGCTCGTCACCACGAGCCATCTCTTTGACAATATGGTAAAGCTCAGAGGTCGCTGGGTACTCACTGTCAAAGTCGACGCGCGATTCCCCTTGGACGTAATCCATAATGTTGTAGAGGCGAATGCTGATTTCTGATAAATCGCATTGGCCCTGGATGCCTGCTAAACACAAGGTGCTGACACTCTCAAAGATATTCGCGTTGCGCTTGTCGATCGCCAGCTTTTGATGGTGCAGTTGCAAAGCCTTTTGCTTTTTCAGTTGTAGCAAAAGGTACCCTGCGTAGGAAGCGAGGCCGAGAATGACAGCGCCTCCAGCGATGGCTAACAAGGTGACATTCATTGGGCGTGTTATCCTTTAAATTGGTTTAAATCCAAGTCTTCGAACTGCGAGAGAAGTTCATCATCGGTGGCCAATTTCTTGCTCGATTTTTTACTCGCAGGCACAACAGGTTCACTCTCTTGCTCTGCGTCGTCGTCCATCTCGTCGTCTTCTTGGTAGAGACCAAGTTGCTTCATCAGCACTTCGATGCGCTCTAGCTTCTCATCGACGTATTTCTGTAGACCGGCGCCTAAACTCTCACCGTTATCGAGACGGTCAAGCAACACGTTCAACTGCGCGTCGTTTTCCAGCATCTCCAGCTCTTGCTCCGCATTGAGACGGCGCTGCGCTTTGGTCTGCTTTTTCGGCGCATCCACAATCAGCGGAATCTTCTTTTTGCTGCCCAAACGTGGGTCACGCGTACCGCCCGAAGTGTGCTGCTTCGCTTGCTTGGCTTCTGAGTTACGGTTACCGGTCTTTAGACCTTTGCGTTTTTTGTCTTTCTTACGTAGACGTCCTTCAACATCAGACTC
The DNA here is from genome assembly GCF_059833835.1 of Vibrio sp. R15-SG3-ISO1B. Lineage (NCBI taxonomy): Bacteria > Pseudomonadati > Pseudomonadota > Gammaproteobacteria > Vibrionales > Vibrionaceae > Vibrio > Vibrio sp. R15-SG3-ISO1B. The sequence continues at coordinate 39,180 of NZ_JCBDGG010000006.1, read as the reverse complement.
CGTACGATTACGAACGACAATCAGGTCACCATTGCCACCTGATCGGGCTTTTTTACTACGGCTCATTACTGGGGTTTCCTCAGTAAAATTACATCATTTCCAATAAATTCTAGCTCGAGCTGATCCCGCTCTGCCAAGTAGGCAAACGTCGCACGACTAAAGAAGATCACGTGGGTGGGATCATTCTTGTAGTGCCAGTTTGCAAACGCGTCGACATCGATGACCATCTTCGTCATCAACCCTATCCAGCCACCAGGCTTAACCAAATTTAACCATTGCTTCCACACGATGTCGGGCTGATACAAATGCTCGATCACTTCGGTGGAGGTGATGAAGTCGTATTGTCTCTCTAATACCGTCACATCTGGATAATAGTAGAGATCATACACACTCATCGTGTGTCCCTGCTCCTCCATCATCAATGACAATGTCGGGCCAGGGCCACAACCAAAATCTAACCCGTGAGAATGGGGCGCCACTCTGTGTAACATGGGGTCAACCACGCGCGATAAAAAGCGTCGGTAACCGACATCGCTGGGCGAGTTCTCATGTTGATCATAGTGGGCTTTTTCTGTCGCCGCATCCAACCTTTGCAAAGCCGGTACAAACACCAACTGGCACTGCGCGCACTGTAAATAGTCACGACGTTTATCAGAAACATACGCGTGGGTATCCACACTGTGACAAAGGGGACAAGGTTCCATAATGACATCCTCAAACAGGGATGCGAAACATACCAGAAACTCGACCTAGAGTGGAGGGCTATTGTACAAATTCCCATCAATTGATGAAAATATTCTCTATGAGTGAAAGAAAAGAAATGGCGAATATGTCGCGATGTAGAAGAGATAAAAAAAGCGATAGGAACCCTATCGCTTTCTAAATGCCTGACGGCGAAACTGTGTTGCATCGATATCAATGCATCAAATGTCCTTTTGTTTTTGGTGCTTTCCCTGCAAAAGGTGTTGTTTTTCACTGTCCGAGTGAATTTTGGCTTTCCGTTGGCGACGTCCCGTCACTGAGCTCATCCTGAGCCTGATCCCTTTCGCTGTCTAAACCATCAGACAAGTCGATCATCCTTATCCAGCAGGCATCCTGCCTACCCTTTCCATATCAACTGCCGAGTTTCCGTTACTCGCATCCGTGGAGACCATCTTGGTCTATAATCCTGATTCAGCACCCTGCCGATGTGTTCACTTTACCCCAATGATTCGCTCAGACAATCCGGCTCAGACTTTTATTGCACTTTTTTTTCGCTCTTGTTTTCCACTCTTTATTTTTCATTAGGTTAGCGAATTGTCCGTCTGAATTGCGTCATTCGATATAGCCAATGTCTCACAACATCGATAGCGAGATGGCGTATCGAGCAGAAAAACGGGGTGTGATCGAGCTCAAACGAAACAGCCCAAACCGATCGGCTTGGGCTGTTTCTCTACTGCGATGCTCGAACAGGCTGAGGTGATCAGTGCAGACCGCCTACGTATTTGGATAGGGTTTCGATATCATCATCCGTTAACTTTTTCGCAATATCACGCATCATGGCATTCATGTCATTGGCGCGTGTGCCGTCACGGAATTTTAGTAATTGGGATTTAATGTAATCGGCGTGCTGACCGGAGATCTTAGGGAATCCAGACAGTTCAGTACCGTTACCACGCGGGCCGTGACATGCGATACACGCCGTCAAACCGCGCTCTGCATCGCCAGCGGTGTAAAGGGTTTTGCCTTTCTCCACCACATTTTCAGGTGTGGTGTTGTGCGAAATAGGCAGAGAAGCGTAGTACGCCGCAAGATCTTGCATGTCCTGCTCTGACAATGGCATCGCCATGCCACTCATCACAGGGTCCATACGGCCTTGCTGGCCATTGCTGGTCATACCCAGTTTCAGATCTTTTAGCTGCTTTTCGATATATTTAGCATGCTGACCTGCCAATTTCGGGTACATGGCGAGTTGACTGTTGCCATCAGCACCATGGCAGGCAACACACGTTTGAGATTTTGCTTTACCAGCTTCGATGCTGCCTTGGGCCCACACAGAGCAGCTGGCTAAAAGACTCAAGATTAGCGCTAATTTCTTCATGACATTCCATTATAATTATCAAGCTTCCAGTACCACTCTGCGTTGCCACTCATGGTACAATAGGCGACCTTATGCCGAGCACGGTTATTTTACACAATTTCACAAAAAAGTAATCAATCGACTACACAAAGTCGAGATGGAGTTAACAGTGAGCGTAAAAATTCATTATCAAAACACGCATTTCATCACCAGTGCACCTGATATTCGTCATATGCCAGAAGATGAAGGCATCGAAGTTGCGTTCGCAGGACGTTCCAATGCGGGCAAGTCCAGCTCGCTCAATCGACTGACCAACCAAAAGAGCTTGGCAAAGACGAGTAAAACACCAGGCCGTACTCAGCTGATTAACCTATTTAAGGTTGCAGACGGTTGTCACATTGTCGACTTGCCGGGCTATGGTTTTGCCCAAGTCCCACTTGAGATGAAAAAAAAGTGGCAGAAATCCCTCGGTGAATACCTACAAAAGCGTCAATGCTTGAAAGGGTTAGTGGTACTGATGGATATTCGTCACCCAATGAAAGATCTCGACCAACAACTGATCTACTGGGCGGTCGATTGCGGCATTCCTGTCCAAGTGTTGTTGACCAAAGCGGACAAACTGAAAAGTGGCGCGCGTAAAGCGGCCGTATTGAAGATCCGCGAAGCCGCCCTTGGCTTTGGTGGTGATGTCAGCGTCGCCGCCTTCTCCTCATTAAAAGGACTGGGCGTCGATGTGCTGCGCAATAAACTCGATGAGTGGTTTGCCCCAGCCTTTGCCGAGAGTGCGCTTGAGGTGCTCGCAGAAGGGGAAGCGACCTCCGCTGACGAGTCAGCCGACGAACAACCGTCAGATCCAAACGCCTAAAGCGTTCATCCCACTCATATCCAATGACATATCCAACGAATAGGCTCTATCAATCGATAGGGCCTTTTTTCTGTCTCAATAGAAGCGCTGAACGTGAGGTGCGATTCGTTCGCCAGCGAAACAATAAAAACGTTAACGCCAGAAACAAAAATCCCCACCATCCTGGCGGGGAAACGGGAGAGAAATAACTGGTAATAATTATTATGCGCCTAGCATAAGCCAAGCCCGCTAAAATGCAATCGCCCTACTACTGAAGTCACAGCGCAAATAAAACACCAACTATCCATATAATTACAATCACTTAGAAACAAACACAACGAAAAATATGCACACCCACACACATGATTTCTGAGTCAAAATAACCAAAGTGTGATTGGTGTTTTGCTACATTTGATGAAAAGAAAACAAAACGAATGAAATCAACTGACAGGCGATGAGCCAAGTGAATGGAATAGCGAATAAGGCGTGCTTTTAGGCAGGATGCTGAATTGTTTGGACTTTTCTTTCGCACAATAAAAAACGCCCCAGTCAAAAACTGACTGGGGCGGCTGAATCAGCCTAATCCAATAACGTGAAACAAAAGGTCTGAAAGATAGAACATCTTACCTCTGTACCCTACGCCTCTTAATGTACAACAATTGGTCAGAAAGTGAAACCTTTTTTGTAATTTTTTTTCATTAAAGTTTTATTAAGCAACATTTGATATGGCTATGCCGGATCTTATTTAGAGGCAAAAAAAAGTCAGCGTTTGTGCGCTGACTCAACTTATTTCACCAATTTAGTGCAAATTATGCTTAGTGTGCCTGATCCCAGTTGTCACCATGCCCCACTTCAGCGATCAGAGGGACATCTAATTGTGCAGCCGATTCCATCAATTCTTGTACTTTACTTTCAATTTCGGCTAACGATGACTCTTCGACCTCAAACACCAGTTCATCATGCACTTGCATCAATAATTTCACTCGGCCTTGGCCTTCGTTTTGAATCCACTCATCGACAACCAGCATCGCTTTCTTGATGATGTCCGCCGCCGTGCCCTGCATTGGTGCATTGATCGCGGCACGCTCTGCTGCTTTTCGGCGCATACCGTTGCGTGATGTGATCTCAGGAAGGTGCAAGCGTCGACCAAACAAGGTTTCCACATAGCCCAGCTCAGCCGCCGTGCTGCGCGTGTCTTCCATATACTGCATAACGCCTGGGTAGCGCTCGAAATAGGTATCCATGTATTGCTGCGCTTCACCACGAGGGATCCCTAGCTGCTTGGCGAGACCAAAGGCACTCATCCCATAGATCAGGCCAAAGTTGACCGCTTTCGCTCGGCGACGCTGCTCACTGGTCACTTGCTCGATATCGACGCCAATGATTTCAGCGGCGGTCGCGGCGTGGATGTCTTTACCTTGTTGGAAGGCATCGAGTAATGCTTTATCGCCTGACAAGTGCGCCATAATGCGCAGTTCAATTTGCGAGTAGTCGACCGCCATGATTTTGTAGCCGTGCGGCGCAACGAACGCTTGGCGAATACGGCGTCCCTCTTCGTTACGAATCGGGATGTTTTGTAAGTTCGGATCGGTTGAAGACAAACGCCCTGTCGCCGTGACAGCTTGATGGTACGAGGTGTGTACTCGGCCCGTTTCAGGATTGATCATCTTAGGCAGCTTATCGGTGTAGGTCGATTTAAGCTTCGCCAAACCGCGATACTCTAAGATTAGCTTCGGCAGTGGATAATCCAGCGCAAGCTCTTGCAACACCTCTTCGTTGGTCGATGGTGTACCCGATGGTGTCTTCTTCACTACAGGTAATCCCATTTTCTCAAACAGAATCGCTTGCAGCTGTTTAGGTGAGTTCATATTGAACTCTTGCTCTGCCACCTCATAAGCTTTTTGTTCAAGCTCATCAAGACGCTTTGCGATCTCTTGAGATTGCGCAGCCAGCTTCATGTCATCAATCAAGACACCGGTGCGCTCAATCCGCGATAGGACAGCCACGAGCGGCATCTCGATGGTTTCATAGACCGACTTTAGCTTGTCGTCTTGCTCGATGTTTTCCATCAAGCGATTGTGCAGACGCAAGGTGACATCCGCATCTTCTGCGGCATAAGGCGCCGCTTGGTCCAGTTCAATTTGGTTAAACGTCAGCTGCTTTTTGCCTTTACCCGCGATCTGCTCAAACGAGATGCAGCTGTGTTGCAAAAAGCGCAGCGCGAGGCTATCCATGTCATGCTTACCGCCGACACTGTTGTAGACATAAGACGCCAACATGGTGTCATGTTTGATGCCTTTCATGTCGATGCCATAACGCGCCAGCACACTCGCATCGTATTTTAAGTTCTGGCCAACTTTGGCTTGCGATTCATCTTCGAGTAAAGGCTTGAGCTGCGCGAGTACCCAATCTCGGTCAAGCTGAGCCGGCGCATCAAGATAGTCATGCGCGACAGGCACATACGCCGCGACACCTTCTTCGGTCGCAAAAGAGACACCCACTAAATTCGCCACCATGTAATCGAGGCTGTCGGTTTCCGTATCGAACGCAAACACCTTGGCTTCGCGTAGAGCGTCTAGCCATTTGGCGAACTGCGCTTCATCCAAAATGGTTTCATACTGACTGCGATCGATGCTCGCCGCGGCGACATTGAGCTCCGGCGCTTTGGCTGATGAGCTGATTTCACGTTGCCCGGATTTTTCGTTCGCTTCCACAACGCCCGTACCGCCTTCGAGCAGCTCATTGAGCCAAGATTTAAACGCCAGTTCTCCATAGAGTTTGACCAGCTCATCCTTATTCGGCACAGACTTCACCAACGCGTCTAAACTCTCTTCGAGCTCGACGTCGAGCTTAATCGTCGCCAGCTCGTAGGAAAGGTAGGCATTGTCTTTGTTATCCAGCAGCTTTTTCGCCATGGTTTTCGAACCACGGAATCCGAGCGCGGCAATGTCATCCAACTGTTGGTACAGCTTGTCTAACCCCCCAATGCCTTGCAGCAAAGCCGTCGCGGTTTTGTCGCCCACGCCAGGGACACCAGGAATGTTATCGACTTTATCGCCCATCAGCGCGAGGTAGTCGATAATCAGCTCAGGGCCAATTCCGAACTTCTCCACCACCCCTTCTCTGTCCATCACCACGTTAGTCATGGTGTTGATGAGGGTCACGTTGTCATCCACCAGCTGAGCCATGTCTTTATCACCGGTGCTGATCAACACCGGCATACCCGCTTGAGACGCTTGATGCGCCAGCGTACCGATCACGTCATCCGCTTCCACGCCCGGCACACAAATTAAAGGAAGCCCCATAGCACGAATCACATTGTGCAAAGGCTCGATTTGGCAACGCAGATCATCGGGCATAGGCGGACGATTGGCCTTGTACTCGGCGTACAGATCATCCCGAAACGTTTTGCCTTTCGCATCAAAGACCACCGCGATACGATCACTGGCAAATTGACGCATCATACTGCGCAGCATGTTCACCACACCATAAACGGCGTTGGTTGGGATCTCCCCGTTACTCATCGTGCCGGGGTAAGCATGAAATGCGCGATAAAGGTAAGAAGAGCCATCAATTAAGATCAAAGGGTTGTCTGGGATACGAGCCATAGTTTGTTATCTGCCTGTCCAAATTTCTGCTTAGGATGCCATGACTCAAGCAGTGAATCCATGTTCTGTCGAGGAATCGCGATCACACCGCTTGTTGGTGATCGCCTCTTCTCTTGCTCACGCTGTGGATAAGTCTGTTTATACTATTTTCCACTGCGATGTGAAATTTGACAAAATGATGCTAAGTAAGATCTTAAACCATTGTAATACAACAAAAACAACCAAGATCGATCATGCAAGGATCGATCTTTTTGAGATCTTCAACTGTGGAAAAGACACCTGGTGTCCTTTTATTCACCTCAAATGACGGGCATAAAAAAAGCGACATCGTGAGGATGTCGCCTAGCAGAAAAGGTCAAAGCATGTTCATGCGAATCACACTTTGCCGTAAAGCTATAAATTACACTGGAAGCAATGTGAGCAATGTCGTGTCAAAAGAAACGTGTGCAAGTTCGTTAGAGTCTGGCATCACCTTTTCCATATCGAATCCGGTTCTACCACGTCCTTGTGAACTTCCCTCATTCCCTAAGACGAGATAAACAATAACCATTCTCATTTATCCCGTCAATAGTTAAATGAGAAAAAATCTCATTTAATTTTTATGACAGATTACATCGTCTTTACAAAATGAATGCGCGACTCGATTAATGGTGCTTTTTCTTCAAAGTGTTCGATCAGATAGCCATTGCGCAATAGCAATCTCAGCATGGCTGGAAATTGGTTGCGAGATTTCACTTTCAAGCGCAGATAGCCCTGCTTCGCCACCCACGCCTCTTGTACGTCGAGCAGCGTTTGCGCCACGCCTTTATTGCGCGCTAACGGCGATACGCCGCCAAACCAGCTGTAGAATGTCTCAGCATCGAGCTCGTAGCCAATTTTGAAACCGAGCAACTGCTCCCCTTCTTGCGCCACTTGAATCAAGTAACGGCGCCCTTTCAATCTCGCCGCCAAGCTCTCAACCGTTTCCTTTTGAGCAAATTCATTGATTTGGTTGACCACCTCGACACACTCTTCTAACGTGCCTTCTCGATACTGCACACTCATTGCGATCTCTTCTCTGGGTTAGGTTAAAAAGAAAAAGGCCGGCATGCGCCGACCTCAGTATTGTCGCTTCGCTTACTCTTGCTTTAAAAACGTCGCCGCTTGCGCCTGCTCCTGCGCCAACCATTGCGCCACATCTTTAGCAAAGTAGGTCAAAATGCCATCGGCCCCCGCCCGTTTAAAGCACAGTAGGGATTCCATCACAGTGTCGCGTTCTTTAAGCCAGCCATTGGCAAACGCCGCTTTGTGCATCGCGTATTCACCGGAAACTTGATAAGCAAACGTCGGCACTTGCAACTCAGATTTCACTCGGCGAACCACATCCAGATACGGCATGCCCGGCTTCACCATCACCATATCGGCGCCTTCGTTGATGTCCATCGCCACTTCATGAATGGCTTCATCACTGTTGGCCGGATCCATTTGGTAGTTCTTTTTGTTGCCACCTTTAAGGTTACTCGCCGAGCCGACCGCATCGCGGAACGGGCCGTAGTAACAAGAGGCGTATTTCGCCGAATAGGCCATGATTTGGGTATTGATGTGACCCGCTTGCTCTAGTGCTTCACGAATCGCACCAATGCGGCCATCCATCATGTCAGAAGGCGCGACCACATCCGCCCCTGCTTCGGCGTGCGATAATGCCTGCTTGACCAATACCTTAGTGGTTTCATCATTGAGTACGTAACCTTCGTCATCAATGATGCCATCTTGACCGTGGGTGGTGAACGGGTCGAGGGCCACATCGGTGATCACCCCCATCTCTGGCACATGCTCTTTGAGCGAACGTACGGCACGCTGAACTAAGCCCTCTGGGTTGTACGCTTCTGCCGCGCACAAGCTTTTGGCATCTTGGTTTACCACAGGGAACAGCGCAATGGCAGGAACACCAAGTTGCGCGAGGTATTGCGCCTCTTCTAACATTAAATCAATGGAAAGACGCTCAATACCCGGCATCGAATCGACAGTTTCGCGGCGATCTTTACCCATCAAAATAAACATGGGATAAATCAGATCATTCACTGAGAGTTGATTTTCTGCCATAAGGCGACGACTGAAATCATGCTTACGCATACGACGCATGCGACGGCCAGGAAACTGACCTTGGATAGAAACTGACACTCGATTCTCCTTGTGTGGTGAAAGTGCTTGTGTCGCATCATATCACTCCCGCTCTCTTGCACCAGCCAACAAGGCGAAAAAATCACGCAAAATACGACCTAGGCAGATTGGCGCCATTTGCTGCATCTTCTACTCAGACAGGTATACTGGCTCCATTGACGTTTTATCCAGAGACACATCCTATGATCGACACCCATGCCCATATCTACGCCAGTGAGTTTGATGGCGATCGTGACGCCGTGGTGGCCCGCGCATTGGAACAAGGCATAGACCGCATCTTATTACCTAACATCGACCTTGATTCTATTGGCCCTATGTTGGCCACGGAGCGTCAGTTTCCCGATGTATGCCGCTCGATGATGGGGCTCCACCCTTGCTACGTCGATGGCAATGTTGAGCAAACCCTTGCGCAAATTCATGCCTGGTTTAGTCAACATGCGTTCATCGCCGTAGGCGAAATTGGCATCGATCTCTATTGGGACAAAACCTATCGCGCCGAACAAGAATACGCGTTTGTCACGCAACTGCAATGGGCCAAAGCAATGGATCTACCGGTGGTGATTCACACGCGTGACTCCATACAAGAGACCCTCACTCTGCTTGAAAAAGAGCAAGACGGTTCCCTCAGCGGGGTTTTTCACTGTTTTGGCGGTAGTCTCGAGGAAGCCAAGGCAATTAATGAGTTGGGTTTTCACCTTGGCCTTGGTGGCGTCTCCACCTTTAAAAATGGTGGGATGGATAACGTCATCCCATATTTGGATATGAGTAAAGTGATTCTGGAAACCGACTGCCCTTACCTCGCACCTGTGCCTCATCGCGGTAAGCGCAATGAGCCTGCCTACACCCATTTGGTTGCGCAGCGTGTCGCCAGCCTTCGCGATATCTCGGTCGAGGAAGTAGACGCAATTACTACCGACAATGCCAAGGCCTTGTTTAGGCTATAGCGAGCAACGCGTGTTCCCCTCGAATCTTTAGTACCAAGAAATTGGACTCTATAAAAAAGGCTTGCCCATCGGCAAGCCTTTTCCATATCAGCGACTACTCGCTCTGTTCATTCTCTTTGCGAACATAAAAACGGGCGAAAAACAGGCCGACTTCAAACAACAAACACATGGGTATGGCGAGCAAGGTCTGAGAAATCATGTCTGGCGGTGTCAGCATCATCCCCACCACAAACGCGCCGACCACAATATACGGGCGCTTCTCGCTGAGGCTTTTAGGATTGGTTGCGCCCGTCCAACACAGCAAGATGATCGCAACGGGCACTTCAAAGGCGATACCAAAAGCCAAGAAGAGAGCTAACACGAAATCCAGATAGCTGGAAATATCCGTCGCAAACTCAACGCCACCGAGTGAAATCGCAGTAAAGAAGCCAAACACTAACGGGAACACGACAAAGTACGCAAACGCCACACCACAGTAAAACAGCAGTGAGCTGGAGAACATCAGCGGCATGATCAATCGACGTTCATGCTTGTAAAGACCCGGCGCCACAAACGCCCACACTTGGTACAAGATGAAAGGCACCGCAATAAAGATGGATGCAATTAGGGTGAGTTTGAGCGGAGTAAAAAACGGCGACGCCACATCGGTGGCGATCATCGTCGCCCCTTCAGGCAGGCGCTCCACCAAAGGCGCTGAGACAAATTCGTAAATGTCGTTGGCAAAGTAAATCAAACCAACAAACACCACCAATACCGCCACGAGTGCGCGCAGCAAGCGGTTTCTCAGTTCGAGAAGGTGGCTAATCAAAGGTTGTGTCTGCTCAACAGAAGACATGAAGACCTCAACTATTGGGAATCAAAAGGAGCAGCGATTGGCTGCCCCTCAATAATCAGAGTGGTGAACTACTCAGGCTTTTTATCTGTTGTAGCCGGGGCAACATGCAAAGACTCTGTGGCGTCGGCGGAAGGCGCTTTTGACGCTGCCTCTTCAGATGGCTCAGTCTTGGCAGGCTCGTCGCTTTTCTTGGCATAAGGGCGCTGCACGTCTTGCGCGGCTTGCTTTAACTGGTCAACGGAGGATTTCAACTCTGGCGAGAGATCTTCCATGCCCATCTGCTCAGCTTTACGCAAATTCTCTTGCAGCTCTTGCACCTTGAGCTCATGGGACAATTCGTCTTTGACGTTGTTCGCCATGTTCTTGGCCGCACCGACAAAGCGAGTGACACTGCGAATCGCATGCGGCAATCGCTCTGGGCCGAGAACTACCAGCCCCACCACAGAGATCAATACCAGTTCCCAGAAACCGATATCAAACACGAGTTATGCCTGCTCTTTGTCTTTTTTAGTGTCAGCAGTGGCGTCTGTTTTCTGCTGTTGCTCGATGTTTTTTGGCTCAAAGTCGGCGTCTTTCTTTGCAGGCTCTTCGTCGTTCATCGCTTTCTTAAAGCCTTTTACCGCACTACCTAAATCGCCACCAATGCCACGCAGTTTCTTCGTACCAAATAGAAGTACCACAATCACCGCAATGATAAGCAGTTGCCAAATACTAATACCACCCATTCTTTTTACCTCGGGTCTAACTGTTGAATTCTTAAGTTTACCGCCTAACGACGGTAAGCTCGCCAACTAAGCAACCAAAATGTGACGCCACCTAAGGCGCTGACCATAGACAGTTGCTCATACGGAGTGTTGACCAATATTGCCGAGCATACGACTAATGTTGCGCCAACACCAAACAAAAATTTCCCTGTCGCTTGCTGACGCTTCGACTGACGATACCCTTGATAGAGTTGATCGATACGCTGATTCATCATCTTGCCTTGGCGCAGGCTGTCGTAGAGAAGCTCTGGCAACTCTGGCAGCTTTTCCGCCCAAAACGGCGCGCGATCTTTCACCGCATTGATCACCGCTTTTGGCCCGACTTGGTTCATCATCCACTCTTCGAGGAACGGTTTGGCCGTCTCCCACAGATCCAACTGAGGGTAGAGTTGACGACCCAGTCCTTCCACATACAGCAGCGTCTTTTGCAACAACACCAACTGAGGTTGCACTTCCATATGGAAGCGTCTTGCGGTGTTAAATAGGTTCAACAACACATGACCAAACGAGATCTCACACAGAGGTTTGGCGAAAATCGGCTCACACACGATGCGAATGGCAAATTCAAACTCATCAATATTGGTTTCACGTGGAACCCATCCCGACTCGACATGCAATTCGGCGACGCGGCGATAGTCTCGATTGAAAAACGCCAGAAAGTTTTCCGCAAGATAGCGTTTGTCTTCGCTATTGAGTGTGCCAACAATGCCACAATCTAACCCGATCCAACGCGGATTCTCTGGGTGCTCACGTTCAACAAAGACGTTACCCGGGTGCATGTCCGCATGGAAAAAACTGTCGCGGAAGACCTGAGTGAAAAACACGCTGACCCCACGCTCGGCCAGCAGCTTCATGTTGGTGCCATTGGCGACCAAGCCCTCGATGTCCGACACTTGGATGCCATATATTCGCTCAGAAACCATGACAGTTTTATTACTGAAATCAGTAAAAACTTCAGGCACGTACAGCGATTCACTGTTGTCGAAGTTACGTCTCAGCTGGATGGCATTCGCCGCTTCTCGGCGCAAGTCCAGCTCATCGAGCAAGGTTTTCTCGTACTCGCGCACCACCTCGACGGGTTTGAGGCGTCTTGCCTCTGGCATCATCTTGGCGACAATGCGCGCCATACGGTACATGAGTTTAAGATCGGCATCGATCACCGGTCGAATATCGGGCCGAATGACTTTTAGCACCACTTCTTGTTGCGTCGACTTGAGTTTCGCCGTGTGCACCTGTGCAATCGATGCGGACGCCAGCGGCTCAATATCAAACTCGTCAAACCAGGTTTCGATTGGACCGCCCAATGCCTGTTCGATGGTCTGCTTAGCCAGTTGGCCGTCAAAGGGGGACACTTGATCTTGCAATAGGGCAAGAGGATCGGCGATATGAGGAGGAAATAGATCGCGTCGAGTGGACATCATCTGGCCAAACTTGATCCACACCGGTCCAAGTTCTTGCAGTGCGAGACGCAGTCGCTCGCCTAAGGTTTTGTCCGGATGCTGATTACGAATCCAAAACAGACCCTTTCGTGCCAATAACGGCGCTTTGGCGAGTTGATGATTGGGCGCTAGCTCATCCAATCCATATTCGAGCTGCACCTTGATGATGCGGTAGAGGCGTTTTAGCTCCGCTAACGTCATACTCGCTCCAGTAGTTGATTCAGTTTCGCTTCCACTCGCGCCGCTTGGCTCTTGATCTCATCCACTTGATCGCAGAAATGCGCCACTTCTAACGGCGGCGGCGCCAAACGCCACTCTTCGGTGACCACTTGCGCAAGGTAATCTTGCTGGTGACGAAGCTGAGTGCGGGCGAACTGGCCAATCTGCGTCACGCCTTGCACTAAGGTGTGCGCCACAACGTCTCCGGTGACACGCGAGATCCACTCTTCAATATCGGGTTTGCATTGGGTGATCAATTGCGAAAAGCTCTGCGCCAGTTGGATGTCGCCATCCAGCTCCAACTTATCCTGCTTGATGAGTTTGGTGATATTGGATTGATCTTTCAGCTCAGGTAATACCGACACATTGAGGGATAAGGTGCAATCGGGGGTGCCTTCGTAGTGGGCTAACACATCGACTTGTTGACTGAAAACGAAGGTTAAGCGCTTATCGAACTCTTTTAGGTGCACTTGAATGACCTGACCTTTGAGTCGCGCCAGTCGACGCACCAGATCAGGATCATCTTGAATGAGAGTATTGAGTGACGTTTCGATGACCGCCGTCATCATAGGCTCAAAAGGCATGCTCGGCTCCTTTAGAACTTGTAGCCGCGGTGTAAGGCCACAATGCCGCCCGTTAGGTTGTAGTAACGCGTATTTTCAAAGCCCGCGTCATCCATCATCCCTTGCAACGTCTCTTGGTCAGGGTGCATGCGAATGGATTCCGCCAAGTAGCGGTAGCTTTCTGCATCATTGGCCACCAGCTCACCCATTTTCGGCAGCAAGTGGAACGAATACGCATCGTAGACTTTAGAGAGTGGGTCAAAGACAGGTTTGGAAAACTCCAGCACCAATAGGCGACCGCCGGGTTTCAGTACACGGTACATCGAACGCAGAGCTTTGTCTTTATCGGTTACGTTACGCAGACAGAAGCTGATCGTAATCGCGTCAAAGTAGTCATCGGGAAACGGCAGCTCTTCAGCGTTCGCTTGAACATAGTGCACATTGCCCACAATGCCGATATCGCGCAGTTTGTCACGCCCGACATTGAGCATCGAGTTATTGATGTCAGCGAGTACGACGTGGCCTTTGTCGCCAACAATACGAGAGAACTTCGCCGTCAAATCGCCGGTGCCACCTCCTAAGTCGAGGATGCGTTGTCCAGGACGGGCACCGCTGCAATCGATGGTAAAGCGCTTCCACAAGCGGTGAATGCCTCCCGACATCAGGTCATTCATAATGTCGTATTTGGCGGCCACTGAGTGAAACACTTCCGCTACCTTGGTGACTTTTTCCTCTTTCGCTACCGTGGTAAAACCGAAGTGGGTCGTTTCTGCGTCTTGCTGAGATTCTAGAGCTGTCGTCGATTGCACACTAATATCCGTCATTATGATTCCTCTTTTAACAGTGCTCTCTATTCAATACGGCCAAAGCACTGCGGGCGATTAGTTTACTTTATCCTCAGCCGGATGTCTTTCAAGTAAGTGGTCATTTTCACCGCTAAGCTGTGATTCTGGCAGCGTTTCTTGCTCCGCCAGTTCCACCAAATTCATCGAGATTGGTCGTTTGACCTCCACCCCTAATTGCTTAAAGCTCTCCGCTTGTCGAATCACGTTGCCGCGCCCAGTCACCAGTTTATTCATGGCACCTTGGTAGTTTTGATTGGCCTTATCTAAGGCGCCGCCGAGGCTCTCCATATCATCAACGAACAGGCGCAGTTTGTCGTAGAGCTTACTGGCACGCTGCGCGATGATTTTCGCGTTTTGGCTTTGTCTTTCGTTGCGCCACAAGTTATCAATGGTGCGCAGTGCCACCAGCAAGGTGGTCGGGCTGACGAGAATGATATTGTGCTCCATCGCATCTTTGACCAAGCTAGGGTCCGAGGAAATCGCCACTTGGAAGGCAGGCTCGACGGGGATAAACATCAACACATAATCCAAGCTCTGAATGCCTTTGAGTTGATGATAATCCTTGTGTGAAAGCCCTTTTATGTGGCTGCGAATGGCGAGTAAGTGCTCACCTAAGGCCTTGTCACGCTGCTGATCGGTCTCGGCATTAAAGTAGCGCTCATAGGCGACCAGCGCCATTTTGGCGTCAATCACCACCTGCTTATCATTGGGCAGATGCACAACCACATCTGGCTGATAACGCTTACCCGCCTCGTTTTGCAGATTCACTTGGGTGTGGTACTCATGCCCTTCCCTTAGGCCAGACTCAGCCAATACTCTCGCCAGTACCACCTCACCCCAGTTGCCTTGCTGCTTGTTGTCACCTTTGAGCGCTTGGGTCAGGTTGAGCGCCTCTTTGGCCATCTGCTCGTTGAGGCGCTGCAAGTTCTTCAGCTCATGCACTAAGGTGTGGCGCTCTTTGGCTTCCACAGTAAAGCTGTCATTGACTTGCTTGCGAAACCCTTCCAACTGCTCTTTGAGCGGCGACAGTAAGGCATCCAAACTCTGTTTATTTTGCTGATCAACGCGCGCCGTTTTCTCATCAAACAGCTGACTGGCGAGGTGTTCAAACTGCTGTTTTAGCCGCTCTTCGGCTTTCTCGAGCAGGGCAAGTTTCTCTTGATTAGCTTGGGTAATCTGCTCATGACGAGCTTCTTGCTCTCTCAAGGTCGCTTCGAGCTGCGCCTTTTCATCACGCATCAGTCCAAGTTCGTCGAGGTATTGCTGACGCTCTTGCTTAACGCTGTCAAAGTAGCGCAGCTTCTCTAGCACCGCCATCAACTTGCCGTGAGACTGCTTGAGCTCAAATGCCGCTTTGTCCCGCGCTGCATCCAACGCTTCCAGCTCTTGCTCGGCCTCCGCTAAGGCGTTTTTTAACTGGGTGATTTCACTGTGTGAGAGTTGTTGCTGAGTATCAAGCTTGGCGCTGAGCAATTGCTGTTGCAAGCGCATTTTCTGGGAGACCCACCAACCGACGACGACGCCACTGGTGACGGCGCTGCCAGCCGCGGTGATAAGAAGAGAAGTGTTATCAAAAATCCATTGCATGAGCGGCGTACATTCATCAAATTCAAGTCATTTGATGGTATTTCACCACTGGATAAATGTCCAGTTTGTAGGGCAATTGGCCTACCGTTAGACTAGCGCATCACTTCACCGTTTTTTAGGCTTACTATGAATGAGCGCCGCGCGCTGGGCTTTGGTTTGTCTGCTGTTTTGCTCTGGTCGACAGTAGCCACCGCGTTTAAATTAACCTTAGCTGAGTTTACTCCAATACAGATGTTGACGGTCGCCAGTATCGTCTCTGCCCTCGCCTTAACCCTCATCTGCGCCGTGCAAGGCAAGCTCAACACGCTGGTGACTACCTTGACCGCCAATCCGGGCTATTACCTATTACTGGGGATCATCAACCCGCTGGCCTACTACATCATTTTGTTTAAAGCCTACGATCTCCTGCCTGCCTCGCAAGCGCAGGCGATTAACTACAGCTGGGCAATCACCCTCACCCTAATGGCGGCGGTGTTTTTAGGTCAAGCCATCCGCAAGCAAGATTGGGTCGCGTGCTGTTTGAGCTACCTTGGCGTCATTGTTATCGCTACCAAAGGCAACGTATTGGCGCTCGATTTTGATAGCCCGCTAGGGGTTGGGCTGGCGTTGCTCTCAACGCTACTCTGGGCAGGGTATTGGATCTTAAACACCAAAAACAAAGCCGACCCAGTGGTCGGCGTGTTGCTCGGTTTTCTCGTCGCGATCCCTTTCGCTCTCGGGCTGACGTGGTGGGAAGGAGCTAGCTTTGCCGCCATTTCTCCTCAAGGTTGGCTGGCGGTCAGCTATGTCGGACTGTTTGAAATGGGCGTCACCTTCGTCTTGTGGCTCAGCGCCTTAAAATCCACTCACAATACCGCACGAATCAGTAACCTCATCTTCGCCTCGCCATTTATCTCTTTGATCTTACTGGCGACCATCATCGGCGAAGCCATTCACCCAAGCACTCTCATCGGCCTTGTGTTGATCATTGCCGGGCTCGTTATTCAACAGGTGAAGTGGAAAAAGAAAGCGCAATGGGCGCGAGATTAAACCCACTGCCCCGCTACATAACCGGAGCTCCAGCACCACTGGAAATTGTAGCCCCCTAGCCAGCCGGTGACGTCGACGACTTCACCGATAAAGTAGAGACCTTTGATCGCTTTGCACTCCATGGTTTTCGACGATAAGTGATCGGTATTGACGCCGCCTAGGGTGACCTCGGCGGTACGGTAGCCTTCTGTTCCATTGGGGGCAATGCTCCAATGCTCAAGCGTGTTAGCCACGTCTTCCAGTGCCTTGCTGCTAAATTGCTTTAGCGGTTTGTCTTCGAGGGTTTTGCGCTCGATCAGCACTTCAACCAGTCGCTTGGGGAGCACTTTCGCTAAGGTGTTTTTCAAGGTTTGATTAGGGTGCTTTTCCAATGAACGCGTTAGCAAGGCCTGCACATCAACATCGGGCACCAGGTTCACTTCAACCGCTTCGCCCGGGGTCCAGTAGGAGGAGATTTGCAATACCGACGGGCCAGACAGACCACGGTGGGTAAACAGCAGCGCCTCTTTGAATTTGGTGTTGTTTTTAGCGGTGATTTCAACCGGAATCGCAATCCCTGACAGCTCAGAAAAATCGTCTTTGTCTTCTTTATGCAGCGTAAACGGCACCAAGGCCGCACTGGTTGGAAGGACCTCAAGGCCGAACTGCTCTGCCACTTTGTAACCAAAGGGGGTTGCGCCAAGCTTGGGCATCGACAGGCCGCCGGTGGCGATGACGAGGGATTCGCACTCAATCGCATGGCCATTGGTCGTCAGAGAAAAGCCATTGGCTTGCTGCTCGATGTTGTCAACGGCTTGCTGGTAGCGAAATTGGATACTCGGTTTATCGCACTCGGCGAGAAGCATTTTAACGATGTCTTTGGAGTCATAGTCACCGACACAAAACAGCTGACCATGATCGCGCTCTTCAAACTCGATGCCGTATTTGTAGATCATCGAGATAAAGTCCCAGTTGGTGTACTGTGCCAAGGCCGATTTAACAAAATGCGGGTTGCGTGACAGGTAGTGTTTGGCAGACACATCGTAGTTGGTAAAGTTGCAGCGGCCGCCCCCGGCGATGAGGATTTTTCGGCCCGGTTTCTTAGCATGATCCAGCACTAACACGCGACGGCCCCGCTCTCCTGCTTGGGCGGCACACATCAGGCCCGCCGCACCGGCGCCAATCACTACTACATCAAACTTCTCTGCCATGGTGGTTACTAACTCTGTCATGATTCAATAAAAAAGGATGTGCACTGAGCACATCCTTCGCAATAGGTGGCTATTTTAACGGCTATTGCCTACCTTGCCAATTTAAAGGCGCCGATCATCAAAGAATAAACGCTGCCAGTAAGGTCACCGCGAGCAATGAGGTGGTGAGTATGAACAGCTCTCTGACGCGATCACATTTGCCCGTGAACACTTCATCGTGATGATGGTGATACTCTTTGCTTTTGATGTAATGGAACAGGCGTACCTGCTTGGCCATATTGCCGTGCGTGGTAAAGAAACCGTTGCCGTCGACTTGCTGGTACAAAAGAGGATGCGCCTCGCGCATGATGTATATCAGAGAACGCAGTGCAGTGAGGTAACGGGCCATGTTCACCGCCGTTACAAGCATCAACGTGAATAGAATGGTGTCTGCATTGATCATCTTTTCCTCCCTACATCTTCATAGGTTACCGAAGAAAAGACGATCCCATCAGAGCATCTTTCGCTGACAATTATTCAGCGGCGGTATCCATAATAGAAGATGAACCTTCTTTTGCTAAAGCAGCTAGGTCTTTATCGATGAAGAACAACGCCTTACCATCTTCACCAACCAGTTCTAGCTTGTCTAAAATCCCTTTAAACAACTTCTCTTCTTCGTGCTGCTCTGCAACGTACCACTGCAAGAAGTTGAATGTTGAGTAATCTTGAGAAGTAAACGCAACGTGAGCCAATTTGTTGATTTTTTGCGTAATCATTTGCTCATGTTCATAGGTCTCGCGAAAGACTTCACCTAGGCTCTCAAATTCATGTTTTGGTGCATCAATGGCACCTAGAATCGGCATTGCCCCCGTCTCACTCACATACGTGAATAAACGCTGCATGTGCTCCATCTCTTCAACGGCGTGTTTGCGTAAAAATTCGGCCGCGCCTTCAAAGCCTTTGTCCTCACACCAAGCACTCATTTGTAAGTATAGATTGGATGAAAAGAATTCGAGATTAATTTGCTCATTCAATTGCTCGACCATCGCTTGTGACAGCATTTCGCACTCCTACTAAGTCTATGAACTTAAACTGACTATATCATGCTAGCCACCATAACACTTTGTATGGTGAATGTGGATATGAGATCACCTTGGCAAAAAATTGAGCAGCGAGGTGCTAATCTAACTTTAGGCGAGCGAAATAAGAGGATTCGGTATGAGCTATCAACACATTCTAGTGGCCATCGACCTGTCTGAAGACAGCAAACTGCTGGTAGACAAAGCGGTCTCCTTGGCCAAGCCGCTCGACGCGGCGGTCTCATTCATCCACATTGATGTCAACTACGCCGAGTTGTATACCGGCCTCATCGACATCAACCTGGCGGAGACGCAACATCAAGCTATTGAGGCATCGCAAAAGCAATTGCAAAACCTTGCGGACCACGCCAACTTCCCCATTAAACATACCCTAGTTGGCAGTGGCGACTTAGGTAATGAGCTTTGCGATACCATTCAAGAGTTCAACGTCGATCTTGTGGTGTGTGGCCACCATCAAGACTTTTGGAGCAAACTGCTCTCCTCGACCCGTCAGTTGATCAATTGCTCACCGGTCGACATGTTGGTTGTACCACTAAAAGACTGATTCAAGGGATGAATTGAGATAAAATAATTAGATAGTTTTTGATAATGAGTCTTAATCATGTTTTATCTCTCTTCGGTCACCTTGCTGTGGGCGTTCTCCTTCAGCTTGATTGGTGTCTATTTGGCGGGCCAAGTCGACGCGTGGTTTTCGGTTTTAATGCGCGTCGCCTTAGCGAGCTTGGTTTTCCTACCTTTCCTGAAATTTAAAGGGGTTAAGAAATCCCTGATTGCCAAATTGATGGTCGTTGGCGGCTTTCAACTTGGCTTGATGTACTGTTTTTACTATCAATCCTTCCTGCTTCTGTCTGTGCCAGAAGTCTTGCTGTTCACGGTGTTCACGCCGATTTACGTGACGTTAATCTACGATCTGCTCAAGGGTCGCTTTTCGCCTTGGTATTTGGTCACCGCGGCGATCGCAGTGGCTGGCGCTGCCTTTATCAAGTTTGCCGGGGTCAATGAGCATTTCTTACTTGGCTTTATGGTGGTGCAAGGAGCCAATCTCTGCTTTGCTATTGGCCAAGTGGGCTACAAATACTTGATGGAAAAGCAGCAAGTCGCCCTGCCACAGCATACGGTCTTTGGTTACTTTTATTTGGGCGCGCTGGCTGTGGCACTCATCGCGTTTGCGCTGATGGGCAACAGTGAGAAATTGCCAAGTACGGCAACACAATGGGGCGTTCTGACCTACTTAGGCTTGATTGCGTCTGGGTTGGGCTATTTCGCGTGGAATAAAGGCGCGACCATGGTGAATGCTGGTGCGCTGGCGGTGATGAATAATGCGTTGGTCCCCGCTGGGCTTATCGTCAATATCGTGATCTGGAATCGCGATGTCGACCTGACGAGACTGACCATTGGCGGCGCTATTATTGTCCTTTCACTTTGGGTCAACGAAACCTGGGTGAAAAAGCATGTAACCAACGCCGCGTAAATCCAAAGTCTAGCGCCTAGTCTCGGTTTAATGCACCTTGGCTTGGCGCTTCTCTGTCTCAGCTAAGCCGGTTGGCCAGGTGGGCATGACGTCTAACTTGGCCTGCAGTTTAGCCTGCTTTTTACTGAGTTTTTGCTGTTTTTTCAGCGTTTTTAGCCACTTCTTCTGCTGCTTATAAGCACGTTTGAGCTCTTTTCTCGCTTTCTTGAACGCCTTTTTATCCATCAAATCGAACGTCTCTACTACCGGCGCCAAGGAATTCACGGACGTCAGGGTATTTAACTCAACGTCAGCTTTGCGTGCTTTCACTCGCGCAATGACGCGCTGCACGGCTTGCGCTTTTTGCTCTTCACGCTTTGTCTCGATCGCTTGAGCGACATTCTGCGTATCTGAAGGCGCAGAAGCCACTGCCGCTTGTTGAGGTGCGAATAGTGCAGATTCAGCTCGCGCAGAGAGAGGCTTAAGGATTTTAGGTGTATGAGTCGTTGGCTGGGTATGGGCAGCCGCCGCAATTGACGCCGGTTTGCATAAGTGTTGTTTACTGTGACTGGCACGCGCACAAGAGCGGCAGACAAACTTGGGTTCAACCACGAGCTTTTCTATCTCACCCAAACTGTGTGCGACTTGTTTACGACTCAACTTGCACAAACGCTTTGCCATCGACTTACCTTAAAAAGAATACGAATAGTTCTTAGTAAGATATATAGCCATCAAACAGGCTTGGCAAGCGTTATTTTCCACCGCCATAAAGCACGGTGTGGTGAGTATAAATAGAATCAGGCACTTAGCTCATGGCCGAATTAACTAACTCATGGCTGCATTAACATAGACATCAAAGCGGTTTTTCTTGGTCTCTATCGCCATCGCCGGTTTGACACCATCTAGCCAATCAGCGTAGTCGGGGCGTTTGACCACCACTCTTTTCGTCGCCAGCGCAAGGGCTGGCGTGAGTAGGCCGTCTGCGTCGTGATCGGCGCCCACAAGCGTTTGAAATACGCGCATCTCTTTTTTCACTAACGCGCTTTTCTTTTTGTTCTCAGGATGAGGGTACATGGGATCTAGGTAGACCACATCAGGGCGCACAAAATCAGGCTGACTTGCGAGCGTTTCCAGCGCGTTGTGGCTCGATGCGTGCAGCAGTGACATTCGCTCACTGACCCAGACGCCGATTTCTGGGTCCTGTTTGGCGCGTTCTAAGCCATCATCCAGTAGCGCCGCCACCACAGGGTGACGCTCCACCATCTGTACCTGACAGCCCAAAGAGGCCAACACAAACGCATCTCGCCCAAGGCCAGCGGTGCCATCAAGCACTGTCGGTACCACGCCTTTATTGAGCCCGGCCGCTTTGGCGATCGCTTGCCCTTTTCCCCCCCCAAACTTGCGGCGATGCTCAGCGGCACCTCCGGCCAAGTCGACATAAATCGCCCCCAATTTAGGCTCATCAGTTTTGCGAAGTTCCAAACGCTGCGCCGTCAGCACCAAAGCAAACGGACTGGTGTCACTGTGGCTAAGCCCCCAGCGAGCAGCAATATCGTTCAGTTGTTGGTTCTGTTCAGGGTGTTCGCAGAGAAGTTGCAAATCCACTATCGGCTCCAGTGTTGGTCAGTGTTGAGGGACGCGTGCGCGTCAGTGTAATGGATTTTAGCTGGCTCTACCTAACAGTTTCCCCACTTCGCTACGAACAAATCGCCATTGATGTCTTCGCCCGTTCGCGGCAATAATAGTCTTTCTATTTTCAACAAGGCTGACTATGCAAGCTCACTCCACCAAGCTCGATGACCTCGACAAAGCGATTTTGAAAACCTTAATGGAAGATGCGCGGACGCCCTACGCCGAAATGGCGAAGCAATTTGATGTCAGCCCTGCGACCATTCACGTTCGAATAGAAAAGATGAAGTCAGCCGACATCATTCAAGGCACGGAAGTGATTGTCGATACGAAAAAACTCGGTTACGACGTCTGCTGCTTTATTGGTATTAACCTCAACGCGGCGCGCGATTATCACTCAGCTTTGCAAAAGCTCAATGCACTCGAGGAAGTGGTGGAAGCGTATTATACGACGGGTGCGTACAACATCTTCGTCAAATTGATGTGTCGCTCGATTGAGGAGCTGCAACACGTACTGATCGATAAGCTGCAAGCCATCGACGAAGTGCAATCCACCGAAACGCTCATCTCTTTGCAAAACCCCATCAATCGCAACGTCAATCCATAAAAAAAGCTCGCGTTGTGCGAGCTTTCTATCAAATCGAACTGAACGAATCCAACTGACCCAATCGAATCAACAAGGTTATTTGCCTTGGTTTTCCATGTACTGCTTGAGCTGCTCCGCTGAGATGCCCTGCTGGGCAAGTTGCTTTGCGATGATGTCTAGCTGCTCGCCTTTACGTGACTCAATCACTTGCTGAAAATGGAACACGATATCGCGCAACACATCGAGCGGGACTTGCTTGGCGGCACTGCGAATACGCTCGCTGCTCTGATTGCCGAGCTCATGAATTAATTTACCAAACATCACTTTCTCTGGAGACTCTTCAAGCTGCTCCATCAAACGCGCTTTTTCGTACGTCGTCATCGACATGGTGGTGGTTTTTCCATCGTTACAAGATTAACTCGCCTCAATATACAAGGATATTTTGCCTTGTAAAGCTAAGCGCGCCCTTGCCTAGTGATGTGAGCAAGGTGTCGACAACAACTTACTCATAGCAGCTTATTTATTACGGTTTACTCATAACATCTATTCGTAACACCTACTCATAACAGTAGTGCCACTCTCTGCCCGCTTTGGTCCACAAAATCAGTAGCGCAGGTGTGATGATGAGCATCAATGAGGCGATAAGCACTTGCGGCTCCCACCCAAAACGCTGCATGGTGCCGACGACCAAGCCCGCTCCACTCATTTGGAATAACCCGAGTAGCGCAGCGGCAGTGCCCGCTTTGTCACCGAACGGGGCAAGCGCCTTACCTGCTGCCGCGCCGAGAATCCACGCAAAACCAATCGAGGATAGGAAGATCGGCAGCATAAAGGCAAGGGCACTTGCTTGCGTCGCCATTGCTAGCATCACGATACCGCCTAATCCCAACAACAAGATGCCGACATTGAGCGTGGTGTGCGTGCCGAACTTATCCATAAATCTAGGCGCTGTCATACACGCGACGATGTTGATCACCGCATTGATGCCGAACCAAAAGGTAAATGCGTTCATGCTTAAACCCAGATTTTCCATCAGCACCACAGGGGCTGAGGTCACATAACCAAGAATCACCGCCATCGCCAACATACACAACGATGCGTGGAACAAAAACGTCGGTGTACTCAGCACTTGCCAATAGCGTTGTAGACGAAATACCGGCGCGGTGCTGACTTGCGGATTGGTCTCTTTAAGGCCAAACGACATCGCCACCAGACCAATCAACGCGAATCCGGCCATAAAGCTGAAGTTGGCGCGCCAGCCAAATTGCTGAGTCAGCCATGCACCAAGAATAGGCGCTAATGCAGGGATAAAACAGATAGCCCCGTTCAGGTAGCTGATCATCTTGCCACTTTTCTGTGGACCGAAAATATCGCGAACTGTTGCAAAGGCGGCCACCGATGTCGCGCACGCTCCTAAGCCTTGCAGCAAGCGCGAAACCAGCATCCACTCGATGTTTTGAGCACTCCACGCCAATAAAGCGCTCGCGGCGTAGATGCTGATCCCACCTAATGCAACAGTTCGACGTCCTAGCTTATCCGCCAGCGGGCCAGCAAACAGTTGGCCGACCCCCATCGCGAACAAAAACCATGTGATAGTATCTTGTGCTAAGGCGTGTTCCACGTGAAACGCTTGAGAAATTTGTGGCAACGCAGGCAGATAAATATCAATTGCCAGCGGGCTAAACAGCACCAACAGGGTCAAAAGAATGAATTGAAGTTTGCCGTAGATGATCGGGTTGTCAGCGTTCACTGCTCGCCTCTTTTAAAATGATTATGCACAAGAAAGGATGAAACTCGGCAAAGTCTAAGTTAGTCTAGATATGACATCCAATGACAAATCATCATTTAAGTTATTCCTTAGGGGAATGTATGAATATAGAGAAGCTTGCTCGCTTAGATTTGAATTTACTGGTGTGCCTCAAGATTCTTACTGAAGAGCTGAATGTCACACGTGCCGCTCACCGATTGTGCCTCAGCCAATCTGCGGTCAGTAAGAACCTCGCCAAGTTGCGTGACCAATTCGATGACCCTCTGTTCGTGCGCCAAGCGCATGGGTTAAAGCCAACGCCCAAAGCCCTCTTTCTTAAGCCTAAATTGGATGCGCTGATCCATCAGTTAGAGCTACTGACGCAACCCGAGCAGTTTCAGCCTGACAGCAGTGATTACAAGTTTCAAATCGCCGCGGTAGAGAGTGTCTACCCGCTGATTCTGCCCCACTTTCTACCCGAGATTTTTAAACGCGCCCCCGGGGTCACCATCAGCACCCACTCTTGGTCCGATCAAACCTTCAAGCTACTACAAAAAGGCGAGATTGATCTCGGCATTACTGGCAAGGACATCGACATCAATGATGCCAAACTGACCATGTTGCCGCCGAGCGATATTAGTGAACAAGAGATTTACCGTGATAACCAGATGTGTTTATTGCGCGCGGATCACCCTGCCTTGAGCCGTCCTTGGACGTTAGAACAGTTTCTTAGCCAACGTCATGTTCAAGTACGCTGCGATGGTAACGATCGCTGGCTGCTGGATTATCGCCTTGCCGACATCGGCAAAGAGCGCGATATCGCCATCACTGTGCCGGACTTCAACAGCGCCGCCAGTCTGTGTTCCTACACAGACTTTGTCTTTACCGCGCCAAGCCACTTCGTCAAGCTTGCCTCGAAACAGCTTAACCTCGCGGTGCTGCCACTGCCGTTAGAATTTCCGCCCATGGCCTATACCCTGTTTTGGCATCGCGACCGAGAGAACGACCCGGCTCTTGCCTGGCTCAGACAAATTATCCGCGAAAAGACGACCGCGTTACGATAACCGCGCTACGTTAGCCGCGTTACGATAACCCCGTGCAATGCTAGTCACGCGATGACAACTGCACTGATTTTACGTCACGTAGTCAGTTAACCTTACCCCGCGATCCTTACCCGGCGATCGATGCAGACCATTTGCAGCGCTCTGGTAAAAGGAGTAGCTTAATGGCCATCGTCCAAGCCCAAAACGTGATTCGCCCGCTCATCAAGATGCGCGGTCATTGCGAGTCTAAGACGTCGGATGGACACCTCAAATAACTGAAGGATTCACAGATGCTAAACACCACTGAACAACGATTGACAGCCATCAAAGAGTGGCTGGTTCAGAACAATATCGATGCCCTTTTTGTGCCCCATGAAGACGAATACTTGGGCGAGTACATTCCTGCGCACAACGAACGCCTGCATTGGCTAACCGGCTTCACTGGTTCAGCCGGGGCCGCGGTGGTCACACAAACAAAAGCAGCGGTGTTTGTCGATGGTCGATACACGGTGCAAGTCACCAAGCAAGTCCCTAGCGAGCTGTTCGAATACCGCCATTTAATTGAAGAGCCGGCATTAGACTGGCTGCTCAGTGAGCTACAACCCGGCAGCGTCGTCGCCATTGACCCACGCATGCACAATGCAGGCTGGCTGGAGTCTGCGCAAACCAAACTGGCGGACAAACTTGAACTCAAGCTGTTAACCAGTCACCCCATCGACGCACTGTGGCATGATCGCCCAGCCGCCCTCGAATCACCTGCGCGCTTAATGCCGATTGAATCTGTCGGTCAAACCTCATCATCCAAACGTGAAGAGATTGCCAAGCAACTGACAAAGCAGAACCTTGATGCTGCAGTCGTGACCGCGCTCGACTCTATCTGCTGGCTGCTTAATGTGCGTGGCCTCGATGTCTCTCGCCTGCCCGTATTATTGTCTCACGCGATTATTCACCGCGACGCCAGTGTCGATTTCTTTATTCGCCAAGAACGTCTGCCGCAAGGCTTTGCTGAGCATGTTGGTACCGGTGTCAGAGTTCATGCTCCCGAGTCCCTGGAGTCTATTCTTAACTCGCTTAATGGACGCCGAGTATTACTTGACCCAGCGACGAGCAATGCGTGGTTTAAATTGACACTGCAAAACAGTGGCGCGCATGTCGTAAGTGCAGCCGATCCTTGCTTGCTGCCGAAAGCGCAAAAAAATGCGGTCGAAATTGAGGGCATGAAAGCGTGTCATGTGCGCGATGGCGTCGCCATGGTCAAGTTCCTCTCTTGGCTTGATAACGAAGTCGCCAACGGCCAACTTCACGATGAAGCCTACCTAGCCGACCGTTTAGAAGCGTACCGTCGTGAGGATGAAACGTTAGTAGACCTAAGTTTTGATACCATCTCCGCAGCAGGCAGCAACGGGGCAATGTGTCACTACAACCACGAAAACCAACCGACCCCGGGTCAGTTGAGCCTGAACTCTCTCTACCTGGTCGACTCTGGCGGCCAATACCTCAACGGAACGACGGACATCACACGTACTGTGGCCATCGGTCAACCTAGTGACGAGATGATCAAGCAGTTTACCTTAGCGCTCAAAGGTCATATTGGTGTCGCACGTGCCCGTTTTCCAAAAGGAACACGCGGCTATCAAATTGATACCCTTGCCCGTCAACACCTATGGGCAGAAGGCTTTGACTATGACCACGGTACGGGCCACGGTGTCGGCCACTTCCTCAGTGTCCATGAAGGACCAGCAAGCATTTCCAAACGACAAATTGATGTGGCTTTGATGGAAGGTATGGTGCTCTCCAATGAGCCCGGTTATTACTGCGCCGATGCGTTTGGCATTCGTATTGAGAACTTAGAACTCGTAGTGGAAACTCCAACACAAGGTGATTTCCCTGTATTGAGCTTCGAGTCACTCACACGTTGCCCGATTGATAAGCGCAACATCAACATTGATATGTTGACCAAACCAGAGCTCGCTTGGCTTAATGATTACCACCAAAAAGTGTGGAATGACCTCAGCCCATTGGTCGATGGTGAGGTAAGAACGTGGTTAGAGCGCGCAACATCGCCCATCGCTCACCGCGACTAATCGTGCTTTGAACACTCGGTAGATCTGCATATCGCGTGAAGTTGAATGAAAAGGCTCTCAACATGAGAGCCTTTTTTAATTGTGGCGTGGTTGTTTCACGTGAAACATTATCCTGAATAGATTGCGTTCCAGTCTCGCCAAACCGGGTCATACCCTTTCGAGCGTAACGCCTGCTCGACTGATTCAGCACTTCGCTCATCGCTGATCTCAAACTGCTCCAACTCGACGTCTTGCATCGCATATCCGCCGGGTTGTGTTTTTGATGCGGCGGACATGGATGTCACACCCAGTGGCAACACATTGTCCCTAAACTGCGGCGACTCTCGTGTCGATAACGAAAGCTCAACCGTCGGATTCAACAACCGATAGGCACAGATTAACTGAACCAACTGCTTATCACTCATCACGGATTTAGGTTGAATCACCCCTTCCGATGCATTGCCCTCACAAGGACGAAGCCGTGGAAAAGAAATCGAGTAACGAGTTTGCCAGTAGGTACGCTCTAAGTAGTCAAGGTGCGCGGCGACATAAAAGCAATCCGTGCGCCAATCGTCCAAGCCGATGAGCGCGCCTATACCGATCTTATCGATCCCGGCTCTCGCCAAACGATCCGGCGTTTCCAAGCGATAGTCAAAATCTGTTTTGTTGCCCCTCAAATGGTGCTGAACATAAGTGCGACGATGGTAGGTTTCCTGATAGACCATTACTGCATCGAGGCCCAAGGATTTCAGTTCACGGTACTGCCCTTCATCAAGCGGCTGCACTTCCATTGCCAAGTAGTTAAAGTGCGCTTTAACAAGTGGCAGTGCGCGGCGAAAGTAGTCCATCCCGACTTTGGTTTGGTGCTCACCAGTGACCAAAAGCACACTGTCGAATTTCATCGACTTAATCGCGTCTATCTCTGCCGCGATTTCTTGCTCTGTCAGTGTACGGCGTTTAATACGGTTCTCCATCGAAAAACCGCAGTAGGTACATGCATTGGCGCACAAGTTGGAGAGATAAAGCGGGATATACAATCCAATCGTGTTGCCAAACCGTTTACGCGTGAGCGCGTAGGATTGCTGCGCCATTTGCTCAAGGTAAGGCTCTGCCGCAGGTGAAATCAAGGCTTTAAAATCTTCGAGATCACGCTTAGATTTCGCCAGTGCACGTTCCACATCCTGATGAGTTTTCGCGTAAATCGACAGCCTGATGTCATCCCAGTCCATACGTTGATGAATCGATACAAAACTCATGCTGCATCCCTCACTCTAAGAAGGCGGTTAATGGGCTGGACGCAACAGCATGGGTGACCTGTCCAGCCAAGCCGGATTCAAACGCTATCCGCCCGCTTTCCACCGCCATCTTAAACGCTTGCGCCATAGCAACTGGATTGCTCGCCGCCGCGATCGCGGTATTCACCAACACCGCATCCGCGCCCATCTCCATCGCTTTTGCCGCATGAGACGGAGCACCAATCCCGGCATCGACAATGACGGGGACACCGGCTTGGTCGATGATGATCTCCAAAAAGTCTTGCGATGCTAGCCCTTTGTTCGAACCAATAGGCGCACCAAGAGGCATCACTGCTGCGCAGCCCACCTCTTCTAAACGCTTACACAACACCGGGTCTGCGTGGCAATACGGCAAGACAATAAAGCCATCTTTGACCAACTGTTCTGCCGCTTTTAGGGTTTCAATTGGGTCAGGCATCAGGTATTTAGGATCAGGATGAATCTCCAGTTTAAGCCACTGTGTGTCCAAGGCTTCACGTGCTAAGTGCGCGGCGAAAATGGCGTCTTGCGCGTTTTTTGCCCCAGAGGTATTCGGTAATAAATTCACGCCAGCGGCAATCAACGGCGCTAAGATATCATCTTGCTTATCATGGATATCGACGCGCTTGAGCGCCATAGTCGCCAGTTGCGATCCCGACGCCTCAATAGCGCGCGACATGGTGGTACTGTTCGAAAATTTGCCCGTGCCGGTAAACAGACGCGAGTCAAACACTTTGCCCGCGATAGTAAGCGGTGTTATTGGCGCCATGATCAGCCTCCTGCAATGGCTTGAAATAGTGCGATGGCATCGCCTTGATTGACGATATGTCTGTCCCACTCGCTGCGCGGAACGACACAGTTATTGATGGCAAACACACAGCCCACCTCGGCGAGTGATAACTCAGCAATGAGCGCCGTCAATGTTGTCCCTGCGTGAGTCGTATGTGTTTCACCATTGACGGTGATAGTGATGGGTTCCATGTTCATTCCTTAACGGTGTTTGACTGACACACATGACAAGTGGCATCCACTGAAATAGTTAACGTCTGCCAGCGCATCGTGAGTCCATCAAACAGGTGTAATGTCGATGGGCTGAGTTGTGGTTCATCAAGGGCTAACCATTGAATCGCCGCCAGCGCTTGGTAATTACCTAACGAGCCTACCACCGGACCTACCACGCCAAGTTCACTGCATTTTTGGCCAGAAGGAAGTGAATCGAACGGATATAGGCAGTGGTAGCATGGGCTATCTTGCTGATAATCAAACAACGCGAATTGCCCTTGCCATCCAATGGCCGAGGCCGAGATCAAAGGTGTCCGGTTTTTGAAGCAGAGCTGATTGATTTGCTGACGCGTTTCAAGGTTGTCTGTGCAATCAAGCACGATGTCGGCAAGCATGATCTCAAGCCCAAGTTGGGTATCATCGAGCCGTTGGTCAATCGCGCGAATGCGAATCAAAGGGTTGAGGTGCTCTAATTGACTCTTAGCCGCCAACGCTTTGCTCTGCCCTTGGTCATCGTTTCGATAGATGACTTGGCGCTGAAGATTGCTTATCTCGACACGATCATCATCCACCAACACCAATTTGCCTACACCAGCGGACGCTAAATAAAGGCTTGCCGCTGACCCGAGGCCACCACAACCAATCAGCAACACATGAGCATTCGCCAACTTTGCTTGCCCTTGTTCGCCCCATTGCGGCAACGACACTTGTCTTTGGTAACGTAAGAACGCCTCGTCAGACAGCATGGTCATCCCTGCTCTCCTACTTGCTTGTTTGCCTTCATCAACTCAGTAAAAGCCGCAATGACCGGTTTTGGGTCGTCGGCGAGCGTAATCGCGCGCACGACAGCCAGGCTTGAGACGCCGCACTGCCACACCATCGCAGCGTTACCTTGGTCGATACCGCCAATCGCAACCGTAGGAAAGCCCGTACCTTGCGAGCGAGGAATCGAATCAATCAACTGTTGATAAAGCTTCAAGCGCACTAAACCTTGCGGCTTTGAAGGCATAACCTTGGTCGTGGTTGGGAAGATATGCCCCAGTGCGATGTAGCTTGGCGCAATCTGCACAATACGCAGCAGTTCGTAGTAGCCGTGTGTCGAGAGCCCTAAAGCGATACCTGCCTGTGACAATGCCTGCAAGTTCGACGCTTCAATATCTTCTTGGCCAAGGTGAACACCGAATGCACCGTGCTTTATCGCCAACTGCCAATGATCGTTGATAAACACATGTGCTTGGTATTGCTGACCCAATGCAATCGCACGTATCACCTGCGCTTCCAAATCAGCTTGCTGTGGATCTTTGATGCGCAGCTGTATGGTTTTAATGCCTAGAGGAAGTAATCGTTCAATCCAACTGACATCGTCGACCACCGGATAGAGACCCAACACCTCTTTCGCCATGGAGGGAAAAGAGATCGCGCGGCCTTCAGTTTTCCAACCAACACGAATGCCGAGAGTTTCGTCCTCGAGCACAGGCGTAGGAAATTGCTCTAAACAACATGGCCATTGAGATGTTTCACGTGAAACATGCCCCATCGCACGTGCGAGCGTCAGTGCATCTTCAACGGGAAAATCGAGCGCCCGCAAGGTGATAAACCATGCAAAGTGCTGTGTAGCATCAAGCGCCATTTGGTGGACATTAAGCGCACGCACTTCAGCATGAGCACGCGTGCTGTGTTGCCAAATATCGAGCACGCGCCCTTCGCACCTTGCGCCAATAACGATCGCATGCGGGGCATAGTCCGCCAGCGAGACATCACCCTCTGCAACTGAGTACACCAGTTGATGGATGTTTTGTTCGCTGTCGTCACTGAGAGAGGAAGACTCAGAGACTTGCGTATCCCGAGCAATCCAAACAGAAGAAGACGCACCGCGCAGTTCAACCGTCGACTCAGCCCCTTCAATCAACTGAATCTCTCGTGTGGCAAACCCTTGCTCGCCGGCTAATGCCAAGCATTGCGCGATATCATCGCGCAATGTGGGCTCTGAGTGAGGAATCACAATTTTCATCGTCGCGCTCCTAAGACTCTGCACTTTCAGGCTGAGCGGCAGGATGATACAACTCAGAACCCGATTGACGGAACTCCTCTGACTTTTGGCGCATCCCTTCAAGTGGATCATCGAGCATTTTAACGGAGATGGCTTGGTCGGCTTCGACTTGTTGCGTGTCTTTAGCGTACTCGCGCACTTCCTGAGAAATTTTCATCGAACAGAATTTTGGTCCACACATTGAACAAAAGTGAGCCACTTTGCCCGACTCTTGCGGCAAAGTTTCATCGTGGAAAGCTCGCGCTGTATCAGGGTCAAGCGACAAATTGAACTGATCCTCCCAGCGGAACTCAAAGCGAGCTTTTGAGAGCGCATTGTCACGAACCTGAGCACCAGGGTGGCCTTTAGCCAAATCCGCCGCATGCGCCGCAAGTTTATAAGCAATCAAGCCCGTCTTAACGTCTTCTTTATTGGGTAGACCCAAGTGCTCTTTCGGCGTCACATAGCAGAGCATCGCACAGCCGTACCAGCCGATCATCGCAGCGCCAATGCCAGAGGTAATATGATCGTACCCAGGGGCAATATCGGTCGTCAGAGGACCCAAAGTGTAGAATGGCGCTTCGTGGCAGTGCTCTAGCTGCTCATCCATATTGGCTTTGATCATGTGCATAGGTACATGCCCAGGGCCTTCAATGATCACCTGCACGTCATACTCCCACGCGATCTTAGTCAGTTCACCCAACGTGCGTAGCTCAGCAAACTGCGCTTCATCATTGGCATCGGCCACCGAACCTGGACGCAAGCCATCACCGAGCGAAAGCGCGACATCGTACTTGGCACAAATTTCACAAATTTCGCGGAAGTGGGTGTAAAGGAAGCTTTCTTGATGGTGAGCGAGACACCACTTAGCGATGATCGAGCCGCCGCGAGAGACAATACCCGTGACACGTTTGGCCGTCATCGGCACATAACGCAACAGCAAACCGGCATGAATCGTGAAGTAATCGACGCCCTGCTCAGCTTGCTCAATCAAGGTGTCTCGCATCACTTCCCAGTTGAGGTTTTCTGCAATGCCATTCACTTTTTCAAGCGCTTGGTACATAGGCACGGTGCCGATCGGAACTGGGCTGTTACGTAGAATCCACTCTCGAGTCTCGTGAATATTGCGTCCGGTCGACAAATCCATCACCGTATCGCCGCCCCAACGTGTTGCCCAAACCAATTTCTCAACTTCTTCCTCAATGGAAGAGGTCACAGAAGAGTTACCAATATTGGCGTTCACCTTGACCAAGAAATTGCGACCAATGATCATTGGCTCCGCTTCCGGGTGGTTGATGTTGGATGGAATGATGGCACGGCCCGCGGCCACTTCTTGGCGGACAAACTCAGCACTGATGTCCTTTGGCAAGTGGGCCCCAAAGCTTTGACCTGGATGCTGTTGGTTCAACACCTCATCGCGATAACGAGCACGCCCCATGTTTTCACGCAGAGCGATGTATTCCATTTCCGGTGTAATCACACCTTGACGCGCGTAGTGGAGCTGAGTAACACACTGACCGCTTTTCGCACGGCGAATGCGAGGTAAGTTACCATAACGCAGCTCGTCTAGCGTATCGTCTTCCAAGCGCTGTTTGGTGTATACCGAACTGACCTCATCGAGCAGCTCCGTATCACCGCGCTCTTCAATCCACTGTTCACGTAACTTAGGTAATCCATGGTAGAGGTCAATCGTATGGTCAGGATCGGTATAAGGACCAGAAGTGTCGTAAACGCGAATCGGCTCATTGGGCTCAAAGATCGGCGCGTCTTTAGTACCGCCAATCAAGCTGTCAGCGAGGGAGATTTCTCGCATAGGAACACGAATATCAGGTCGTGAACCTTCTACATAAACCTTGCGTGAATTGGGGTACGCCTGTACCGAGAGGGTATCAATAAACTGTTTGGCTTCCAGTCTCGCTTGTTTGCGATTCGACATAGCATTTTTCCTTGCTCTTTATTGCTCGTAGGAGCATGAGTGTTAGAGATAAAAATGCTTGGCGGAAAGATGCAACAAGAGGGCGATCTGACGCGGGTACCTATCTGTAGATAGATCGCATGACGCTCAGATCAGAGAGAACGAATCCTAGATTAGGAGGGTCGATATCTTCTCTTGTTCCCTTCGCAGGTATTAACCTGATCAGGTTCAACGGATCCCGAATAAACGGTCTCAGCCTTATGGCACTCCGACAAGTGAACCGAGTATATAAAAACGGCTTGGATAAACCAAGCCGACCTGTGTAAATTTTGTCTAGTGAGGCTCAAAGCACCTCTAAGCAAGCTAGCTTTTGATCAGCAGTTGAAAGCCCACCCAAGCGGCAGAGATGCTTAATACTACATTGAGTAAGACATTGAGTCCCATCTTGAAAAAGGCGCCCTGCTGCATGAGTAAAACGTTGTCCATCGAAAACGTAGAGAACGTCGTCAAAGCACCAAGAAAACCGAGCCCGATGATCTGTCTCCATGGTTCAGTCGCAAGGTTGCCATTTTCAAACGCGGCGATCAGTAAGCCCATCGCCAGTGAGCCGACTACGTTAACAGTTAGCGTACCATATGGAAAACCTCGCCCCAGTAATGTCGCACACAGCTCAGACACTAAATAACGAGAGCACGCACCAACGGCGCCACCCATGGCAATAAACCCTAAAATTGCAAACTGACCCATAACCCCTCCAAATTTGTGGCGTTAGTGTAGCGCCAAACAGACAAAAAAACAGACTTCAGATCAATGTAATGACGCTAAACACTCTGTTAGATTTAAAAAGTTACAGGAGTCACTTTACTTCGATATAGCCCATCAAACCGGTTTTCATGTGCTCTATGACATGACAGTGATACATCCACCGACCGGGGTTGTCCGCGACGAAAGCCGCTTTGGCACGACCATTCTTGCCCAGTAGTACCGTATCCGTATGGAACGGCTCTAGGAGCGGCTTACCGTCCATTTCGAGCACGGTAAAGGTATGGCCATGAAGATGAATAGGATGATGGTACTGAGTGACATTTTTAAGATCGAAGATGTAGGTTTTGCCTAGCTCCAACTGCGCCAGCGGCGCAGGAATCGAATGACGACTCATCCCCTGCCACGCCACCTTGTTGGTCAACCAAAAGGTTGAACTCGCCTTGCCATCTTTGCCTACGGGCGTTACCGCACCTTGCCACTCAAACACAAAGTCAATCTCTTCAGCGTTGGGTAGATCGAGCGCGGGCACAGGGTTAAGAGGCAAACTTGGCAGCGCTTGACCCTGTGGCAAATCAGACGCGACGACATCAAATTCACACAGAGGAAAAGGGAAACGCCCCTTCATTTGACGAACAAACACTTTGTTGCCAGCAGATGGCGCAATCAGACCAAGATCCACCCTCATACCCGGTCCAACTTTATGCTGAGAGAGCTTCATTGGCGTGGTGACCGGGTTGCCATCAATAGCCAGTATCCAAGCCTCTGCCCCTTCAATCGCAATTGGATAGGTAATGGTATTGTCGACATTAGCAATGCGTAAGCGAGTGGTCGCGTGCGCTTTAAGCGTATATAAAGGCTCATGAACGCCATTCACACTGCTCCACTCCCCTGGCGTGCCCATCCGAGCACTTAAACGTGGGATCATTCTCTCCTTCCACTGCCCTTGACTGTCGATGTGCCAATGCTTGAGCATTAACGCATGCTCTTCATCAAAAACCACGGGGTCGCGCTCTTCAACAATAATCAGTCCAACGAGTCCTCGCCCTAACTGTTCAACGCTGTTCATGTGTGGGTGATACCAAAACGTGCCTGCGTCAGGCGGAGTGAATCGATACTCAAACGTCTCTCCCGGCATGATAGGCGCTTGACTGAGAAAAGGAACGCCGTCCATCTCGATCGGTATTCGCAAGCCGTGCCAATGTATGGTGGTAGGCTCTGACAGTTTGTTCGTGAAACGAATCACGACCTCTTCCCCCTGACGACAATAGAGTGTCGGCGCAGGGATCGCACCATTAAACCCCAGTACGTCTGTTTGATACCCAGGGACGAGTTCAGCCCGGCTAGGCTCAGCAGTGAGATCGTAAACATAGCCTTCTCGAGTCCGAGTTTGCCGAGTCACCGAACAAGCAGGAATCATTGAGAGAGCAGACAAAGCAAGTGAAGATTGAAGAAATTGGCGACGACTCAAAGCCATAACGGTAAACACCTAAAACAGACAAGACGTATAATGTAGCAAAATACTGCGAATGATTCTCAGTGCAATGAGTGATTTGTGTTTTGTCGCGTGCAAGATTAAAAAACGGAGACAAAAAAGGCTCTAGTCTTTCGACTAGAGCCTTAGATATGGCAGGGGTGGAGAGATTCGAACTCCCAACACGCGGATTTGGAATCCGCTGCTCTGCCAATTGGAGCTACACCCCTAAAAATTAGATTCAAAAAAACCTCGATAAACGAGGTTTATAAGTGGCGGAGTGGACGGGACTCGAACCCGCGACCCCCGGCGTGACAGGCCGGTATTCTAACCAACTGAACTACCACTCCGCAGTGGTCTATTTAAAGTCTTATCTCAATCGTGCTTTAAACAGATAATGTTCAAAGCCTGGCGATGTCCTACTCTCACATGGGGAAACCCCACACTACCATCGGCGCTAATTCGTTTCACTTCTGAGTTCGGCATGGAATCAGGTGGGTCCAAATCGCTATGGTCGCCAAGCAAATTTTGTTTAAGTTCCTAGAAGTGAGTGCCTAGACCCTAGTTCCTAGAACTTAATAATTCGGAAAGCTGTTAATTAAAGTTTCTAGTGCCTAGATGCGAGTTCCTAGAAATACCTTCTAGGTACTAGGAACTATTCACTAGGAACTGAATTCTCGTTCATTCACACAATCAAGTTTCGTTCTTGCTTTGAGTCCATCAAAACCCTTTGGGTGTTGTATGGTTAAGCCTCACGGGCAATTAGTACAGGTTAGCTCAACGCCTCACAGCGCTTACACACCCTGCCTATCAACGTTCTAGTCTCGAACAACCCTTAAGGGCACTTAAAGTGCCAGGGAAGACTCATCTCAGGGCTCGCTTCCCGCTTAGATGCTTTCAGCGGTTATCGATTCCGAACTTAGCTACCGGGCAATGCGTCTGGCGACACAACCCGAACACCAGAGGTTCGTCCACTCCGGTCCTCTCGTACTAGGAGCAGCCCCCTTCAATCTTCCAACGCCCACGGCAGATAGGGACCGAACTGTCTCACGACGTTCTAAACCCAGCTCGCGTACCACTTTAAATGGCGAACAGCCATACCCTTGGGACCGACTTCAGCCCCAGGATGTGATGAGCCGACATCGAGGTGCCAAACACCGCCGTCGATATGAACTCTTGGGCGGTATCAGCCTGTTATCCCCGGAGTACCTTTTATCCGTTGAGCGATGGCCCTTCCATTCAGAACCACCGGATCACTATGACCTGCTTTCGCACCTGCTCGAATTGTCATTCTCGCAGTCAAGCGGGCTTATGCCATTGCACTAACCTCACGATGTCCAACCGTGATTAGCCCACCTTCGTGCTCCTCCGTTACTCTTTGGGAGGAGACCGCCCCAGTCAAACTACCCACCAGGCACTGTCCTCACCCCAGATAATGGGGCTAAGTTAGAACATCAAACATACAAGGGTGGTATTTCAAGGTCGGCTCCACAGATACTGGCGTACCTGCTTCAAAGCCTCCCACCTATCCTACACATGTAGGCTCAATGTTCAGTGCCAAGCTGTAGTAAAGGTTCACGGGGTCTTTCCGTCTAGCCGCGGGTACACTGCATCTTCACAGCGATTTCAATTTCACTGAGTCTCGGGTGGAGACAGCGTGGCCATCATTACGCCATTCGTGCAGGTCGGAACTTACCCGACAAGGAATTTCGCTACCTTAGGACCGTTATAGTTACGGCCGCCGTTTACCGGGGCTTCGATCAAGAGCTTCGACCGAAGTCTAACCCCATCAATTAACCTTCCGGCACCGGGCAGGCGTCACACCGTATACGTCATCTTACGATTTTGCACAGTGCTGTGTTTTTAATAAACAGTTGCAGCCACCTGGTATCTGCGACTCTCAATAGCTCCATCCGCAAGGGACTTCACCGTCAAGAGCGTACCTTCTCCCGAAGTTACGGTACCATTTTGCCTAGTTCCTTCACCCGAGTTCTCTCAAGCGCCTTGGTATTCTCTACCCGACCACCTGTGTCGGTTTGGGGTACGATTCCAACTTATCTGAAGCTTAGAGGCTTTTCCTGGAAGCATGGCATCAATGACTTCACGCCCTTGGGCGCTCGACATCGTGTCTCAGCCTTAAAGAGAGCCGGATTTACCTAACTCTCAAGCCTACGCACTTGAACCTGGACAACCGTCGCCAGGCCCACCTAGCCTTCTCCGTCCCCCCATCGCAATAAGTTGAAGTACGGGAATATTAACCCGTTTCCCATCGACTACGCCTTTCGGCCTCGCCTTAGGGGTCGACTTACCCTGCCCCGATTAACGTTGGACAGGAACCCTTGGTCTTCCGGCGAGGAGGTTTTTCACCCCCTTTATCGTTACTCATGTCAGCATTCGCACTTCTGATACCTCCAGCATGCTTTACAACACACCTTCAACGGCTTACAGAACGCTCCCCTACCCAATACCTAAAAGGTATTGCCGCAGCTTCGGTTTATTACTTAGCCCCGTTACATCTTCCGCGCAGGCCGACTCGACTAGTGAGCTATTACGCTTTCTTTAAATGATGGCTGCTTCTAAGCCAACATCCTAGCTGTCTAAGCCTTCCCACATCGTTTCCCACTTAGTAATAATTTGGGACCTTAGCTGGCGGTCTGGGTTGTTTCCCTCTCCACGACGGACGTTAGCACCCGCCGTGTGTCTCCCGGATAGTACTTACTGGTATTCGGAGTTTGCAAAGGGTTGGTAAGTCGGGATGACCCCCTAGCCTTAACAGTGCTCTACCCCCAGTAGTATTCGTCCGAGGCGCTACCTAAATAGCTTTCGGGGAGAACCAGCTATCTCCAGGTTTGATTGGCCTTTCACCCCTAGCCACAAGTCATCCGCTAATTTTTCAACATTAGTCGGTTCGGTCCTCCAGTTGATGTTACTCAACCTTCAACCTGCCCATGGCTAGATCACCTGGTTTCGGGTCTATATCCAGAGACTGAGCGCCCAGTTAAGACTCGGTTTCCCTACGGCTCCCCTAGATGGTTAACCTT
>NZ_JCBDGG010000005.1:0-132864 GCF_059833835.1 Vibrio sp. R15-SG3-ISO1B | reverse complement strand
AAACGCGATCGCATCCATCGTCAGCCCGGTTGGGTGGCCACGATAGAGTGGCTCTAACATCAGCTTTAAGTGCTTCTCGGCCACCAGCTTTTGGTGCAGCACCATAAACTCGCCGTCAAAAATCGGCTCTGGGAACGCTTGCCCCCAAGGCCCACCACTGCGAAGCACGTGCGCGGTGTGCATGGAAAACTCTTCTGGGCGCAGCTCGCCATCGGACAAGATCACCCCTTTGAGCGCCGCTTCATCCAACTCTTGTTCCACCGTTTGGTTAAACAAGGTCGCAAAGCGTTCAAAATCTTTCTCCATGATGGTTAAACCGGCAGCCATCGCATGGCCGCCAAATTTTTTAATCAGCCCCGGATGTTGCGTATCGATACGATCGAGCGCATCACGCATGTGTAAACCTGGTATCGAGCGACAAGAGCCTTTAATCGCGCCATCACCGCCATCGGCAAACGCAATGACAGGGCGATGAAATTGCTCTTTGATGCGCGAGGCCAGAATCCCGATCACCCCTTGGTGCCAATCGCGTTGAAACAGCACCAGTCCATAGGGAAGCTGGCTCCCTTCACCAAACTGCAACCGCTCACAAAACGCCATCGCCTCTTGCTTCATACCCTCTTCAATCTCTTTGCGCGTTTGATTCAGCCCATCAAGTTCAGAAGCCATGCGCCTTGCGGCGTGGATGTTGTTGCTCATCAGCAGTTCAACCCCAAACGACATATCGTCCAGTCGACCGGCGGCGTTGATTCTTGGCCCCAAGGCAAAACCAAAATCTGCGGCAACGAGACGCTTTGCATCGCGCTTCGCCACTTCAATCAACGCTTGAATACCTGGCCTTGCTTTGCCCGCACGGATGCGTTGCAGCCCTTGATGCACCAAAATGCGGTTGTTCTCATCTAGAGGCACCACGTCTGCGACCGTGCCCAGCGCCACAAGATCTATCAGCTCCATCAGTTTGGGCTCCGCCATACCTTGCTCAGCAAACCATCCCGCTTTTCGCATATGGACGCACAGCGCCATCATCAAATAAAAAGCGACACCGACACCGGCCAGCGCCTTAGACGGAAACGCGCACTCGTCGAGATTTGGATTGACCATCGCATCGACCTCAGGCAATTCATGGCCAGGTAGGTGATGATCCGTCACCAACACCGTAAGCCCTTGCTGCTTGGCATAGCGCACGCCCTCAATCGATGACACGCCATTATCGACGGTCATGATCACTTGCGCGCCCAGTTCGATCGCTTGATCGACCACTTCCGGGCTAAGGCCGTAGCCGTCTTCAAATCGATTCGGCACCAAATAGTCAACATTGCTCGATCCCAGCATCCGCAGTGCCAGTACAGACAACGCAGAGCTGGTCGCGCCATCGGCATCAAAATCGCCCACCACTATGATGCGCTGATTGAGGCGAATCGCCTCAAACAACAAACTCACCGCGGCCTCAATACCATGCAATTTCTGGTAAGAGTGCAAAGCTCTTGCGGTTGTCTCCAACTGCTCAACACTTTGAATACCACGGTTGATGTAGATGCGGCGCAGCAGCGGATCGATACTCTCAGGCAATAGGGTAATGTCTGCCTCAGGACGACGTTGAATCTCTATCATCGCTCATTCCTGCTCATTATTGGATTTGCTCTAAACGCTCGAGCAAATCGCGGGGTGGTAGGTATCCCCCCACCATGTCGCCATTGGGCAGAAAGATCGCTGGTGTGCCACGAATGCCTAGCTCGCGCCCAAGCGCATAATGCTGGCTAATGATCTGCTGGTATTTGGCAAAGTCTTCCCCTGGCTCAGGGATCTCACGTCGGGTTTTCCCGTCAGACATGGCTTGCTGAGGATCGCTTGCGCCCCAAATGGCCGCCATCTGATCGGCGGTGCCCCCCGTTGCGCCCTGTCTTGGAAACGCCATGTAGCGCACGGTGATGCCCAGCTTGTTATAGTCTTGCATTTGGCTGTGCAGACGCACACAGTAACCACAGGTAATGTCGGTAAAGACGGTCACCACATACTGTTCGTTGTCGGCTTTGAACGGAATCATGGTCTGTTTGAAAGCGTCGATTTTTGCCGCATTAATCGGAGCTTGTCGCTTCGCCAGTACATCTTCATACTGACCATTGCTGTCTAACTTGTACAAGGTGCCCGCCATAAAGTACTCACCATCAGGCGTCGCAAACAAGATGCCGCCATTGGTTTGCACTTCTAA
Source organism: Vibrio sp. R15-SG3-ISO1B (assembly GCF_059833835.1). Taxonomy (NCBI): domain Bacteria; kingdom Pseudomonadati; phylum Pseudomonadota; class Gammaproteobacteria; order Vibrionales; family Vibrionaceae; genus Vibrio; species Vibrio sp. R15-SG3-ISO1B. The sequence goes on along the minus strand of NZ_JCBDGG010000005.1, from coordinate 130,655 downwards.
TAAGCCATCAATCTCAGCAGGGACAACATCTTGCACTTCCAGCCCAAGCTGATTAAAACGCGCTTCAATCTGCGCTTTATCGAAAGCCGGCTCTGTTGCAGCACTGGCTTGCGCCGTCAACAGTAGTGGCAGTGTCAGTAGAGTGATACGGCGTAATACGCTCATTCAATTCACCTTTCTTGTCTTGTGGTTCAAAGTGCCTAATCAGGCTCTTGGATGATGCTCACTGTGGAGCTGTTTCAATCGTTCGGTCGCAACGTGGGTATAGATTTGGGTGGTGGATAAATCACTGTGCCCGAGGAGCATCTGCACCACGCGCAAATCCGCGCCGTAGTTTAATAGGTGCGTCGCAAACGCGTGGCGCAATACGTGCGGCGACAACTGCTCGGTATCGATGCCCGCTCTCACCGCATAATGTTTGATACGATGCCAAAAGGTTTGACGCGTCATTTGCCTCGCCCTTTTGCTCGGAAAAACCACATCAGAGGTAGTGTCACCCAATAATTCAGACCGGCCTTGTTTGAGAAAAGTTTCCGTCCAGTCGACGGCATTTTCGCCCATCGGCACCAAACGCTCTTTGCCGCCTTTACCGATCACCCGCACCACGCCTTGGCGCAAGCTGATGTTTTCCATCGTTAAGCTCACCAATTCCGTCACACGAAGCCCGGTGGCGTATAAAAGCTCTAGCATTGCTTTATCTCGAAGCTCCATCGCGTCATTGACGTCCGGCGCATCGAGCAGCGCATCGACCTGCGCCTCAGAGAGGTCTTTCGGTAAGCGTTTAGGCAATTTAGGGCTTAGCAGCAAGGCACTCGGATCGTCAGCCCGTATCTTTTCACGGTGCAGGTACTGAAACAAGCGACGGATGGCCGACAACATGCGCGCACGCGACGTCTGCTTATAGCCTTGGTCCATCAACCAACTTTGATAATCCTGCAACCCTGAGAGGCTAATAAAACTGAGCCGATAGTTGTGCTCACTCATCCAGCTCAGCAGTTTAAACAGATCATTGCGATACGAGGCCAAAGTATTTTCCGATAACCCGCGCTCCATCCACATGGTATCTAAAAACTGCTCAATGATTCCTTGGTCCGGAGTCAACACCTGCGACACACTTACTCTCTCACGTTGATGCTTAATGGCTTTCAATGTAAGTGCCTCGCTAGAAGAAAGCCATAAAAAATCACCGTTGAGGAGGATATTCGCTGCAAAGCTCGCCATTTTGTGGTTAGAATTCGCGGTATGCACACCAATCAAGATGGAAACCAATGATGAAAATCGGCCTGTTTTACGGTTCTACGACGTGTTACACAGAGATGGCAGCAGAGAAAATGCGCGCGATCATCGGGGAAGACTTACTCGACATCCACAATGTCAAAGAGTCCGACCTCTCGCAGATGGCCGACTACGACTTACTGATTTTAGGCATTTCCACTTGGGATTTTGGCGAGATTCAAGAAGACTGGAACGCGATTTGGCAACAAGTACCAACGGTGGATCTCAGTGGCAAAACCGTCGCACTGTTTGGCCTTGGTGACCAAGAAGGCTATGGCGAGTGGTACCTCGACGCGATGGGCTTACTGCACGATGAAATCGTCAAGACCGGCGCCAACCTGATTGGTTACTGGCCCAATGATGAGCAGTACGAATTCGAAGCCTCGAAAGCGCTCACCGAAGATGGCCAGTTCTTTGTCGGTCTTGCGCTCGATGAAGATTCTCAATACGAACTGAGCGATGAGCGCATTGCGACCTGGGTGGAACAAGTGCTTACTGAGTACCAAGAGTCACTCTAAAACGAACGCACTCTCTGAGTTCGCTCACTCTTCGCCGGCGCGATTCATCGGCGTTATTAAGCGTCGAAAACGCGGCCAATCAAACACCAAGCCTGGGTCGGTTTTGCGCATCGGCGCAATGTACTGATGCCCCGTCACTCGAGAAACGTTGATCTGCGGGTAGGAGCACATTAATTCTAGACTTAATGTGGCCAGCGCTTGGTACTGCTTTGGCGTATAGGCGATGGTGTCTGTGCCTTCCAGTTCGATACCAATCGAGTAATCGTTACAGCGGCTGCGACCTGCAAAACTCGACGCGCCCGCATGCCAAGCGCGATCATCAAACGATACAAATTGCACTACCTCACCATCACGGCGAATCAAGCAGTGCGCCGAGACGCCCATTTTATGGATGACCGAAAAAAACGGATGTGCGTTAGGATCGAGCGTTCCACTAAAAAACTGCTCGATATAGGGGCCACCAAATTGGCCCGGTGGCAAACTGATGTTGTGCACCACCAGCAAAGAGATCGTCTCACCTTGTGGTCTTTGATCAAAAAACGGTGAGGGCACATGACGCGCCGCTTGATACCACCCTTGGTTATCTATCATGTTGTTATACGACTCGGAACTCAAACATAGCCTGGCTAGAGTCTATCTCGCCTGAGATAAAATGCGAGAATAATGGCTGAATTTCATGCTCAGTCAGCGTATCATGCCCCACTCTGTTCAACTGCGTATTAGATTTGCGATGAAAAACACACACAATAGCCAAGAACGTCTTGAATATTTGAAGCAGCAACTTCCGCTAGAGATCACGCGAGCGGTGGCCGACGCGCTGAAAGAAGATCTCGGTGGCACTTTGGATCCCGCAGCCGACATTACCGCGGCTCTGATACCTGCAGATGCACAGAACCAAGCCACCTTAATCACCCGCGAACACGGTGTGTTCTGTGGTAAGGCGTGGGCAGAAGAAGTCTTCAAGCAGCTTGCCGAGCAGCCCGGTGGCAGCCCAGTGACGATTGAATGGAACGTCGACGATGGTGACACCGTGGAGCCCAACCAAGTGCTGTGCACCTTAACGGGTTCATCACGCATGCTGCTGACCGGCGAGCGTAACGCGATGAACTTTATCCAAACGCTGTCTGGCTGCGCGAGTACCGTGGCGCAATACGCCAAACAGCTGCAAGGCACTGACTGTCGCTTGCTTGATACGCGCAAAACCATTCCTGGCCTTCGCAGCGCACTGAAATACGCCGTGGCGTGCGGTGGCGGCTTTAACCACCGCATCGGTGTGTTTGATGCCTACCTCATCAAGGAAAACCACATCATTGCCAATGGCGGCATCACGCCAACCATTCAGATGGCCAAGAGTCTGAACCCGGGCAAACCTGTGGAAGTGGAAACCGAAAGCTTGCAAGAGCTGCAAGAGGCAATTGATGCTGGCGCGGACATCATCATGCTCGACAACTTCACTACAGAGATGATGCGTGAAGCGGTGAAAATCAATGCGGGTCGCGCTGCACTTGAGAACTCAGGCAATGTCACGCTTGAGACCATCCGCGAGTTTGCAGAGACCGGTGTGGATTACATCTCCGTCGGCGCTTTGACCAAACACCTTAAAGCGCTCGATCTCTCTATGCGTTTTAAAGAGGCGTTTTAAAGCCGTGTTTTGAAGCAGTGTTTTCGCGCTACCGACTGGCTGTGCTTTCAGTAAAGAACGCCATTGACTAAAAAAATGGAAGAAAGATCTTATTTTTCAAACAGTAAATGGAGGCCTCGCGTCTCCATTTACTGTTTTTTCCTGACGTAAAAGCCTCTCGACTCTCATAAAGTTTTGTCCTCGCTCGAAGTAATTTGCCGTGTAAATGAAATCAAGTCGTATTTTTTCCTAATTGACTCGGAAAGCGCTGCGCCACCATTTCCACAAGTTTCATAGCCCTTCTATGCTCTCCCCATCAACAAACACCGCGGTGCCTCAAGCACCCAAATGGAGAGTTCTATGCAAACCAAACCACGTCGCCAGCAAGCTGGTTTTACTTTAATTGAATTGATGATCGTAGTGGCGATTATTGGGATTTTGTCAGCTTTTGCCGTACCTGCTTATCAAAACTATACAAAAAAAGCGACATTATCAGAGTTTCCCAAAGCCGCTGCTGCGATAAAGTTGGCAGTCGAATTGTGTTCACATGAGATTGCATCCGATGCTAGTTCATTCGAAGATGACTGCATCACTTCCGCTGGAAATGTACCTAGTGCAGCACTAAACAGTATCGATATAGATGCTCAACAAGCCGCTTCAGGTGGGGTCAATGTTATAGCTACAGCGGCAGCAGCGAAAGGCCCAATAGCTTCTGGAGAAACATATGTCATGCACGCCGAATACCAAACAAGTGGTTTAGTGTGGACAAAGAGTTGCTACAAAGATGCAGGGTTAGCAACAGTACAAACAGACTACTGCCCATAATGCTCACCAACCTCCCCTCAATCCTGCGTCAAGCCAAGTTGCTTGACGCAGCGCAAGAGATACAAGTGCTGGAGCATGTGCAAGCGTCAGGGGGCTCCGTCCCTGACGCTTTGCACGATCTGGCCATTATTAACCATACCCAATTGACTGAGCATCTCAGTCAGCTGTTTGGGCTCAACGTCATCGACCTGTCGCAAACGCCCTACGCTGAGCTGTGCCAAACCCTTGGCTTACGTGAGCTCATCACTCGCTTGCAAGCGCTGCCCGTTGGCAAAACCGCTTGTTCACTCAGTGTTGCAGTATCAGACCCTACCCACCTTGATGTCGAAGAAGAGTTTCGTTTTGCTACCGGTCTGCAAGTCGAGTTGGTGCTGGCCGATGCGAAAGCGCTGCAAGGGGCCATTCGCCGTTTGTATGGGCGCGCGATCGCTGGCGAGCAAAACAGCAACAAAGAGATCAACGAGCAAGAGCTGGCCAACCTTGTGGATGTCAGTGATGACGAAGTGGGTAGCATTGAAGATCTGAGTCAAGATGATGCGCCAGTCAGTCGTTACATTAACCAAATCCTGCTCGATGCGGTGCGCAAGGGCGCATCAGATATCCATTTTGAGCCCTATGAAGAGACCTTTCGCGTTCGGCTACGCTGTGATGGCATCTTAATTGAAACTCAACAGCCCGCCCATCACCTCAGTCGCCGTTTATCAGCGCGCATTAAAATCCTAGCCAAATTGGATATTGCCGAGCGCCGTCTGCCACAAGATGGACGTATCAAGCTCAGGCTCAGCCAAGAGACCGCGATCGATATGCGCGTCTCGACGTTGCCAACCTTATGGGGCGAAAAAATCGTATTGCGCCTTCTCGACAGCAGCGAAGCGAATCTGAACATCGATAAGCTCGGTTATAACGAGCAGCAAAAAACGCTTTACCTCAATGCGCTAAAAAAGCCTCAGGGGCTGATTTTAATGACTGGACCAACAGGGAGCGGTAAGACGGTCTCCCTCTATACCGGGCTCAACATTCTCAACACCTCGCAAGTCAACATCGCCACCGCTGAAGATCCGGTGGAGATCAACTTACCTGGGATCAATCAGGTTCAGATGCAACCGCAAATTGGACTCGATTTCGCCAGTGCACTGCGCGCCTTTCTCCGCCAAGATCCCGACATCGTGATGGTCGGCGAAATACGCGACCTTGATACTGCCGAAATTGCCGTCAAAGCGGCGCAAACCGGCCACCTGGTGCTCTCGACCCTGCACACCAACTCCGCCGCCGAGAGCGTTGTGCGCCTTAGCAGCATGGGCATAGCGCCTTTTAATGTCGCCTCGTCACTGAGCCTAATTATTGCCCAGCGATTGGCGCGTCGCCTGTGCCCTCACTGCAAACAGCCTGAGCCGCGCGCTCAGCACTACTGCCAGCAACTTGGCATCTCAGTTGCGCCACTTTTTACCGCGAACCTCGATGGCTGCCCAGAGTGCAACGCCGGCTACTCAGGCCGAGTAGGTCTATACGAAGTGATGAACGTGGATGAAACGCTGGCGAGTGCCATCGCCGATGGGGCGACCATCGCCGGTATCGAGCAGCTAGCGCGGTCACAAGGCATGCAAACGCTCAAAGAGTCCGGCATAGAGAAAGTGCTCAGTGGCATCACCAGTTATCAAGAGTTGCAGCGCGTGCTCTATCTTTAATCCCTTGTTTATTTCGATACCCTATAGGAGTTCTTGATGCCCATCCAAAAACAAGCACAACTGAAAAACTACCGCTGGAAAGGCCTCAATAGTTCAGGGAAGAAAGTCTCCGGTCAATATCTCGCTTTAACCGAGAGCGAGGTGCGTGACAAACTGAAAGCGCAGCATATTCAAGTTAAAAAGATCAAAAAACGCAGTGTCTCCGCCATAACCCGCGCAACGCAGCGCATCAAGGGCAAAGACATCACCATCCTCACCCGTCAGCTGTCGACCATGCTGGCCACTGGCATTCCGATCATTCAGGCGATCAAATTGGTGGGCGATAATCACAAAAAAGCCGAAATGAAATCAGTATTGGCACAAATCGGCAAAAGCATTGAAGCCGGTACGCCGATTTCAAAAGCGATGCGTAACGCCTCTAGCCACTTTGATACCTTGTACATCGATATGGTCGCCACCGGAGAGCAAGCGGGCAACTTGCCACAAGTGTTTGAACGCCTGGCACTCTATCGTGAAAAATCGGAGCAGCTGCGCGCGAAAGTCATCAAGGCACTGATCTACCCTGCGATGGTGGTGTTCACCGCGTTAGGGGTCTCCTACTTGATGCTCACTATGGTCATTCCTGAGTTTGAAAGCATGTTTCAGGGGTTTGGCGCCGAGCTGCCTTGGTTTACGCAACAGGTACTCCACCTCTCTCATCTTACCCAAACCTACAGCTTACCTGCGGCGCTCGGCTTGGGTATTTCAGCCATTGTGCTAAAAATCGCCAAACAAAAATCGGCCCGAATCAAACTGATATCGAGCCGGATAGGATTGAAAATGCCTGTGATTGGCGGCGTATTGACCAAAGCCTCTATTGCCAAATTTAGCCGCACACTTGCCACCAGCTTTAGCGCGGGCATTCCGATTCTCTCAAGTCTCAAAACCTCCGCGAAAACCGCCAACAACCTGCACTACCAAACCGCCATTGATAAGGTATATGACGATACCGCCGCCGGAATGCCAATGTATATTGCGATGCGAAATACGCAGTCATTCCCCGAGATGGTGCTGCAAATGGTGATGATCGGCGAAGAGTCGGGGCGACTTGATGATATGCTCAATAAAATCGCCACCATCTACGAGTTTGAAGTCGATAACACGGTCGACAACTTGGGCAAGATCCTCGAACCACTGATCATTATTTTCCTGGGTGTTGTGGTGGGAGGATTGGTCGTGGCTATGTACCTGCCCATCTTTAACTTAATGAGTGTATTAGGATAAGATGAGCACTCTATTGATTGGATAAGGCACTTCTCTTGATTGCGCTGTTTGAGTATTACCCTTGGCTTTTTCCTACGCTGGCAGGCGTGTTTGGCTTAATTATTGGCAGCTTTCTTAACGTGGTGATCCACCGCCTACCCATCATTATGGAGCGAGAGTGGCGTAGCGAGTGCGCCGAGAGCTTCCCTGAGTACAAAATAGCGCCCCCTGAAGGTACCTATAACCTCAGCATTCCCCGTTCGACATGCCCAAAATGCGACTCGCCACTGCGTCTTATCGATAATATTCCGGTGGTCAGCTGGCTGCTGCTGCGCGGTCAATGTGCGCATTGCCAAGCCCCCATCAGTGCGCGTTACCCCTTAATTGAACTGCTGTCGGCTGGCCTATCTGTACTGGTTGCCTGGCAATTTGGCTTCTCAGCGATGAGCCTCGCGCTGCTGCTGTTCACCTTTGTTCTTCTCTGCGCGACCTTTATCGACCTCGACACCATGCTACTGCCCGATCAGTTGACGTTACCACTGGTGTGGGCGGGGTTGGCACTGGCGCTATTGAATATCAGCCCCGTCTCGCTTGAGGATGCCGTCATTGGCGCGATGGCCGGTTACTTGGCCCTATGGAGCGTCTATTGGCTGTTTAAGTTAGTCACTGGCAAAGAGGGCATGGGCTATGGCGATTTTAAACTGCTCGCCGCCCTTGGCGCATGGCTCGGCTGGCAAGCTCTTCCTATGATCATCTTGCTTTCATCTGTGGTTGGTTTGCTGTTTGGCTTGATTCAACTCAGGCTCAAGCAGCAAGGTATCGACAAAGCCTTTCCCTTTGGCCCTTATCTCGCGATCGCTGGCTTTATCAGCATGATGTGGGGCGATGGTCTACTTCATTGGTATCTGACTGAGATGGTAGGAATCTAATATGGCGTTGATCGTTGGATTAACAGGTGGCATTGCCAGTGGCAAAACCACCGTCGCAAACCTATTTCAGCAACACTTTGCCATCGATATTGTCGATGCCGATGTCGTGGCGCGCGAAGTGGTGGAACCGGGCAGTGAGGGGTTAAAAGCCATCTCCGAGCGCTACGGCGCATCGATGTTGCAAGCCGATGGTAGCTTGAATCGAGCCGCACTGCGCGAGGCCATCTTTTCCGATCCCAAAGAGAAAACCTGGCTGGATAACCTGCTCCATCCGATGATTCGTCAAAAGATGCTCGCCGAGCTTGAGCAGGTCACCTCACCCTATGCGCTGCTTGTGATCCCTCTAATGGTGGAAAACAATCTCCAAGCACTTGCTCAGCGAGTTCTTGTGGTCGATGTGGCGCCAGAAATTCAGATTGAACGAACGATGGCCCGTGACAATGTTGACGAAAAACAAGCCCGTGCGATTCTCAGTGCGCAAGCAAGCCGAGAGGAACGTTTGGCGATTGCCGACGATGTGATTAAAAATGATGCAACAAACGAGAAACTTTTGCCTCAAATCACAGAATTGCATCAAAAGTTCCTAGAAATCTGTAGGGAAAATCTGTGAGAATAAAGGCAGTACAACCCAGAGCCATTGATCAATGACCACGCACTACTTCGAACACCCACTCAATGAGAAAACTCGCATTTATCTTCGCGTTGAAGCCTTGCTGACGCAGATGGATAAAGCGGCGCAGTTTGGTGACGAAATGCAGCATCTGATCTTCTTCCGCTCGCTGTTTGATCTGCTGGAAATCTTTGAGCAAATTCAGCTCAAAAGCGAGTTAGCCAAAGACATCGAAAAGCAGCGCCTTAGCTATCGAGCCTATTTCAATATCGATGGCGTTAATCTGGAAATGCTGCGCGCGGTATTGGATGAAATTGATGGCGTGCACAGCGAGCTGATGGCGGCGGAGCGTTTTGGCCAAAGCCTGAAAGAAGACCGTTTCTTAAGCGCCATTCGCCAACGCTTTAACCTGCCCGGCGGCTCATGCTGTTTTGACTTGCCTGCACTGCACCACTGGCTCCACCTTCCACTTGAGAAAAAACAAGCGGATGCGCAAAAGTGGTCCACCAACCTGGCCCCACTGACACAAGCGTTGAAACTGTGGCTGCGTCTTACGCGTGAAACCGGTCAACTGCGAGAGCGCCTTGCCAACAACGGCTTCTATCAGAGTGATGCGACAGAGGCCAACATTCTGCGTCTTGAAATCCCTCTAGAAACGGGCGTTTACCCGATGATCTCCGGGCATAAAAACCGTTTCGCCATCAAGTTCATCGACTTTGAATCTGGCCAAGCCAGTGCCTCGAGCATTCCATTTAAATTGGCCGTCTGCAGCTAATCTCACTCTTTGCCATCGGCATCGCTCCCCCTTTACTATCGGCATCCCGCTGTTTAATGAAGCGCGGCGCTAAGTTCGGTATACTGCGGCTAAACTCCGAAGAAATAGGAAAGCATGATGTCTAAGATTACCGTGGTTCCATGCCCACAGTGCGGCCAAAACGTCGAGTGGAGCGAAAAAAGCCCCCACCGCCCGTTTTGCAGTAAACAGTGTCAAATGATCGACTTCGGCGAGTGGGCCGATGAAGAAAACACCATTGCCGGTGCCCCCGATATGTCCGACAGTGATGGGTGGTCGGAAGATCAGTATTAAAGCGGTTCAATTCTCTTGGGATGATTAAGCATAAAAAAGCGGAGGCCAATTGGCCTCCGCTAATACTATGAGAACGCTAGTTATAGCATTACTTCTTAGCAAGTTTCTCTTTGATACGAGCTGACTTACCAGAACGCTCACGTAGGTAGTACAGTTTGGCACGACGTACTGCACCGCGGCGTTTAACTTCAATGCTATCAACCATTGGAGAGTGAGTTTGGAACGTACGCTCAACACCTTCACCGTTAGAAATCTTACGTACAGTGAATGCAGAGTGTAGACCACGGTTACGGATACCGATTACAACGCCTTCAAAAGCCTGTAGACGCTCACGGTCACCTTCTTTTACCTTAACTTGAACAACAACTGTGTCACCAGGTGCGAAGTTAGGTAGGTCTTTTTTCATTTGCTCTTCTTCAAGAGCTTTGATGATGTTACTCATTTTCAATATTCCTAGAATAAACTGATACTAAATTTAATAGGTTACTTAGCATGATGCTCTTTAATGAACTCAGCTAGTAGTAGTTCCTGTTCGTCAGTCAGAGCTAGGTTTTCCAGGAGCTCTGGTCTTCTAATCCAGGTACGGCCGAGCGACTGTTTCAGTCGCCAACGACGAATGTCCTTGTGGTTGCCAGATTTCAGTACCGCGGGTACCTCTTTTCCTTCCAACACTTCAGGACGGGTGTAATGAGGACAATCCAACAAGCCATTGGCAAAAGAGTCTTCTTCTGCTGACGCAAAATCGCCCAGTACCCCCGGTACAAACCGAGAGACAGAGTCAATTAAGGTCATGGCTGGTATCTCTCCCCCTGTCATCACAAAGTCACCAATTGACCATTCTTCGTCAACTTCAGACTCAATGATGCGCTCATCTACCCCTTCGTAGCGACCACAAATAAGAAGCAAGTTCTCATTGCTAGCCAGCTCTTCGACTCCTTGTTGATCGAGTTTTCGACCTTGAGGAGAGAGGTAAATCACCTTCGTCATACCCGGTGAGGCCTGTTTGGCAGCATGAATGGCATCGCGCAATGGCTGCACCATCATTAACATACCTGGACCACCACCGTAGGGTCGATCATCGACAGTGCGATGCTTGTCGTGAGTGAAATCTCGAGGATTCCATGTCTCTACCGACAACAACCCTTTTTTAACCGCTTGACCTGTTACTCCGAACTCAGTAACGCTGCGGAACATTTCAGGAAACAGGCTAATTACGCCAACCCACATGCCCTAAAGCCTCATTACTTGGGAGTTAGAATCCAGGATCCCAGTCAACTTCGATCCGTTGAGCAGTGCGATCAACTTGAATGATCACTTGCTCTTCAAGGAACGGAATTAATCGTTCCTTTTGGCCAAAAGCATCTTTCAGATTTGCTTTGACTACCAAAACATCGTTTGAGCCGGTTTCGAGCATGTCCGTCACCACACCAAGGTCATAACCTTTTGTCGTCACGACTTGCATGCCAAACAATTCGCGCCAGTAGAATTCATCTTCTGACAATTCTGGTAATACTGCAGGGTCAATAGCAATTTCAAAGTTAGTCAACAGATGCGCGTCTTCGCGAACATCCAGACCTTCCAGCTTCACCACCATACCTTTGTTATGGCGCTTCCACGTTTCCACTTTGTACTCGACCCACTCCCCTTTATGGTTAACAAACCAAGGGTTGTAATCAAATAAGCTTTCAGCCTCGTCTGTGTAGGAAAAAACTTTAAGCCAACCACGAATGCCGTAAGTAGCACCAAACTTGCCTACAACAATCTTGTCATTGCTCATCGTTTCTTTACCTTTCATCGACATAAGCTAATTACTACTTATAGAGTAAGAATTAAGCCGCTTTTTGAGCGTCTTTAACTAGCTTAGCTACGCGGTCAGATAGAGACGCGCCTTGACCAACCCAGTGGTTAACGCGGTCTAGGTCTAGACGTAGACCTTCTTCTTGACCTTGAGCAGTAGGGTTAAAGAAACCTACTTTCTCGATGAAACGGCCAGTTGCAGCATTGCGGCTGTCCGCTACTACGATTTGATAAAATGGACGCTTCTTAGCGCCGTGACGTGCCAAACGAATGGTTACCATGTCGTCCTCTTTGCTTTCTCAAAAATAAAATTAACCCCAGAAACTATCTATCAGTAAACCGTTGTGGTCTATTACTAAACAGTTTGGGGTCTCGTGCCAAAATAAAGCTCCGGAATTTTACTCTTATTCCGACGCATTGCAAGGTCTTTAGCTATTTTTTCACCACCATAAAACCGAATTTAAGATTGTGACTTAGCTAACACCTTGAAAATAAAAAACCGAAAGGCTTAGCACCGCGGCTAAGCCTTGTATAGAGCGAAACGGACTCGGTGTTTCAGTTAACGACCAAACGGGTTGAAGCCGCCGCCGCCTCCCATTCCGCCCATCATACCTTGCATGTTACGCATCATGCCTTTCATGCCACCCTTTTGCATTTTCTTCATCATCTTCTGCATTTGGGTAAACTGCTTAAGCAAGCGGTTCACATCTTGCACTTGCACACCAGAACCGGCAGCAATGCGTTTCTTGCGCGAACCTTTAATAATGTCTGGACGTTGACGCTCTTTCATGGTCATCGAGTTAATGATCGCTTCCATCTGCTTAAACATCTTGTCGTCAACTTTGTCTTTGACATTGTCTGGCAAGTTACTCATACCTGGCAACTTGTCCATCATCCCCATCATGCCGCCCATGTTTTGCATCTGACCGAGCTGCTCACGGAAGTCTTCCAAATCGAAGCCTTTCTTCTCTTTGAATTTCTTCGCCAGTTTCTCGGCTTTCTCATGGTCGACATTGCGCTGCAAGTCTTCAATCAGAGAGAGAACATCACCCATTCCCAAAATACGCGAGGCGACGCGATCAGGGTGGAACGGCTCTAGCGCGTCGGTTTTCTCACCCACACCCAAGAATTTGATCGGTTTCCCTGTAATGTGACGCACCGACAGCGCAGCACCACCACGAGCATCACCATCCACTTTGGTCAGGATAACCCCGGTCAGCGGTAGCGCTTCGCCAAAGGCTTTCGCGGTATTCGCCGCATCTTGACCTGTCATAGCGTCAACAACAAACAGCGTTTCCACTGGATTGATCGCACTATGAAGCTGCTGGATTTCGCCCATCATTTGCTCGTCAATCGCTAAACGACCCGCGGTATCGACCACTAACACATCGTAGAATTTCTTCTTCGCGTGATCGATGGCGGCATTGGCAATATCAATCGGCTTTTGATCAGCGCTCGATGGGAAAAAGTCAACGCCGATGTCTTGCGCTAGGGTTTCTAGCTGTTTGATCGCCGCTGGGCGATACACATCAGCAGACACGACCAAGACTTTCTTCTTGTCTTTTTCCTTGAGGAATTTAGACAGCTTACCCACCGAGGTGGTTTTACCCGCACCTTGCAGACCGGCCATCAAAATCACCGCAGGTGGCTGAGCCGCGAGGTTTAGTGCCTCATTGGACTCGCCCATGACGGCTTCCAGTTCACCTTGAACAATTTTGATGAACTCTTGCCCTGGCGTGAGCGATTTGGAGACCTCTACGCCCACTGCCGCTTCTTTCACTCGCTTGATAAAATCGCGAACGACAGGCAGTGCAACGTCAGCCTCGAGCAACGCCATGCGGACTTCACGCAGCGTTTCTTTTATGTTGTCTTCGGTCAGACGACCTTTACCGCTGATGTTCTTCAGCGTTCTGGATAAACGATCCGTTAAATTCTCAAACATCTTAGTCTCTTTACACTGAGTGGCTTGCGTAGACGACGCCACTACCTAAAATTGAGCGACAATTACTAAGAGTATACCTTAGCCAAGTGGCGCTTTGCACGGTTGCGTGATGATTTGATCTCTCAACTCGAATAAATGACACAGATAAGTCATGGCTCAAGCTGTTGATGCAGGGTATAATTTGTTAAAAATCCACCACCACCAAGAGAAGAATGGACAACTTAATTGCCGTAGCCGCTGCAGTGCTGTATCTGCTCGCAATTGCGACTATCGTTCCGGGACTGGTTCACCAAACCGGTATCCGCTCAAAAACCGTGTTGATCAGTGCGTCTCTGGCACTGGTTTTTCACGCGTGGCTATTAAGCGATTTGATCATTGAAGCCTCGGGGCAAAACTTAAGCATTCTCAATGTCGCCTCTCTCATCAGCTTCATTATTTCTTTGGTAATGAGTGCGTCGATGCTCAAAACACGACTGTGGTTTTTGTTGCCTGTCGTGTATAGCTTTTCCGCCATAAACTTAAGCGCAGCGGCGTTTCTGCCTAGCACTTTCATTACCCATTTAGAGCAAGACCCTAAACTGCTGATCCACATCTCTCTTGCGCTGTTTTCATACTCGACTCTCAGTATCGGCGCTCTGTACGCTCTACAACTGGCTTGGTTGGATCACAAGCTCAAAGCGAAGAAAGCACTGGCGATTAACCCAAACCTTCCTCCTTTAATGATGGTGGAACGTCAGCTTTTCAACATCATCATGGTGGGCACCTTACTCCTCACCGGAACATTAATCACTGGATTTGTCTTTGTTCAGGACATGTTCGCCCAAGGAAAAGCCCATAAAGCGATTCTCTCTTTCATCGCTTGGATTGTGTACAGCGTGCTGTTATGGGGCCACTTCCATAAAGGTTGGCGCGGACGCAAAGTCACTTGGTTCGCCGTTGCCGGTGCAACCCTGTTGACGCTCGCCTATTTTGGCAGTCGCTTCGTTCGTGAAGTGATATTGACTTAGCCGCAACACTGGGCGATAAATTAATCAAACATAACAAGGAATCATTAAGCTTTGGACGACATATCAACGGGTATCTTATTTGCGCTACTCGCGTGTCTGATTGTAATTTCAGGATATTTCTCCGGTTCAGAAACAGGGATGATGTCTCTCAACCGATACCGCTTAAAGCACCTCGCGAACAATGGCCATAAAGGCGCTAAGCGCGTAGAAAAGCTGCTCGATAGGCCCGATCGTTTGATCGGTTTGATTCTGATTGGTAACAACTTAGTCAATATTCTAGCCTCCGCCATCGCCACCATCATTGGTATGCGTCTATACGGAGATTTAGGGGTGGCTATCGCCACCGGTGCTCTGACGCTTGTGGTGCTGGTTTTTGCCGAAGTCACGCCGAAAACCCTCGCAGCGCTCTACCCAGAAAAAGTCTCTTACACCAGCAGTATCTTGCTTGGTATTTTAATGAAGCTGCTCTCGCCGCTGGTGCTGTTCGTTAACCTCATCACTAATGGTTTTATCCGCTTACTTGGGATCAAAGTCGACCACAATGGCGAAGATCACCTGAGCTCGGAAGAACTGCGCACCGTGGTGAACGAAGCGGGCAGCCTGATCCCAAGACGCCACCAAGATATGTTGATCTCCATTCTCGATTTAGAGCATGTGACGGTGAATGACATCATGGTGCCGAGAAACGAAATCACCGGCATTGATATCAACGACGATTGGAAATCGATTGTGCGTCAATTGTCTCACTCACCGCACGGGCGCGTGGTGCTGTATCGCGGTCAAATTGACGAAGTGGTGGGCATGCTGCGTTTGCGTGAGTCGTATCGCTTGATGCTAGAGAAAAACGAGTCGACCAAAGAGACCCTGCTACGCGCTGCCGATGAAGTCTACTTTATCCCAGAAGGCACGCCACTCAACGTCCAACTGCTTAAGTTCCAGCGCAACAAAGAGCGGATTGGTCTGATTGTTGATGAGTATGGCGACATCATAGGTCTCATTACGTTGGAAGATATTTTGGAAGAGATCGTCGGTGAGTTCACCACCTCTATCACGCCAAGTTTGTCGGATGAGATTACCCCACAACGTGATGGCAGTTTCTTGATTGAGGGCAGCGCCAACATCCGTGATATCAATAAAGGTCTTAAGTGGGACTTCCCTACCGATGGTCCAAGAACCCTAAACGGTTTGATTCTCGAGCATCTTGAAGAGATCCCTGAGAGCCATTTGAGCGTTCATGTCTCGGGCCACCCGATGGAGATCGTCGAGCTAGAAGAGAATCGTATCAAGACCGTGAAAGTCTTCCCGCGCAGCAAAGGGAAAAAGCACGGTTAACCTTTGCCGTTTTTCATCACTGATTCAACAACGGCACGATCAAAAAAGCCTTGGGGTACCAAGGCTTTTTTCTGATTATGGATTATGTGTCTATCGTTATATCTCTTCCATTATACGTCTGTCGTTACTCTTCGGTCACACCAAACAAGTTCTCCATATTGAGACCTTGCTTAACCAGCAGCTCACGTAAACGACGCAGCCCTTCCACTTGGATTTGACGTACCCGCTCACGGGTGAGGTTGATCTCACGCCCGACTTCTTCAAGTGTTGAAGGCTCATAGCCAAGTAGACCAAAGCGGCGTGCTAACACTTCTTTTTGTTTCGGATTGAGCTCGTCTAGCCAATGGATCAATGAGTTTTTGATGTCATCGTCTTGAGTGGAAATTTCTGGGTCTGAGTTGTTCGCATCTGGGATGATGTCCAACAGCGCTTTCTCACCGTCGCCACCAATTGGCGTATCCACAGAGCTAATGCGCTCATTCAGACGCAGCATCTTACTTACGTCATCAACCGGCTTATCCAGTTGCTGAGCAATCTCTTCAGCGGTCGGCTCATGGTCGAGTTTTTGCGACAACTCGCGAGCAGTACGTAGGTAGATGTTGAGCTCTTTCACCACATGAATAGGTAGACGAATCGTACGAGTTTGGTTCATCAGCGCACGTTCAATGGTTTGACGAATCCACCACGTCGCGTAGGTCGAGAAACGGAATCCGCGTTCTGGGTCGAATTTTTCTACCGCGCGAATCAATCCCAAGTTCCCTTCTTCAATAAGATCCAAGAGAGCAAGGCCACGGTTGCTATAGCGACGGGAGATTTTCACCACCAAACGCAAGTTACTTTCGATCATACGTTTACGCGCTGCTTCATCGCCACGTAATGCACGTCTTGCGTAGAGAACTTCTTCCTCTGCGGTTAATAGGGGTGAGAAGCCGATTTCGCCAAGGTAAAGCTGTGTGGCATCTAGGCTTTTCGATGAAGCGTCAAACTCCTCTTTGACACTCTCAGATTTGGATGAGGTGAGTTCATTGCTGCCTTGAAGCGTATCTAGTTGTGCTTCCTGCTCAATATCAAACTCTTCGACTTTCGTTGCTGTATTGCTGATACTCATGGCGCCTCCCCTTGGCGAGCTAGCAAGACATTACTACCTCTAATGTCGCTAATTTACCCGGTCAGTAAAGTAAATTTAAGGTAAGTATCGTTTCGGATCGACCGACTTACCTTGATAGCGAATTTCAAAATGCAAACGAACGCTGTTCGTTCCGGAGCTGCCCATTGTTGCTATTTTTTGACCAGCCTTAACACTTTGTCCTTCATGTACTAGCAACTTGTCGTTGTGTGCATACGCACTTAGATAGTTATCGTTATGTTTGATAATCACCAGATTACCGTAGCCGCGCAGTGCGTTGCCTGAATAGACGACAGTGCCACTTGCTGTCGATACGATGGATTGACCACGCTGTCCTGCGATATCAATGCCTTTATTTCCCTGATCGCCAGCAGAAAAGTTTTTGATTACCCTCCCTTTTGTTGGCCATAACCATTTGGAAACCTTTTGATTAGAAGCCGTGTTACTCGCTTTACTGCTAGAGGCAGTATTGGCATTTTTGTTAACACTTTGTTGCTTCTTAGGTTCAACATACTCCTTTGATTTTGATTGATCAATACTCTTTTTAGGTGGCGTTTGGGTGACGTTTTTCTGACCGCTGCTGTTTTGCGATGTAACTGATTGATTAGAGTTTTTACTTGAATTCGGAGTGGATGGGGTAGCGGCAACCACAGCGACAGGCGCAGATACCGTACCAGCACCCGTCCCACCAAAGGCGGGCGCTTTGTAGGCACTACGCCATAAGTTGAGTTTTTGACCGGGGTAAATGGTGTAGGGCTCAGTCAAGCCGTTGTAACGAATAATATCGTTTACATCTTTATCTGTGACGTAGGCTATAAAGTATAGCGTATCGCCTTTTTCTACTTCGTAAAAGCTGCCGCGATAACTGCCACGAGTGACAGACCCATAATCTTTGTTTAACCCAGACACAGGAGCAGGCGAGTGTGCAGCGCAGCCATACAGCGCACTGAATACCAGTATCAGCCACACACACCTTCTCAAGCTCATGCCTACGCCAATTCACCTGCGATTAAAGGAACAAAACGTACCATCTCTATGGGCTCTGTGGAGAACGCCTCACCCTGTCGGGTGATTTTGTACAGTTGCTGCTGCTCGACACCAACAGGAATGACCATGGTGCCGCCCTCACTGAGTTGTGAGAGCAGTGCCTGTGGCACAGACTCCGCTGCCGCTGTGACAATAATGGCATCAAATGGGCCTTTCGCTGGCCAACCTTGCCAACCATCACCGTGCTTGGTGGAGATGTTATAAATGTCGAGCTGCTTTAAACGTCGTTTAGCTTCCCATTGCAACGCCTTAATCCGCTCAATGGAGAAGACGTGATCGACCAGTTGAGCTAGTACTGCGGTTTGGTAACCAGACCCAGTGCCAACTTCCAGCACTTTGCTGTCTCGATTCAGAGCCAACAGTTCGGTCATTTTCGCCACGATATAGGGCTGAGAGATGGTCTGCCCAGCGCCAATCGGCAGCGCATTATTATCGTATGCTTGATGCATCATCGCCTGTGACACGAACTGCTCACGAGGCAATCGATAGATGGCATCTAATACGCGTTGATCTTGAATGCCACTCGCGACAAGAAAGTCGATTAATCTGTCGGCATGTGGGTTTACCATTGTTACTTGTCCTTTAACCAATTATCCATGCTCATCAGCGATTCATGAGCGGTCAAATCTACTTGCAGCGGTGTAATGGAGACAAAGCCATGTTCGATAGCATAAAAGTCGGTTCCTTCACCCGCATCCTGCTCTTTTCCTGGTGGGCCTAACCAATAAATATCATGACCACGAGGATCTTGCTGTTTTATCATTGCTTCCGCGTGATGGCGCGCACCTAAACGGGTTACTTTTGAGCCTTTTAGCGCGGAGAGCTCAACGTCGGGAATATTGACGTTTAACAGTCGGTTAGTAGGAATAGGGCGTCGTCCATGCTGCAACACCAGCTGTTTGGCAATGTGCGCCGCCGTGTCAAAATGGCGCAGCCCCACGAGTGAAAAGGCGATCGCCTGAACACCGAGAAAGTGCCCTTCCATCGCTGCCGCGACCGTGCCAGAGTAGAGCACATCATCGCCAAGGTTTGCACCATGGTTAATGCCCGCTAGCACCAGATCCGGCAGATCGTCTTTCATCAGCTCATTAAGCGCAAAGTGAACACAGTCGGTCGGCGTTCCTTGTACCGAATAAGTACGCTCGGCTATGCGAGTCACCCTCAAAGGCTGCTCTAGGGTTAACGAGTTGGATGCGCCTGAGCGGTTTCTATCTGGCGCGACGATCGTCACTTCGGCGATGTCACTCAGTGCCTGCGCGAGCGCGTGTATGCCCTTCGCATGCACGCCATCATCGTTACTGATCAATACTCTCAGTGTGTTGGCTGTCATAAATCCTGTCACTTCCTGTTGAAAGAGGGCATATGGCCCCAGCGGCTACTTACTATCACTGTCCTAGCTGTCATTAGCGTAATGGCGTTCTTTCTCCGTCGCAATGAGCAGCTCTCGCAAAATAGCAGTCGCAAAGCTGCCTGCATCCAATGAGAAGTCGAGCGTTAAGCTGTCACCATCGACGGACCAAGTCAGATTCTCAGGCTTCAATAACACCTCTCGGCGGTCGTGACGCATGCGATTACCACGAATCAACGCCATGAGATCTGGCTCATTATCAAGCAGCGGTTGTTCAAGTGCGAGCGCCTCGTGCTGAGTAGGTAAGGCATTGTCACCCGCGAGCGCAGCGGTTAATGTCACCTCGCCACGCTGCAACTGCGCATTGAACGCCTCGCACTCTTCAGGCGTGACAAGGCGCGTTTCATTGCCTTGGTAGACAATATCGCCCGCAATACAGGTGTTCAATAGCGCTTGTTCAATCCGCGCGGAGACGATGGTGTTAAACACCCAAGAACGAGCGGCAGAGAGGTAGAGACTGCGTTTGTTTTGGTTACGAGTACGGACATTGTCTCTTCCCCAACGTCTGGCTTCAGTGAGGTTATTGCCATCGTGACCAAAACGCTGACTGCCAAAGTAGTTGGGAACCCCTTTCGCTTGCACCTTCTCCAATCGAGACAGTACTGATGGCATGTCGGAGACTTGGGTTAAAGTTAAGCGAAAGTCATTACCGATTAAGTCTCCGGGACGCAACTTTTTATGGTGTCGGTCTGTGGCAAGAATTTCGATACTCGGGTACGCCGCCAGAAAGGCGCTAAAGTCTGGTGTCTCGCGTTTAGGTAGATGCACACTCAGCCACTGCTCTGTGACTGCATGACGATCCTTAAGCCCTGCCCAACTGACGTCTTTCGATTTCACCCCGCACGCTTTGGCCAGTTCGTTGGCGACAAAGCTGGTGTTCTCGCCGGTTTTGCGAATACGCACCATTAGGTGCTCACCCGTACCACTAAATGAGAACCCTAAGTTTTCGCGTACTTGAAAGTGCTCGGGTTGCGCTTTGAGTACGCCGGTGGCGACAGGCTGACCATTGAGGTACGCCAAAGAAGAAAGTAAATCAGACATGAATAGAGTTCCGTTTAGACAGAGGCCGGGCTTGTGACCGTCCGCTGTTGAAAAATAGCTAGAAATTACGCTTTGACCAGCAGCACAACTGCTTCGCTGGCAATGCCTTCTTTGCGCCCAGTAAAGCCGAGACGCTCTGTGGTGGTCGCTTTGACATTAATGTTGGTGACGTCGGTGTCCAAATCTTGTGCGATGGTTTGGCACATCGATTCGATATATGGCGCCATTTTCGGTGCTTGGGCAATGATGGTGATGTCAGCATTACCCAGCACATACCCATGCGCTTTTACTCTTTGGTACACATCGCGCAGAAGAAAACGGCTGTCCGCGCCTTTCCACTCATCATCGGTATCAGGGAAATGGCGACCAATATCACCGGCAGCAATCGCGCCCAACAGTGCATCGCACAGTGCGTGCAGCGCCACATCGCCATCGGAGTGAGCAATCAAACCTTGCTCGTAAGGAATGGCAACACCGCCAATGATGACTGGGCCTTCTCCGCCAAATTTGTGCACGTCAAAACCGTGACCGATTCGAATCATCGTGTTATGTCCTTTCATTTATTCGAGGCAAAGGGTCTGTTCCCTCTGCAAATAAAACTCTGCCAGAGCCAGATCCTCTGGTTGGGTGATTTTAATATTATCGCCGCTCCCAGGTACCAGCAGTGATGCTCCGCCACTCCACTCAATCGCGGACGCTTCATCCGTAATGACGGCCTGAGATTGCAACGCCTTGCTCAGCGCTTGGGTCAAGGTGTGAGTCGGGTATATCTGCGGTGTCAGGGCATGCCATAGCCCTTCTCTATCAACGGTGTGATCCACCGTATTGCTGACGGCGTTGTGATGAGCTGCTCGTTTCATGGTATCTCGTACCGGCATTGCAAGAATGCCTCCGATTTGCTCAGCTAAGCAGCGCTCAATCAGATGAGAAATATCCGCTAATTTCACACAAGGTCTGGCTGCATCATGCACTAACACCCACGGTGACATCTGATGCTGAGAAACATACTCGAGCCCACGCAGCACAGAATCAGCGCGCTCACTACCACCACTGACACGAATCACCTTGGGGTGAGTCGCAATGGGCAGCTGTTCAAAGTAAGGGTCGCCATCGCTAATCGCGACGACAACATGTTCAATATCTGGGTGAGAAAGTAGACGCGAGAGGGTGTGCTCAAGAACGGTTTTACCCAAAATTTCTAGATACTGCTTGGGACGATCCGCCTGCATGCGTTTGCCCACACCCGCAGCGGGGACAATGGCAGTAATTTTGCCAGCAAAATGGCTGTCTGACATTTAATTGTCCTCTCCAATGATGCGATAGAAGGTTTCCCCTTCTTTCACCATGCCCAGTTCATGCCGAGCACGCTCTTCGATGGCATCAAGTCCTTGGCGTAAATCGTCAATTTCGGCGAACATTTCATTGTTGCGAGATTGGAGGCTCGCATTGACTTGATGTTGAACGTCGATTTCTGCACTGACCGCTTGGTAGTCGGCCACGCCATTCTTACCCAGCCACAACTCATATTGTAGCCAGCCTAAAATCAGCAATAGAGTCAGAGCAAAAACACGCATACTGTCAATCAAAGATGAGAGATAAAGAAAGACCACATATATATCACAATGTTGCCCCTCACGCGAGGTACGGATTGTCTATGTGGTCTGAGAAGAGTGGGATTAGCGAGTCAGCAGAAAAGCAAACAAACCGACACCCAAAAGCAAACGGTAAATCACAAATGGCGTCATACCCATTTTTGAAATCAGCTTCAAGAAGAAGTGAATACAGAGGTAAGCGCTGACAAATGACGTGACAATGCCCGTTAATAGGAAACCAGTGTGGATTGGCTCACCGCTGATCACCAACTTAAGACCTAAGTAACCGCCGGCAAGAAGAATGATAGGGATAGACATCAAAAACGAAAAACGCGCCGCGGCTTCGCGAGTAAAGCCTAGATAGAGCGCTGCCGTCATCGTTGCGCCAGAACGTGAGGTACCCGGAATCATCGCCATCGCTTGCGCAAGACCAATAAAGAGCGCCTTTTTCCAACCCGCTTGGTATTCATCATCGGTCAGCGTGGCGGTTTTATCCACCCACCAGAGCAACAAACCAAACACTATGGTGGTAGTGGCAATCACCCAGGCACTGCGCAAGTAGATCTCAATGATGTCTTTCATCAGTAGCCCGAAGATACAGGCCGGAATCGTGGCTAATAGAATCATCCACGCCAATTTGGCTTCTTTGCTGCGCTCTGCTCTAAAAATGGACGCAAAAAAGGACGAGAGCAGTGTCACCACTTCTTGGCGGAAATAGATAATGACCGCCGCTAACGTACCCACGTGTACCGCGACATCAAACGCTAAGCCTTGGTCATCCCAACCTAAAATGGCGGAAGGTAAAATTAAGTGCGCAGAGCTGGAGATGGGCAAAAACTCGGTCAGACCTTGGATCAAGGCCAAAATAAAGGCTTCAAAATAACTCATGGATATCTCATTGGGTGGTGTCATCGAACCACATCGGAACGGCGGTCAATGGCGTGGTTAAATTCAGTTGTTGCTGGAGTTCTTGCACTTGTCGGCCATCACCGGGAATGACCCTATCGGGGCAAAGCTCCGCCAATGGTTTGAGAACAAACGCGTAGTGATAAATGTCTTTGCGCGGAATCTGGGGCGATTGCGCAGAGACTTCATCACCAAACAGCAGAATGTCCAGATCGATAGTGCGAGGCTGAAATTTTTCTGCGTGTTCACAGCGGCCCCATTTAAGCTCAATATCTCGCAACGAGCGTGAAAATTTTGTCAGATTTTCAGTTGTTTGCAACTCAACGACCAAATTATAGAAACGGTCCCCGTCAAATCCGACCGACGGGCACTCGTAAATGGTCGACAGTCTTAATCCTTGGCCTAAATGGCGCAATTCATCAATCGCCGCCTTGATGTGCTTTTTTCTCTCCACATTGGAACCGACGCCAATGTATGCGGTGATCATGCCTTGCCTCGCTCAATCACCACACCCACAGCTTTGGCCTGTGCCACCGCGCCCGGCTTGGCTAGTCGAATGCGAATCCAGGGTACATTAAAGGTGGTCATGACTAACTCCGCGACCTCTTCCGCCACACGCTCAACTAACAAAAAACGGCCTTGCTCAATGTGGTTCAACACCGCTTCACTCACCTTGGCGTAATCTAAGGCGTCCACCACATCATCGCTTTTACCTGCGGGGCGGTTGTCGTGCGCCATTTCAATGTCCAACACCAATTTTTGTTTGATTTGTTGTTCCCAGTCGTACACGCCAATGGTGGTGATGACTTCTAACTGCTCAATAAATACTTTATCCATGGTCACTGCTGTCCTGTTTGATCCGAGGAGAGGTCGGATACCCATTTCTCATAAAAAGTCGTACTATTTTACTGCTCTGGCGCTCAGTGTCAGTAGTTTAAGTCGCGAAGCCGCGATATGATACCAGTTAAACGCAACAGAATATCAATGACTGGTTTACCCCACCCTTGCTGACTATGAGTGAATTCGAATGACACCACTTGCCCTCATCTTGATCATTTGCGCCTATTTATTAGGCTCAATCTCAAGTGCGGTGCTGATTTGTCGTCTCCTCAAACTCCCCGACCCCAGAAAGCAAGGCTCACACAACCCCGGCGCCACTAATGTGTTGCGTATTGGGGGCAAAAAAGCCGCTATCGCGGTATTACTCTGCGACATGCTCAAGGGCACCATTCCAGTATGGGGTGGGTACTTTTTACACATTGATCCAATCATTCTTGGTGTTGTTGCAATTGCTGCCTGTCTGGGTCACATGTACCCTATCTTCTTCCACTTTAAAGGTGGGAAAGGCGTGGCCACGGCATTAGGTGCGATAGCCCCTATCGGTTTGGATTTAACAGGCATGATCATCGCCACTTGGCTCAGCGTTGCGCTGATCTTTCGCTACTCTTCGTTAGCGGCGATTGTCACCGTGCTGCTGGCACCGTTTTATACATGGATGGTCAAGCCGCAGTACACCTTGCCAGTCGCCATGCTGTGTTGTCTGATTGTCTTGCGTCATCATCAAAACATTAAACGCCTGTTTGCTGGCACCGAGCCCAAAGTGGGCGAAAAGAAGCAGGCATAAAAAAGGCTTCAACCAAGAAGCCTTTAAACACGATATATTCCATTGAACGGAACCAAGAATGCCGCGATTATTCTGCGCCGCGCAGTGGTTGCAGAGTATCGATGGGCCATCGCGGCGTCGCTTGAACCGCCAAATCTGCTACTTCGCCGTTTTTAAGGCGCTGCATGCCCGCAAACGCGATCATCGCACCGTTATCGGTACAAAATTCCGTGCGCGGATAATAGACTTCCCCACCAATTTTTTTCGCCAGCGCCGCCAAATCAGCCCGCAAACGCTTATTCGCACTCACGCCACCGGCAATAACGATGCGCTTAAAGCCAGTTTGTTCCAACGCTCGCTTACATTTGATGGTTAACGTCGCACACACGGCCTCTTCAAACGCTAGGGCAATATCCGCTCGGGTTTGCTCATCATCGCCATTGGCAGCAATCGTATTGGCCGTAAATGTTTTCAAACCAGAGAAGCTCATATCCAGGCCCGGACGATCCGTCATAGGGCGCGGAAACTTAAATCGCCCCGGCGTGCCTTTCTCGGCCAGTTTCGACAACAGCGGACCACCTGGGTAGTCTAGCCCCATCAGTTTTGCTGTTTTATCAAAGGCTTCACCCGCGGCGTCATCAATCGACTCACCCAAGATTTTGTACTCGCCAATCCCTTTTACTTCGACCATCATCGAGTGGCCACCTGAGACCAACACCGCAACAAACGGAAACGGCGGCGGGTTCTCCTCTAGCATCGGCGCGAGCAAATGCCCTTCCATATGATGTACGGGCACGGCTGGCACACCCCAAGCGTACGCGAGACTGCGACCAATGGTCGCCCCAACCAGCAGCGCCCCCACAAGACCTGGGCCAGCGGTGTAAGCAATACCATCAATCTCTTTTGGCGTGACGCCCGCTTCTTTCATCGCCGCTTTAATTAACGGAATCGTCTTTTTAACGTGATCGCGAGAGGCCAACTCAGGCACAACACCGCCGTAGTCAGCATGAAGCTTAACTTGGCTGTAGAGTTGATGGGAAAGCAGCCCTTTCTCATCATCGTAAATGGCTATGCCTGTCTCATCACACGAGGTTTCAATACCAATAATGCGCATGGTTTACCCTGGATGCCTCTGTCTCAATTTCAAAATTGGCGCAATCTTACCTTGCCTTCGCGCTGCAAACAAATTTTGTACAGTGTATAAACAATAAAAGGCTTTACAAAGCTAATGTGATCGGATTAAAATTCCGCACCATTTTTGATCAAGCTGATTGTAGGCCTTGCAACTGAGCAGGTACTGTGAAGTCAGCATTAACGAATTAACCCCTGAGGTGAAAGGCATATGCCAGTAGTTAAAGTACGTGAAAACGAACCGTTCGACGTTGCACTACGTCGTTTCAAACGCTCTTGCGAAAAAGCAGGTATCCTTTCTGAAGTGCGTCGTCGTGAGCACTACGAAAAACCAACTACAGTTCGCAAACGCGCTAAAGCAGCAGCTCAAAAGCGTCACGCTAAGAAGCTAGCTCGCGAAAACGCTCGTCGCGTTCGCCTGTACTAATAGCTAAGTCCTAAAGGATTCTAGTTATGGCTCTGATTGACCAACTCAAAGAAGAGCAAAAATTAGCGATGAAAGCCAAGGACAAATTGCGCCTTGGCACTATCCGTTTAGCTTTGTCAGCAATTAAGCAACGTGAAGTCGACGAACAGATCACTCTTAACGACGACGACATTCTTGCTGTGTTGACGAAAATGGTTAAACAGCGTCGCGATTCTGTCGCTCAATATGAATCAGCGGGTCGCCAAGACCTTGCGGATGCAGAAAAAGCCGAAATTACGGTACTTGAGGATTTTATGCCTCAACCACTGACCGACGACGAAGTTGCCGCATTGATTGACAATGCAGTTACTGAATCAGGCGCAGCGGGCATGCAAGACATGGGTAAAGTAATGGGCGTTCTAAAACCACAGATTCAAGGGCGTGCAGACATGGGTAAAGTGAGCGGTTTAGTTCGCGCTAAACTGGCTTAACACACCCAAGCCTATTACAACAAGCCGTGCTATCCTTCGGAATGCGCGGCTTGTTTGTATCTATCCCCCAATTGTTTAGTTAGTGCATTTTTCTAAGGTTTTATGGCAGGACACATTCCTCGTAGTTTTATTGATGATCTGCTTGCTCGACTGGATATCGTCGACATCATAGACGCACGAGTAAAACTTAAGAAAAAAGGCAAAAACTACAGCGCGTGCTGCCCTTTCCATAACGAAAAAACCCCATCATTCAGCGTGTCGCAAGAGAAGCAGTTTTACCACTGTTTTGGCTGTGGTGTGCATGGCAACGCCATCGACTTTATGATGGAGTATGAGCGCCTCGAATTTGTCGAAGCCATTGAAGAGCTTGCCTCATTCCTAGGTTTAGATGTCCCGAGAGAGCAGCGCCAAGATGGTCGTTTCAACCGAAGCAATCAACCGCAAGCCAGCAGCGAACAAAAGCGCAACCTCTACGATTTGATGGGCACCATCGCGCAGTTTTATCGTGACCAGCTTAAGCTCTCTAGCAGCAAGCCTGCGATTGAATACCTTAAGCAGCGCGGCCTCTCTGGCGAAATCGTGCAGAAATTTGGCATTGGCTATGTCGCCGACGAATGGGATTTAGTGCGCAAGAACTTTGGTCAGCATAAAGCGACCCAAGACATGCTGGTCAGTGGCGGCATGTTGATTGAGAACGACAAAGGCAACCGCTACGACCGTTTTCGCGGGCGTATTATGTTCCCGATTCGTGACCGACGCGGGCGGGTGATTGGCTTTGGTGGCCGAATTATTGACGAAGGCACGCCCAAGTACCTCAACTCGCCAGAGACGCCGATTTTCCACAAAGGTAAAGAGCTCTATGGCTTGTATGAAGTCATGCAGGCATATCGAGAGCCCAAGCAAATCCTCGTGGTTGAAGGCTATATGGACGTGGTTGCCCTCGCGCAATATGGTATTGATTATTCCGTAGCGTCACTTGGCACCTCAACGACCGGTGATCATATCCAGCTTTTGTTTCGACAAACCCATACCGTGGTCTGTTGTTATGACGGTGACCGAGCAGGTAAAGAAGCCGCATGGCGCGCTCTAGAGAATGCCCTTCAGTACCTAAAAACAGGCAACACGCTGAAGTTTCTCTTCCTGCCGGACGGAGAAGATCCAGACAGTTACGTACGTAAATACGGTAAAGAAGCGTTTGAGCAACAAATGGAGCAGGCCACGACGCTTTCCAGTTACTTGTTTGATAATCTGATTGAGATTCACAACCTCAATTTAGGTTCAAACGAGGGCAAGTCAGCACTGCGCGCGCACGCCAGTAGCCTGATCGATAAGATTCCAGACCCGTATTTTCAAGAACTGCTAGAAAAATTGCTCGACGAGCGAACCGGATTCGATAATCAGCTTAGACAACCGCGCAAAAAGCAAAGCGAAACTCAACCTCAGCCACACAAAGAGATCAAACGTACACCCATGCGTGAGGTGATCGCTTTGCTTATCCAAAATCCGAGCTATGCTCAAATGGTACCGGATTTATCGAGCGTCCGAGAGTTACCCGTACCCGGTTTAAGTTTATTTGCCCAGGTGCTTGAATATTGTCATCAGCACCCCAATATCAACACAGGCCAGTTGTTAGAGACCTGGCGAAATACGAGCCATGAAGCGCTACTGTCTCGTTTAGCGAGCTGGGAAATCCCGCTCGATGAAGATAACGAGCAAGATATATTTTTAGACTCATTGGACAGAATACTGGCCCAGTGCGTCGAAAAACAAATTGAAAACCTGCAGGCCAAAGAAAGAAGTGTCGGTTTATCAGCCGAAGAAAGAAGGGAGCTGCTAGCGTTGATGCTAGATTTGAAAGCGTAACCCTGTTTAATTAGTCAGCAATCAATTAATTTGTTATTATGTGTGGTTTGCAACTCGCATACTAATTCCTTCACCAGATACTAAGTTGGATACCGTCTATGGATCAAAATCCGCAGTCACAGCTGAAACAACTTGTCATTAAAGGCAAGGAACAAGGCTATCTGACCTACGCAGAAGTAAACGACCACCTGCCAGCAGAAATCGTTGATTCCGAGCAGGTTGAAGATATCATTCAGATGATCAATGACATGGGCATTCGAGTCGTCGAAACGGCGCCCGATGCCGATGATCTTGCATTGAATGATGATGACACCATTACCGATGAAGACGCAGCAGAAGCTGCGGCAGCGGCGCTTTCTAGCGTAGAGAACGAAATTGGCCGCACAACTGACCCAGTTCGCATGTACATGCGTGAAATGGGTACGGTTGAACTTCTGACTCGAGAGGGCGAAATCGACATCGCTAAGCGTATTGAAGACGGTATTAACCAAGTTCAAAACGCTGTTGCCGAATACCCAGGCACTATCCCATACATTCTTGAGCAGTTCGACAAAGTACAAGCGGAAGAGCTTCGTCTTACCGATCTCATTACTGGCTTTGTTGATCCAGATGCAGAAGAGACCACAGCACCGACGGCGACGCACATCGGCTCTGAGCTCGCACAGTCTGACTTGAAAGATGAAGACGAAGAAGATGCGGATGACGATGAGGACGATTCAGATGACGATGACTCTGAAGAAGATACTGGTATCGACCCTGAGCTTGCACTAGAGAAGTTCACGTCGCTGCGTAATACCTTCCAGAACTTCCAGCTCGCCTGTAACGAGTACGGCAAAGAGAGTCCGAAAGCGCAAATCGCTCATGAACTCGTCCTCGACGTATTCAAAGAGTTCCGTCTGACGCCGAAGCAGTTTGACTACTTGGTCGATGAACTTCGCACCTCGATGGAGCGCGTTCGTACTCAAGAACGTCTGATCATGAAAGCGGCCGTTGAATACGGCAAAATGCCGAAGAAATCGTTCATTACGCTCTTTACCGGCAATGAATCTAGCGACGCTTGGCTTGATGAGATCCTTGCTTCTGACAAGCCGTACGCAGAGAAAGTTCGTCGCAGCGAAGACGACATCCGCCGCTCGATCATGAAGCTAAAAGCGATTGAAGAAGAGACCTCTTTGACGGTGCAAAACATCAAAGAGATCAGCCGCCGTATGTCGATTGGTGAAGCGAAAGCTCGCCGTGCGAAGAAAGAGATGGTGGAAGCGAACTTACGTCTGGTTATCTCGATTGCGAAGAAATACACCAACCGTGGTCTACAGTTCTTGGATCTTATCCAAGAAGGTAACATCGGCTTGATGAAAGCGGTCGACAAATTTGAATACCGTCGTGGTTACAAATTCTCGACCTACGCAACATGGTGGATTCGTCAGGCAATCACTCGCTCGATTGCAGACCAAGCACGTACGATCCGTATTCCGGTACACATGATCGAAACGATCAACAAACTCAACCGTATCTCTCGTCAAATGTTGCAAGAGATGGGTCGTGAGCCCCTACCGGAAGAGTTGGCTGAGCGCATGCAGATGCCAGAGGATAAGATCCGTAAAGTGCTGAAGATCGCCAAAGAGCCAATCTCAATGGAAACACCGATCGGTGATGATGAAGATTCACATCTAGGTGATTTTATCGAGGACACCACGCTTGAGTTGCCTCTCGATTCTGCCACCGCCACCAGCTTGAAAGTGGCCACCAAAGACGTACTGGCCGGCCTCACACCTCGTGAAGCAAAAGTACTGCGCATGCGCTTTGGTATCGACATGAATACAGACCACACTCTGGAAGAAGTCGGTAAGCAGTTCGATGTAACGCGTGAGCGTATTCGTCAGATCGAAGCGAAAGCGCTACGTAAATTGCGCCACCCTAGCCGCTCAGAAACTCTGCGCAGCTTCTTGGATGAGTAATTCACGCTAAGACTCATGATTGATGAAAAGGTGAGCAAGCGCTCACCTTTTTTATTATTAGCAGACTTAAGTGAATAAAAACTAAGCGCATTTAGCCATGCTTGCGGCTAGACAGCTTCGGGGGCTTCCCCTATAATCGATGCCCTACGGCCCCTTAGCTCAGTGGTTAGAGCAGTCGACTCATAATCGATTGGTCCCCAGTTCAAGTCTGGGAGGGGCCACCAATTCTAGAAGGCGAGTAACCAAAGGTTAACTCGCCTTTTTAGATCCCATACTTAATTGTCGTGTCCTCTCTAATCATACTACAGCTCTCTCGTATCGTTCGATTTAAATATTAGTAAACGCTAATTTTTCAAACTCTTAAAAACGAGACATTTTTTAAATCTGTGCCACATATAAACTAAGTTAGTATAAGTATGCGTCAGCCTTTTCGGCTAGGTTGATAACAAGCACTCATTAGAAAGTAGCACTCCTTTTTATATTTCATCGACCTAACGCACCCTGTTGGTGCCAATGAGGCCATTTATGTTATTTTTTCGCAGCCGTAAAGACTCTGCTTACACTGATCTTGAACTCAATGGAATGCGTACCTCTGCGCAAGTGTTCAGCGCCATCAAATCCAGCGTTGCCTACATTGAGTTTCAGCCTGACGGTCATGTCATCACCGCAAATCACTTATTTCTCGACACACTCGGCTACCAATTGAGTGACGTTCAGGGTAAACATCATCGCCTTTTTTGTGATTCGATCCTGACCTCTTCTTCCGATTATCAACAATTTTGGCGCGATCTAGCCAATGGACAGCCTCAGACAGGCACCTTCAGACGCCTTCGTAAGGGGAGCGAAGAGATTTGGATTGAGGCGACCTACGTTCCCGTGAAAGATGACAATAATAAAGTGGTCAAAGTGATCAAAGTCGCTAGTGATGTCACGGAGAAAAAGCACCGCCTAGACAATCAAGAAGCCATTTTTGAATCGCTTAAAAAATCCATGGCCTATATTGAATTTACCCCAAAAGGGGAAATCATCAATGCCAACGATAACTTCTGCGCCTGTGTTGGCTATAAGCTTTCTGAGATTCGAGGTCAGCATCACCACATTTTTTGTAGCGAAGATTTCATCCACAACAATCCAAATTTTTGGCCCTCACTAGCCAAAGGCGAGTTCAAAGGCGGGCTCTTTGAAAGACGTAACAAGCACGGTGAGATACTGTGGTTAGAAGCGACCTACAACCCTGTTTTTGATCGTCATGGCAAGGTGGTGCGTGTGGTGAAATTTGCCCGTGATATCACTGACCGAATTCTTCATCAGCAGGCTATAAGAGATGCCTCTAAGGTGGCTCAGCAGACCTCGCTTCACACTTTAGACATTGCCAATGATGGCGCTCGAACGCTAGGTACCGCGACCGATGTCGCCAATCAAATTGACGTATCAGTCAGTACCGCTTCCACTCTAATGGGGAAACTGACGGAGCAATCGCAACAAATTACCCACATTGTCACGACCATCTCCAACATTGCCGATCAAACCAACTTACTCGCACTGAATGCCGCCATAGAGGCCGCACGCGCAGGGGAGTTTGGCCGCGGGTTTGCGGTTGTTGCTGACGAGGTGCGAAACCTCGCAGCGAATACAACGAAAGCGACCGATGAGATAGGGAATATTGTTAAGCGCAACAGTGAGTTGACTTCAGAATCTGAGGAAACCATGGCGCAGATTCAAGCGAGAGTCGTCGAATGCAACCAGCAGTTGCAGGAGACACAAGCCCTGATTGACGAGATTCGACAAGGAGCGCAGAACGTTGCAGATACAGTGACGCAACTGGTCAAAGATTGATAAGGATATGTGCCCGACCAGCGACCAGCGTCGGGCACATGTTTTTACTAAAAGCCTTTGCTTTTCTTAATCAAGTCGTAAGCGTTTTGAATTTCCTGCGCTTTTTCTTTCGCGACATTCATCATTTCAGGGGGGAGGCCCTTCGCCATCAACTTATCTGGATGATGCTCATTCATCAGTTTACGATAGGCACGCTTGATCGCTTTGGCATCAGCGCTGCTATCAATACCCAGTAATTTGTAGGCATCGCTCAGTTGATCTGCGGTACTCGCTTGCTGCCACTGCCCGCCAGATTGATGAGAGTGCCCACCATTGCTGCCACCAAAACCCCCGCGTTGAAAACGAAACGCCGCTTCTTGCATGCGAAGGCGTTGCTCAAGTTGTTCTGATGAAAACCCCAAACCTTGTGCAATCTTGTGCAGGACATTGCGCTCTGCCGGGTGAATCTCGCCATCCGCAAACGCTGCAGATAGTTGTAACTCGAGAAAAAACTGCAGCAAATCAAAACGACCTCCGGTTGAGATGCGGACACGCTCTAAGACTCGCTCCAATGGGAAATCTGCGCTTTTTCCTTCTCTGAAGGCTTCTTGTGCCGCTAATTTCTGCTCACCATGCAGGTTCATGCGATCCATCATCGTTGAAGCCAGCTGGATCTCCTCGCGAGTGACCTGCCCTTTTGATTTCGCAACGTGCCCCATCACGGAGAACGCCGCTTTAAAAAACTCTTCTTGGCGCTGCGCTTGGCTTGGTCCTTCACCAAAGCCGCTATTGAACCCCGCCTGTCTTAAACGGCGTGCTTTATCAAACTGATGGCCTAGAAAAAGACCGAACAACGCCCCAAATGGTCCTCCAAACAGAAAACCAAAAAAAGTGCCAAGGATTTTGCCGAAAATGTGCATTATATGCTCTCAACCTCTGAATTTTTTCTTCTCAACGCGGTCTGATAGTGCCGTACGCCACAATTTACTTTATTATAAAGACCGTTTTATCTTAGATTCGGTTACCTATTCACCGGATATATCAAGTTCAACAGGATAGTAAAACTCGATGTCATTTTTCCCCCGCACCTTACTGGCCGCATCGATCGGCGCTGCGCTCTATGTCCCTCAGGCCTTATCTGAAGTAACCGTAGACGATAGTGTGCAGGAACTGCCCTCTATTGATCAATGCTTAATCAACGAACCTGAGTCTGATAACCCGAATCAAGATCCCATCAATGTCGAAGCAGACAGCTTAGAGGCGATCAACGGCGATAAAGCGACCTACAGCGGTAACGTTGTGGTCGTTCAAGGCAAGAAGCAGATGCGTGCCGATAACGTCACCCTCCACCAGCAAGAAAACATCGTAGTTGCGGAAGGGAACGTGATGTTCAGCGACGGTGAGCTGAAAAGTATATCAGAGAAAGCCACCAACAACCTCAACACAGAAGAAGTGACATTGGAGAACACCCAGTATCAATTCTTGTGTGAGCCAGGGCGCGGTGAAGCGGTTTACGTGGCCAAGACGGGTAAGGCGATGTACGAAATCGAAGACGGTACGATTACCTCTTGCCCGGAAGGTGATAAATCATGGCGACTGCGTGCCTCTAGTATCGATGTTGACCAAAACGAAGAAGAAGCGACCTTCTACAATCCGCGTTTCGAAATCGTCAATGTGCCCGTATTCTACTTGCCTTATTTGACCGTACCTATCGGAGACACTCGTAAGACAGGCTTTTTGTATCCGACGGTCTCATACGGTTCAAGCGATGGTTTTGAAATGGAGGTGCCGTTTTACTGGAACTTAGCCCCCAACTATGACCTCGAAACCACACTCAAATACATGCAAAACCGTGGGACGCAACTCAATAGTGAATTCCGCTATCTGTCGACGCTGGGCAACACTAATATCAAATCGGAATACTTGCCAGATGATAAGAAGTACACTGATTACGGTGATCGTTGGGGTTTGCAATGGCAACACAATGGCATATTTAGACAAAGCTGGAAGTTTGAGGTGGATTACTCAAAAGTCAGTGATATTGACTACTTCTCCCACGTAGACTCCAGTATCGGTAATAGAGAAGATGGGCAATTGATTCAAGAAGCACAAGCGACGTACCGTAGTGATTCTTGGGACGCATCAATCCTCACCCGTGACTTTCAGCTATTAACCGAAAGTACTAGCAGCCTTCCATACCGACTGTTACCTCAACTGGAGTTTAACTATTATGCGCCTGAAGTACTGCGCTATCTAGACTTTGATGTAATCAGTCACATATCCCGCTTTGACACTGACGCTGACGGAAAGCCCAGTGCCACTCGCGTACACGTCGAGCCTGGATTCAAAATTCCTATTGGTACGACTTGGGGTTCATGGACAACCGAAGCACGCTTGCTAGGTACCTACTATCAACAAGACCTCGAAGGTGTCGATATCACAGATGATGATAGCGATTATTATGGATTAAAAGAGAGCGTGTCTCGTGTAATACCCGAATTTAGAACTCACGCAGGTCTGATTTTGGAGCGAGATACTGTCGTGTTAGACAGTTATACGCAGACACTAGAACCACAAATTCAATATGTCTACGTCCCGAATCAAGACCAAAGCGACATCGCAACATATGATACAACCTTGATGCAAACCGACTATTACGGCTTATTTCGCAGTCGTCGATACAGTGGTGTTGATAAAATTGCTCACGCTAACCAAATTAGCTACGGTGCATCGACTCGTTTCTTAGACGACCAGTTTAAAGAAAGATTGAACGTCTCCTTTGGACAAATCTTCTACTTGAAGAATGGCATAAAAAACCAGTCTCTCACGGATAGTGACACTGATAGCGATACTGATAGCACATCCAACTACTCTGCGTGGGCCGTCGAAATGGATTTCAACTATGATGATTTCTTGTTCTATCATGGTGGTATCCAATACGATATAGATGCGGAAGAAGTACAACTCGCCAACAGCACACTGGAGTATCGATTCAATGGTGGTTACCTTCAAGGTAATTACCGATATGTCACGAGAGACTATATTGAGCAAACATTAGGCGACAGCTTAGGTGACCTAGACAGCATCACGGAAGAAGGTATTTCTCAAGCCGGTATTTTGGCCAGCTATAATATCTCCCGCCACTGGAGTGTAGGTGCTCAGTACTTTCATGATGTCACGACCAACGAGGCATTAGAGTGGCTGGCGAGAGTGAACTATACCGACGACTGCTGGTATATCGGCTTCACCTACAGCAATCAGCTGGATAGCTGGGATCCTAGCTTCTCAAGTTATCCAGATTCAGACCCTGTCTATGAAAATAACTTTAGTGTTAACTTTGGCATTATCGGCTTTGGCACAAATATTGGGGCAGGCTCAGGAATGGCAGGGATGGACAGTGCAGGCAACTCCCTCGGCTACGGTCGCCCATTCTTCTTAAACAACTAAATCTCTCTCCTGCTGCGAGGCTGCAGGAGCCTAATAATGGATAGGATGTTAATGAAACCATTGAAACACACCCTACTCGCGCTTGTTGCCGCGAGCCAAGTTGCCATCGCTCACGCGCAGCCGGTTGAGCTGGATGGCGTTTCCGTCATCGTCAATGACGGGGTGATTTTACACAGTGACATCAACGCATCACTGAAAACATTGAAAGCCAACGCGCGTAAAAACAACCAAGCGTTACCCGATGAAGCGACGCTGCGTGAACAAGTCACGGAAAAACTTATCGTTGATACCATTCAGCAGCAAGAAGCCGAACGATTGGGTGTGCGTATTGATGACAACCGTCTTAACCAAGCCATAGCTGAGATTGCCGAAAACAACAACCAGACCATCGAAGAACTGAGCAACGCTATTGTCAGTGAAGGTTTGAGTTATCCTGAATTTCGTGAACAAATCCGCAAAGAAATCGCGGCGAGCGAAGCACGCAATGCACTGGTTCGTCGCCGCATCAACATTCTGCCGGCTGAGGTCGATAACCTAGCGGATATTCTCGCGCAAGAGACCAACGCTACCGTGCAGTACAAAATCAGCCACATTCAGTTACGTGTCGACGATGGCGAAGACAAAACTGCGGTAGAAAAAGAGGCCAAGGCGCTCGTTGAACGCCTCAATCAGGGTGAAGATTTTAGCACCATGGCCTACACCTATTCAAAAGGCCCGAAAGCCCTGGAAGGTGGCGATTGGGGCTGGATGCGTAAAGAAGAGATGCCGACCATCTTCGCCGACCAAATTAGCTTGCAAAACAAAGGCACCATCATTGGTCCATTTCGCAGTGGTGTCGGTTTCCATATCCTCAAAATCGACGATGTCAAAGGGCTAGAAACCGTGGCGGTGACCGAGGTAAACGCGCGTCATATCCTGATTAAGCCGACGGTGATCCTCAGTGATGAAGGGGTGCAAAAAGAGCTAAACGACATCATTGAACGCATCAACAATGGCGAAGCGACCTTTGGTGAGATGGCGCAGCAATACAGCCAAGATCCAGGCTCTGCCGCACGCGATGGTGAACTCGGCTATCAAACCTCAGATCTCTACGTACCTGAGTTCAAACACCAAGTGGACACCTTACCGGCTGGAGAGATCAGTGCGCCGTTTAAAACCGTTCATGGTTGGCACATTGTCGAAGTCCTCGATCGCCGCGAGGTGGACCGCACGGACTCTGCGCTGAAAAACCGCGCGTATCGCATCCTGTTCAACCGCAAATTTAATGAAGAAGCCAGCACATGGATTCAAGAGATCCGCGCCAGCGCCTTTGTCGAAATGGTTGAGGATGAGCAAGATGACAATTAGACGTATCGTAGTCACCGCCGGTGAACCTGCCGGTATTGGCCCAGACTTAGTTCTTGCGCTCTCCAAAGAGAGTTGGACTCATCAGATAGTGGTGTGCGCCGACAAGTCCTTACTCGCCGAGCGCGCTGAGCAACTCGGCATAGAGGTTGAGCTGCTGGATTATGAGCAAGGCAGCGACCCGAGCCCACAGCGTCAAGGTACGCTGATTGTCGATCACATTGCGATGGATGCCCCCTGCATTGCGGGCGAACTCAATGAAACGAACGGTCACTACGTACTAAAAACGCTCGAAAGAGCCGCTTTGGGCTGTATGAATAGTGAATTTGATGCTATTGTCACCGGCCCTGTGCACAAAGGGGTCATCAACCGTGCAGGTGTTGCATTCAGTGGCCATACTGAGTTTTTCGCTGAAAAGTCGAATACGCCACTGGTGGTCATGATGTTGGCGACACAAGGCTTGCGCGTCGCGCTTGTCACCACACACATACCTTTAGCGTATGTGTCCAAAGCGGTCACCACTGAACGCTTGGAAGCCATCATCCATATTCTTCACCAAGATTTGGTCGAGAAATTTGCGATCCCATCACCGAAAATTTACGTGTGTGGCTTAAACCCACACGCAGGTGAAGACGGTTGCTTAGGCCGAGAAGAGATAGAGACGATAACGCCAACATTAGAGCGCTTACGCGAGCGCGATGGCATCGACCTCATCGGGCCGTTACCCGCTGACACCATCTTCAACGAAAAATACCTTGAAGAGGCGGACGCCGTATTAGGGATGTACCACGATCAGGTACTTCCTGTACTAAAATACAAAGGATTTGGGCGCTCAGTAAACATTACTTTGGGCTTGCCCTTTATTAGGACCTCCGTTGATCACGGCACCGCATTAGATCTTGCAGGAACAGGCGATGCGGACACAGGAAGCTTTAGAACTGCACTGGCTCATGCGATTGAGCTAGTGGAAAAGAAACCCAGTTAACTTGAGATCATTATGAGAAACGATGTCCACTTAGGACACAAAGCACGTAAACGCTTTGGTCAGAACTTTTTAAACGACCCATACATCATTGACGGTATCGTCTCGGCCATCAACCCACTACCTGGGCAGAACTTGGTTGAGATCGGCCCTGGCCTTGGCGCCATCACTGAGCCAGTCGGTCGTGAAGTGGATAAATTCACCGTGATCGAGCTCGATCGCGATCTAGCAGAGCGCCTACGCAATCACCCTGAACTGGCGGATAAGCTGACCATTCATGAAGGCGATGCGATGCGTTTCGACTTCTCGCAACTCGTTAAGCCGAACAACAAGCTGCGTATCTTCGGCAACCTGCCATACAATATCTCAACGCCGTTGATGTTCCACCTTTTTGAGTACCATAAAGACGTACAAGACATGCACTTTATGTTGCAAAAAGAAGTAGTGAACCGCCTCGCTGCAGGCCCTGGTACTAAGGCATACGGCCGCTTGACGGTGATGGCACAATACTACTGCAAAGTGGTGCCGGTCCTTGAAGTGCCGCCGACGGCGTTTGTTCCGCCACCGAAAGTCGACTCAGCTGTGGTTCGTTTGGTGCCTTACGAGACGCTGCCTTACCCAGCGACCAGCTTGAATTGGCTTGATCGCGTTTGCCGTGAGGGCTTCAACCAGCGCCGTAAAACCGTGCGCAACTGCTACAAGTCACTGATTGATGCAGAATCGCTTGAAGCACTAGGTATTAACCCTGGCATGCGACCAGAGAACCTCACCTTGCAGCAATTTGTCTCCCTCGCCAACTGGCTGGATGCAAAACATCAATAAAATCATCTAGTATAAGGGGGACAGTGCCACGCATTGTCGCCCTTTTTCTTTTTTGGAGGTGTGAAATGGATGTCGACCCTTGCATCAAAGTTCAGGTCAATACTCGCTATATCCCTGAGCAGTCTCAACCACACGCGAAGCGCTATATTTTCGCCTACATGGTCACCATAAAAAACCTCAGCAATCAGACCGTGCAATTGATCAGCCGACGCTGGCTGATTACCGATGCTAATGGCAAGCAGATGACGGTGGAAGGCGATGGCGTCGTCGGCCAGCAGCCATTTATCGCCGCCGGTGATGAATACACGTACAGCAGTGGTACTGCACTCGAAACACCGGTCGGTGTTATGCAAGGCCAATACATAATGCACGATGAGCAAGGTCGAGAGTTCCATGCCGAGATTGAACCTTTTCGCCTCGCACTGCCCAATATTCTTAACTAAATTAGGACAACAGTTTGGCTACCTATATTGTCGGTGACATTCAAGGCTGCTTTGACGAATTGCAGCAACTCCTCAGTAACATCAAATTCAAACCCAAAAAAGATACCCTCTGGTTCGCCGGCGATTTGGTCGCACGCGGGCCCAAATCACTGGAAACCCTGCGCTTTGTCCAAAGCCTCGGCGAGAGCGCCAAAGTGGTGCTCGGTAACCACGATTTACACCTTCTGGCTGTTGCGCTGGGTATCCATAAGAAAAAAGACAAAGACAAAACGGCGCCGATTTTTGATGCGCCCGATAAACAGGCACTGCTTGACTGGTTGAGACAACAGCCGTTATTGGCAGAACATGACGAGTTCGTGATGTGCCATGCGGGCATCTCACCTGACTGGGATCTCGCAGAGGCCAGAGCGTGCGCCGCCGAAGTGGAAGCGATTTTAAAAAGTGACGATTGGCCTTGGCTGATTGAAAACATGTATGCCAACCAACCAGACAAATGGCACAACGCACTAAGCGGATTAGAGCGCTATCGCTACACCATCAATGCCTTCACGCGGATGCGATTTTGTTTTGCCGATGGTCGACTAGACATGGCTTGCAAACTGCCACCAAAACAAGTGAGCGGTGGTGAATTGATGCCTTGGTTTAAACTGCCCAGTCGTATCGCACTGGAAAAGCCCGTGCTGTTTGGTCATTGGGCGGCCTTAGAAGGCTACCAGAGCAAGGAAGTGATTGGCTTAGACACTGGCTGCGTGTGGGGCGGAAAACTGACCTTACTCCATTGGGAAAAGCAGCGTTACCACAGTGTCGCAGCGGGGAAGAAATAGTAGAGGTTTGGGGTGATGGGTGATGGGTGATGGGTGATGGAGCTTAGGGACAAAATGGGCGAGTGCAAGCGCTATTAGGTAACGCTATTAGGTAAAAAGAGCGCGAACGGGAATGGTCCGCGCCAGAGTACTGCCCTACTTTTCTAACACCACAAACTGCATATCGTAGCGATTTTTCTCATCCGCAGCGTAGGCTTCGCGGTAGGTTTCTTGATACGCATCGCCCCAGTCTGGGAACTGGGTATCGCCCTCTACCGAGGCATCAATAAAGGTCAGGTACAACTTATCTGCTTGCGCCAGACAGTGTTGATAGATGGAGCCGCCACCGATGATCATCACTTCCTCGACGTCGCCAGCTGCGGCAAGCGCCTGCTCAATCGATGCCACCATCGTCACTCCTTCAATAGACAAACTACTGTCTCGGCTAATGACAATATTGGTTCGTCCCGGTAAAGGACGACCTATCGACTGATACGTTTTGCGCCCCATCACCACAGGCTTGCCCATCGTACAGCGCTTGAACCACGCAAAGTCAGCGGGCAGATGCCACGGCATTTGGTTATCTTTTCCAATGACACGATCCTGGGCCATCGCCGCGATCATACTGATGATCATACTCTACTCCTAATCAAGACTGCGCAATATCAACGCTATACAATGGGTTTGCGGCGATAGAATAGCAACCCAGGCATCGCTAAGCCAACCGCCAATCCTGCAATAATAAACATCGCCTTGAGAAAATTTTCGAGCAGCATGGCCACCAACTCAGGGCTGTAACCCACATGGTTGAGCTCGACTAATGCAATCATAGCTTTAAAAGCAAACACGCCCGGCACCATGGGGATCAACGCCGCGACAGTAAACACTTTCGGATGCGCCAAAAATCGGCGTGACCAAACAATCCCCACCATGCTGACGATCATGGCCGCAAAAAACGTCGCCCACTCAATCGGCACGCCAAATTGCATCATCAGATAGCGTGAGCCATGACCAATCGCACCACCCAGTGCGCAATACAGCAAGGCTTTTTGCGGCACATTGAACACCAGAGCAAAGCCCACCGCGGGTATGGCGGCGAACAACATATCATTGAGTAGACCTAACAACAGTTCCATTCCGACATCCATCATCACACCACCCATCCACGAACGCCAACCACACTCATCGCGGCGACAATGCCCAAACAGGTCGCCAACGTCAGTAAGCTTGCCATCACGAATCGAGCGATGCCCATGTTGGTGTAGCCTTTGAGCATATCAGCCACCGCATTGATCAACGGAAAGCCCGGCACGAGCATCAACACAGAAGACGCCATCACAATCGATGGTGCATTACCCAGCTCATAAATCACGGCTTGGGCCGAAATCACTGTGGTGACAAACGCCGTTACTGCAAAGTTCATCAGCGGGTTAAAGTGACGATGGCCTATCTCTTGGCGCACGATCATGCCACCGGATGAGGCGAGAAACGTCATCATAAACACTGTCCAGTCGCCTCCTGCTAAGCGGCTAAAGGCGGCGCATGATAAGCCAATCATCCCAACCACCAACCAACGGTTATATCGCTCGGGGCTGATGGCGTTGAGCTTGCGCTGCGCCATCTCATAGTCAATCACGCCGCGCTCAAGCATAATGCAGATACGTTGGATTTGAGTGACGGCACGCATATTAATGCCGCGGTCGGGGCAACTGCGAGTGGTGGTGATGCAGTGCTGCTGATATAAGGTCGTCACGACGAGTGAACTTGATGATAGCGAGATTTCCACCTCATCCATTCCAGAGGCGCGCCCAAAGCGGCGCATCAAATCGCCCACCAACGTGCTTTCCGCGCCGTGAGCCAAGAGCACTTGCCCTGCTTGGGCAATCAAGCGAGAGACAGCTCGCTGCTTCGATGCCATATTACCGATGTCCTATTCCATTAGAGAGAAGTCACAGCCAAAGGCTGCTTATATTGATCAAGAAAGAGCCCTATTGTGCAACTCACACACACTATACGTATTGATGTAGGTAAAAAAACAGCCGCAATATGTGATTGCGGCTGCTTCAAAAGGTTTAATTAATCGCGGACGTAGACCACATGACCGTCGTCTTCTTCGTCGTCCCAATCATCCCAGTCGTCTTCATCTTCAGTGATGACGTCTTTACCTGACATGGCATCTTTGTGGTAATCATCCCACATGAAGTTGACCTTATCTTCTTCAGAGATCTCTTCCTCTTCGCGTGGTAGAGATTCCATAAAGTCAGCCAGCTTGTAGCACAGCTCCTTAGTACCTTGTCGGTTGATGGCAGAGATTTTGAAGTACTCGTCTTCCCAACCCAGTGCATCAAGGATAGCTTGAATCACTTCATTGGCTTCCTCTTCTGGCATCAGATCCACTTTATTGAAGACCAACCAACGAGGCTTATCCGCAAGCTTCTCGCTATACTGCTCAAGCTCATCAATGATCGTCAGCGCATTTTGCACCGGATCCGATTGATCAATCGGCATGATATCGATCATATGCAGCAACACGCGACAACGCTCAAGATGCTTCAAGAATCGAATACCAAGACCGGCACCGTCTGCCGCGCCTTCGATGAGGCCCGGGATGTCGGCGACAACAAAGCTTTTCTCTGGGACAACACTGACCACACCCAAGCTTGGGATCAAGGTCGTGAATGGGTAGTCCGCCACTTTCGGCTTCGCCGCAGAAACGGCGCGAATAAAGGTCGATTTACCCGCATTAGGAAGACCAAGCATACCCACATCGGCCAATAGTAATAGCTCTAAACGCAGCTCACGGATTTCACCTTTCGTACCCAGCGTCTTTTGACGTGGTGCACGGTTCACCGAGGATTTAAAACGCGTGTTACCTAAACCGTGCCAACCGCCTTTTGCGACCATGACTTTTTTGCCATGCTCGGCCACTTCAGCCACGATCTCATTGGTGTGGATATCCACCGCACGTGTACCAACAGGCACGCGCAACACTTTGTCTTTTCCGCGTTTACCCGTACAGTTACCGCCGCGGCCATTTTCGCCACGCTCTGCTTCATAGAAGCGCTGAAAACGGTAATCAATTAGGGTGTTGAGGTTCTCGTCCGCTAGGATGTAAACATCACCACCGTCACCACCATCACCACCATCAGGGCCACCTTTGGTTACGAATTTTTCGCGCCAAAAACTGACAACACCACTACCGCCGTCGCCGGCTTGAACTTTAACGACCGCTTCATCAACGAATTTCATCTCTTACTCCGCTCTCTTACCGCGCACCTCGCTGAGTGCGCCGCTGCGTTGCAACATCATCTCAACCACTCAGGTTGAATGATATAAATTCTAGCAGATTCCACCTTCAGCTTGATCTCATCAGCTGAGCAGGACATCGCCCGTGGGGAACCAATAATGAGGGACTCTTATACAGAGTGCCTGAGTATTGGTTCATAAATAAAAAACCCCGCCGAATCGGCAGGGCTTTTGAATTCAGTCAGAAGGTAAATTATTCAGCTTCGATGCTTACAAAT
Source organism: Vibrio sp. R15-SG3-ISO1B (assembly GCF_059833835.1). Classification (NCBI taxonomy): domain Bacteria; kingdom Pseudomonadati; phylum Pseudomonadota; class Gammaproteobacteria; order Vibrionales; family Vibrionaceae; genus Vibrio; species Vibrio sp. R15-SG3-ISO1B. The sequence goes on along the minus strand of NZ_JCBDGG010000005.1, from coordinate 87,033 downwards.
TTACGGTTCTTAGGACCTTTCACTTCAAATTTCACTTTACCTTCAGTAAGAGCGAAAAGAGTGTGGTCTTTACCGATACCAACGTTGGTGCCAGCGTGGAACTTAGTACCACGTTGACGAACGATGATGTTACCTGCAAGAACAGATTCACCACCGAAACGCTTAACACCTAGACGTTTGCTTTCTGAATCGCGGCCGTTACGAGTAGAACCACCAGCTTTTTTGTGTGCCATTGTTAAACTCTCCTAATCGATTAAGCGTTGATACCAGTGATCTTCACTTCCGTGAACCACTGACGGTGACCTTGTTGCTTACGAGAGTGCTTACGACGACGGAACTTAACGATTTTAACTTTATCGCCACGACCGTGTTGTACAACTTCTGCTACAACTTTACCGCCCTCTACTAGAGGAGCACCAACTTTAATGTCTTCACCGTTAGCAACAAGTAGAACTTTATCAAATTCAACAGTTGCACCAGTTTCAACGTCTAATTTCTCTAAACGAAGAGTTTGACCTTCGCTTACACGGTGTTGTTTACCACCAGATTGGAAAACAGCGTACATATCTTACTCCGCTTTTTCCGCACAGCCTTATGCACTTTGGGCAATTTGGGTGTGCGCTAAACTAATCATCAATAGGGCGCAGATTCTACAGAAAGCTCGCACCTATGACAAGCCATATTTTTAAAAAATTGGCGAAAAGCTAATCGCCAATGAAAAGTGCGCCAATCATGCCCGTTAAGCATGTATTAATCAACGTTTTTTAGTGTATTATTGGCCAACAAATACAGATAAGAATACCTTACCAGTTCTAACCTTCAGCCGGATGTATAATGGATTTTAAAGCTATCCAAGCGCTCACTGCCGATGACATGGCAAAAGTGAATGAAACAATTCATGCCCAACTCAACTCTGACGTCTCTTTAATCAACCAACTCGGGTTTTATATCGTCAGTGGTGGCGGTAAACGAATCCGGCCTCTGCTTGCGGTGCTGTCTGCCCGGGCACTGGGCTACCAAGGTCAGGATCACACCACCGCTGCCGCCTTCATTGAGTTTATTCACACAGCGACCCTGTTGCACGATGATGTCGTGGATGAATCTGACATGCGCCGTGGTAAAGCCACCGCGAATGCCGCGTTTGGCAATGCCGCCAGTGTTTTGGTGGGTGATTACATCTATACCCGTTCATTCCAAATGATGACGGCACTCGGATCATTAAAGATCCTCGAGCTAATGAGTGACGCGGTGAATGTGATTTCCGAAGGTGAAGTGCAGCAGTTGATCAACTGTAACGATCCCGATACCACCGAAGAGAGCTACATGCAGGTCATCTATTCGAAGACGGCACGCCTATTCGAAGCGGCAACGCAAATCGGCGCGATTCTCACCGACGCTGACGCCGAACTTGAGCTCGCGATGCAAAACTACGGCAAATATCTCGGCACCGCATTCCAGTTGATTGATGATGTGATGGATTACACCTCTGACGGCGAGGAGATGGGTAAGAACGTGGGCGACGATCTGGCCGAGGGCAAACCGACCCTCCCTCTTCTTTACGCAATGCGCCATGGCACCCCAGAACAAGCGGCAATGATTCGCGAAGCCATTGAACAAGCAAACGGAATGGAGAAGCTCAACGAGATTCTGGCCGCGATGGATGAAACCGGCTCTTTGGAGTACACGCGCCAGCTGGCTTATCAAGAAGCCGATAAAGCCATCGCTCAGCTTGCCCTTGTGCCTGACTCGCCTTATAAAGAAGCATTGGTAACGCTTGCTCATATGGCGGTGCATCGCAGCGCTTAAACAGCGAAATCGTCCTCTCCTTATCAGGCAGTGAGTCAGCATTCACTGCCTGATCGCCATCCTATCGTTCGTCATCAAACCGTCATCGCTCAGTCACCGAACTCTCACTAAACTGTCCTTTCAGTGACATCTAAATGACCTACGCTCATCATCAACTCCTGTTTAGACGAGATTGATATGGACGTATCTAGCCCTTTCCGATTGCCGCGCAAAACGCCATTTGGCCTTGGTGAGAACCTCACTGAATGGGCCACGGGCCTCAGTCGTTTGGATAAGTTTTACGCCAAGCGCCCGGCTAACGCGACAACAGAACAGTTTCTTCGCTACACCTTAACTATCCTAGGTATCGACTACCAGATTGCAAAAGGCTCGCTCGATCCTATCCCGCGCAGTGGTGCGACCGTTGTGGTCGCCAATCATCCGCTGGGTTGTGTCGAAGGTGTAATCCTCGCTGAATTGCTACTGCATATCCGCCAAGACGTGCAGATCTTAGCCAACCAGTACCTAAAAACTGTCCCTGAGTTGGATCGTCTATTTATTGGTGTGGATGTGTTTGAAGGCAAACAGGCGCACAAAGCCAATTTAAAAGCGCTGAGACTGGCTCACCAACACCTAGAGCAAGGGGGGATCTTATTGATCTTTCCCGCTGGCGAAGTGTCACAACTGGTCGATAGCAAAACTCAGAAATTAGAAGATAAAGAGTGGAGCCGCTCGGTCGCTAGCTTAGTGCGAAGATCCAAAGCCACCACGGTGCCCGTCTTTATTGATGGCCAAAACTCAAAACGCTTTTACCTTGCGGGAAAAGTGCATCCACTGCTGCGCACATTAATGCTGGGTCGAGAATTACTCAACAAATCACACACCCCGATTCGACTCTCCATCGGCTCGGCCATCAAGTACAAAGAGCTCCACTCGCTCAGTGATACTCAAGTCGTCAACTATCTGCGTCTCAATACCTATTTGCTAGCGGCAAACACTCAGCTTCGCTCCAATAAAGCGCCTGGCATTGATCTCAGCGGTCCTATCGCGAGCCCTCTCCCAGCGAGCGATCTTGAAGTGGATCTCAACCAATTGCCGCGCGATCATCACCTATTATCGAGCGGTGAATTCGACGTCTACTGTACCAGCGCCGACTACATTCCTTCTGTGTTGTATGAAATCGGACGCCTGCGTGAAAAGAACTTTCGCGCGGTAGGAGAAGGAACGGGCTTAGCCCTCGACATCGATCAGTTTGATGGTCACTACCAACATCTGTTTATTTGGGACAGAGAGCAACGCCGCCTGGTCGGCGCCTACCGACTCGGTTTGGTCGATAAACTGATTGAGCAACAAGGGGTTGATGCGCTCTACTCTCGTACTTTGTTTGAATATGATGAGCGCTTTATTAATACGATGGGCTGCGCCATTGAAATGGGCCGCTCAGTGATCGATAAGCCGTATCAAAAAAGCATGGGCGCTTTACTCTTGCTCTGGAAGGGCATAGCTACGTTTGTTTCTCGCCATCCTCAATATACGCACCTGTTTGGCCCAGTCAGCATCAGTAGTGATTACAGCGAGCAGGCAAGACAACTGCTCGCAGAAACCATGACGCTGCACCACTACGACACGAAAGCCGCTGAGTACGTCTCGCCGTCCAACCCGCTACCGAAACACGACACCCACTGGAACACCAGCATGTTAACCGCGCTGGCGGATTTACAACTGCTCTCTCGCGTGATTGATCGTATTGACGAAGGCAAGGGAGTCCCTGTTCTGCTGCGCCAATATTTGAACCTCAATGGCAAGCTGGTCTCATTCAATGTCGATCCTGATTTCAACAACGCTTTGGATGGATTGATCATGGTGGATTTAACCCGCGTTGGCACCAAAACTCTTGCCCGCTATATGGGGCAAGACGCCGCAAGCCAATACCTTGACCATCATCACCCGCGAGCGGATTGATCCCTGTCGAGCAAAAACTCAATGCCATGTGATTCACATGGCATTTTCTATGGATCGCATCATTACTCTAAAAGCGCGGTTAGTTTTAGGGCAATTAGACTTCTTGCTGCTCAGCTAAGCTCACTTCTCACTGTTTATTCATTCTCTATCCGAATATCTTCTCGTCTAATCACTTGATGTCACCAATAAAATGGTTGACGAAAAATAGCGCAAATTCGAAGCTAACAGAGAATTTGAAGCAATAGACAAAAAACATTGCAATATTCTAATAACAACACAAAAGGACGTGAACTCAACATGCTGCCATCCACTCCCCGCTCACTCAAAAACATGAAACGCGTGACGACCACGTTGCTCGCGAGCGTATGCGCTCTGCTTGCTAGCGTCAGCCACGCTGACGATAAAGTCTACCGACTCAAACTTGCCGAAACTTGGGGGCCCAATACCCCCATCTTAGGTGATGCAAGTAAGAACATGGCCAAACTGGCTGAAGAGATGTCCAATGGTCGTTTGCAGATCCGTATTGACTCTGCCAATAAGCACAAAGCGCCTTTGGGTATTTTTGATATGGTCAAATCCGGTCAATACGATTTAGGCCATTCCAGTTCTTACTACTGGAAAGGCAAGGTACCCAATACGCTATTTTTCTCCTCGATGCCTTTTGGCATGATGGCGACCGAGCAATACGCGTGGTTTTATCGCGGTGGCGGTATGGAGTTGATGGAGAAAGTCTACGCGCCGCACAATTTGCTCTCTTTCCCCGGCGGTAACTCCGATATTCAGATGGGTGGCTGGTTCAAAAAAGAGATCAACACCATTGATGATCTGCAAGGGCTGAAAATCCGCATTCCGGGCTTTGCCGGTGAAGTCATGGCGCGCGTTGGCGCCGCTCCAACCAACATTGCGCCTGGGGAACTCTACACCTCACTAGAGAGAGGCACAATTGACGCACTCGAATGGGTCGGCCCTGCTTTTGATTTGCGCATGGGCTTTCAAAAAATCGCGCCGTATTACTACACCGCGTGGCACGAGCCAGGTTCCGAGACGCAGTTCTTAGTCAACAAGAAGGTGTGGGACAGCTTGCCAAAGGATCTGCAAGTGATCTTAGAAACCGCCTTTAGAGTGGCCGCTTTTGATATGTATACCCAAGCGATTGACGCTAATGCCAACAGTTGGGCAAGCATGAGCCAAGAGTTCCCAGACATCAAAGTGCGTGACTTCCCGCCGCAAGTATTGTCAGCGCTGCACAGCGCCACAGAAGCCTTGCTGCAAGAGCAAGCGGAGAAAGACGCACTGGCGCAAGAGATCATCACTTCGCAACGCGAGTACCTCACTAAAGTGCGCGCTTGGACCGACATCTCAACCAAAGCCTATCTTGAGACGACGCCTTAAGCGCTGTACGGTTATTCCTGTCAAAAATATGGCTGTCAAAAAGTATTGCTTTCAAAGCGACATTCTCAACAACTATCGCCGCCTTCGGGCGGCGTTTTAGTCACTCGTTTGTCACCCCCTCCCCTCCCTTCTCACTCCTTTTCTCGCTTTATAAAAAAACTGTCACTATTGATGTGGAGAATAGAGTCATAGAAGCCATTGACAGCCTAATTCGTGACGAAAGATCATTTATTCCACAAAAATAGTGGCGAAATCTCACGCCTTATTTTACAATGCAAATTAAGAAATCCAATCGAGCACTTGAAACAGGATAAAGACCAATGAGACTGATTCCCCTAAAAAATGCAGAACAAGTCGGCAAATGGGCTGCACGTCATATCGCGAAGAAAATCAACGCCTTCAAACCGACGGAAGAACGCCCATTTGTTTTAGGTCTACCCACTGGCGGTACGCCACTGTCGACATACAAAGCACTGATCGAGCTATACCAAGCTGGTGAAGTCAGCTTTAAACACGTCGTCACGTTCAACATGGATGAGTACGTGGGCATCGACCCAGATCACCCAGAGTCATACCGCTCTTTCATGTACAACAACTTCTTCAACCATGTTGATATTCAAGAAGAGAACATCAACCTGCTTGATGGCCAAGCGGACGACATCGATGCACACTGCGCGGCTTACGAAGACAAAATCCGCTCTTACGGCAAGATCAACCTATTTATGGGTGGCGTTGGCATTGATGGTCACATCGCGTTTAACGAGCCAGGCTCATCACTCTCATCACGTACTCGTATCAAAACATTGACCGAAGACACGCGTATCGCAAACTCTCGCTTCTTTGATAACGACATCAACCAAGTGCCAAAATTTGCGTTAACGATTGGTGTCGCGACGCTACTGGATGCCGAAGAAGTGATGATTCTCTCGCTTGGTCACAACAAAGCCTTGGCACTGCAAATGGCGATTGAAGGCAGCGTAAACCACATGTGGACAGTCACTGCACTGCAAATGCATCGCAAAGCAATCATCGTTGCGGATGAACCAGCGCAGCAAGAGCTCAAAGTGAAGACAGTGAAATACTTCTCTGAACTGGAAGCGGAAAACATCAAAGGTCTCTAAGACGTTTTCGCTAGCACGAAACAAAAAAGCCACTTCGGTGGCTTTTTTCTTGTCTGATATAGTTGGCTAAGGAAATTGCCTAGAATGGCTGTCTACTGTAGATGACGAAAAACGCTATCTAAAGATAGCGTCAACAGAACTGACAAAGAAAATCACTAGGAGGTCAGCGCGTTTTCTCTTGCGAGCTGCTGATGGATGTCGTTCACGGCCAACACTATGGTGGAACGCACTTTTTGGAAATGACGGTCTAAAAACATGGCTTTCATTTCGTCATTTAATCCCTCGACCAACTCGGGTGAGTAATCGATAGGCATGATTTTCTGTATCGCGTTCACTCGGTTGAGCTCAAACACGATATCTTGGTCCCAGAAGTCCACTTTCCCCTCTTGAACCTTAACCCACTCTTTTAGGGTGACAAACACTTCGATGTCGTCATAAGTTTGTTTACTGATCACCCCAAGCCCGAGCAGTAACTTGATGCGCACCAGTATTTCCCCTAATGGCCCATCACTGGTCAGTAATGGGTCGACGACGAATTTCACTGCGTAATCGTCTTTGTGGAAAATACTTTTTAACAAGGCATCGAGCATGTCTTCCAATACATCATAAGCACATAGCAGACACTCAGCGGCATTGGCTGATTCTGCTAGCTCTTCTAAGAGTTCAACTTCATGACTCGAGTGTATTGGCATGGTTTCTTCAAAAGGAGAAAGTGCCACATCAGTGGCACTTTGGTGTTCCATCATTCATTGATTGCGTTATACGCTTGTTCGGCTAGTTTAACAACTTCTGAGTCAATATTCAGCTCTGAATAGTGGGCTAGCGTCTCGGCAAATCCTTTTTCTGCGAACATGCTCTGCAATTCAACCGCTTGTGGGTCATCGTCATTCTTGTAATGGAAGGCCGCAGCAATCCCTTTGATCAAATGCGCGTTTGGCAACCCATACTCCAAGGTGCCATTGAGTGGCTTGATCAAACGATCTTGCGGGCTGAGCTTACGAATAGGCTGGCGACCGACGCGGTCCACTTCATCACGCAAGTACGGGTTGGCGAAACGACCTAAGATTTTCTCAATGTAGGCTGCGTGGGCTTTAGGATCAAAACCGTAGCGCTGAATCAGTACCGCCCCGCTTTCTTCCATCGCCGCTTTCACTTCTTGGCGAATCGCGGGATCTTCAATCGAGTCTTTGATGGTCTCATGACCCGCCAGTACACCGAGGTAAGCTGTGATCAAGTGACCAGTGTTGAGCGTAAACAGCTTACGTTCGACAAACGCCATCAAGTTGTCTGTGCACTCCATTCCCGGGATGGTTGGGATTGGGCCATTGAATTGAGTTTGATCTACAATCCACTCACTGAAGGTTTCCACCGTGACGGCCAGTGGATCAGTTTCGCCCTCTTCTGCCGGCGGCACGATGCGGTCAACCGCAGAATCGACAAAACCAATGTGCGCATCACTGAACGCTTTGAGTTCATCACTAAGATGCGCATACACAGCTTCTTTAAGCTGAGTGGTACCACGCACCATGTTTTCTGCCGCGATAACGTTCAGTGGCGACGTGTTGCCCGCAGCAAAACGCTGCTCAATGCCTTTAGCAATCGAGCCAGAAATAATCTTGAGTACGGTTGGGCCTACCGCTGTAGTGATGAGGTCGGCGTTGGCGATGCAGCCAATCACCTCATCGGTGGCGGAGTTGACTGCCGTGACGTTTTTTACCACTTCCACGACACACTCTTCACCGACGACTTTCACTGGGTATTCGTTGCGTCTTTGCAACTCAGAGACGACCGTTTCGTTGACGTCTGCAAATGTGACTTCCATGCCTGCGTCTGAGAGTAATTTACCGATGAAACCACGACCGATATTTCCTGCACCAAAATGTAACGCTTTCATAATCACTAACCTTTCAAATGTTGAATCTGTATAGCTAACGGCTTAACAGCACACGACTAAGCCTTCAGCTATCTAGACTAAAAAGGAGGCCAGAGCGGGGGAGAACTGGCCTCGTTCACTTAGGAGCTAGACAAAAGTACTGCTATGCATTGAGAATATTCAGAACATCTTCTGGGTTGGTTGTGTTCTGTAAACGCTCAACGGCCTCTTCGTCATCAAGTGAATTGGTAATAGCCATGAGAACCATGTTGTGCTCATCACCTTGGGCAGCGATGCCGATGACCATCTTGGCGATGTCATCCTCATCTTCACCCCACTGAATGCCTTCAGGGTATTGGCAGAACACAATGCCGGTTTTCTTGACGTACTGTTTCGCTTCAATGGTTCCGTGTGGCACCGCAATTGACTCACCTAGGTAGGTAGACACGAGTTCTTCGCGGGCAAACATGCCATCAACATATTCAGGTGCAACGTTGCCTAATTTGACCAGTTGCTCACCTGCAAACTTAATCGCCTCTTCCTTAGAGTTGGCTTTTAATCCGAGGAATACACTGTCGCTAGTCAGCGTCAACGTCTGTTCCTTTTCCTCGGTCGCTGCAGGTGCCTCAGGCTTTTTTACAGCGCCACTCCTTGCTTCAACTAGCTGAGCAACAAGGTTGTCGTACACAGTGCCATCTAAAAAGTTACTTAGAGAGATGTGCATTGCGCCAGTAGCGTGAGTACGAGCACGGTCTGTCAAATCTTTGTGGGTCACCACAATTTGCGAGTCACTCGGTAGGTTGTTGATAGCCAAGTTCGAGACTTCAATATCCAGACCAGCCGCTTGCACTTTCTTACGTAGAAGACCGGCACCCATCGCACTTGAGCCCATACCCGCATCACAGGCAACGTAAATCGCTTTCACTGCTGCTGGGTCCACAGAAACTGCAGCGGTTTGACCTTTAGATGCTGCTTTCATGTCGTGCATGGCGGCAGAAGCTTTCTCTAGAGACTCGTCTTCGTCGGTCGCTTTTGAAGTTTTCATTAGGATAGAAGCAACGATGAACGACACAGCGGCGGATGCAATCACAGATAGAACCACACCCACGTATGAGCCTTTAGGCGTCATCAGTAGTACCGCAAAGATTGAACCAGGAGACGCTGGAGAAATAAGACCAGAATCGAACATCACGTTAGTGAACACGCCTGTCATACCACCGGCAATAACCGCAAGGATAAGACGAGGGTTCATCAACACGTATGGGAAGTAGATTTCGTGGATACCGCCTAGGAAGTGGATGATTGACGCACCCGCTGCCGACTGCTTCGCGTTACCTTTACCAAACGCCATGTAAGCCAATAGAAGACCTAGACCAGGACCTGGGTTCGCTTCAATTAGGAAGAAGATTGAGCGGCCAAGTTCTTCAGACTGCTGGATACCCAGTGGCGAGAAGATACCGTGGTTAATCGCGTTGTTAAGGAAGAGGATTTTCGCTGGCTCAACGAAGATAGAAGCGAGTGGCAATGCACCTGTTTCTACCATCACGTTTACGCCCGCTGCCAATGCGCTAGAAAGAACTTTTACCGCAGGGCCAATGATGAAGAATGCTAGGATAGCGAGGATCATACCGATGATACCGGCAGAGAAGTTGTTCACTAGCATTTCAAAGCCGCTTTTCACTTTACCGTGAACCGACTCATCGAATTTCTTGATAGCGTAGCCACCAAGTGGACCGACAATCATCGCGCCCATGAACATAGGAATATCAGTACCGACAATCACACCCATTGTCGTGATGGCACCTACAACCGCACCGCGGTCGCCGCCCACCATTTTACCGCCAGTGTAACCGATCAGCAGTGGCAATAGGAATTTGATCATTGGGCCAACCAGTGATGCCAATGTTTCGTTTGGCAACCAGCCGGTTGGGATGAAAAGTGCAGTAATGAAACCCCAGGCAATAAATGCACCGATGTTTGGCATTACCATGTTGGATAGAAAACGACCAAAGTTTTGGACTTTGATCTTAGCTTCTGGTGATAACATAGGGAGACCTCAGTTTGTATTGGTTGGCCAAATGGCCCAAAATGTTTGTTCAAAAGTCGATTAAAATGTATCACAACATTTCTAAAAGGCACCCCCACCCACAAATTAGTGACCCAGATCACACACAAAGCATTAACATATCTTTTTTATGGTGACCTAAATCACATTCAATCACTGTCAGTAAATTACAAAGCCATTTTGTCGATAATGATTATCAACAACCAGAGACTTAGATCACAAAAACACAATCCACACACTTAAAATAGTTAGTGACAAAGATCTCATTTTTATTATTTATCCGATTTTTAAGCACCACTTCAGTTCACTCTCTGCGCGACTTTGGTTCAATTATTCATCAAATATTGATTACAGCTGCGAATGTGTAATTAAATTACAAAATAAGATTCATCAAAATTTCATCGTAAAATTGGTTAGGATGGTGACGCACAATGGCCAAGAGAATTGATGACGAAGAGCAGTGACGGAGAAAAGACAATGAAAGCGGTATTGTTTGATATGGATGGGCTAATCTTTGATACAGAGTCGCTCTATAAGAAAAGCTGGCAACGGGCGGCACAAGAGCAAGGTTTCGATTTGTGTGACGAGTTTTATCAGGGGTTCATCGGCGTACAAGATGGCGAGTGTGAGCGTCGCTTACAGCACCATTTTGGTGCTGAGTTTGATCTCCAGCGATTTATACGCTGCCGAGATCAGGACTTTACTGAGCGCAGCGCACTAGGCATTGACTACAAAAAAGGCTTTGAGACGCTGATGCGCCACCTTAAACAGAACAGTGTGAGGGCAGCGATCGTGACCTCATCCGGTCGAAAAGAGGTGCTAAGAAATTTTGCTGGCCGCGAGGTCCTCGAACAGTTTGAGTGCCTGATCACCTCTGATGAAGTAAGTCAAGGCAAGCCCGCGCCAGATGGCTACTTAATGGCATGCCAGCAACTCAACCTCAAACCGTCACAATGCCTAGCGTTAGAAGACTCCAATAACGGCGTGAAATCGGCCTTGGCAGCAGGTTGTTCAGTCATCATGGTGCCCGATTTGCTGCCACCAGAACCCCCACTTATCGAGAAAGTGACACTGGTCGATTCTTTAACTGAGGTGATCGCGTTGATCCCTAAGACGACGCCTTGTTAAGCGACTGAGTCAAGAATCGTACCCAGGTCAGCGTTGTTTCATCGGCCTTCAGTTGATGAGCCTTTTGCGCACTTTCTAGGGCTTTTTCATGCTCATCCAATCGGTAGAAAGCTTGCGTCTTGGCCAATTCCACACGCTGACTGCTCGGCATGCTGGCCAGTACATTCAGCGCCGCTTGATACTGCTTCTGCTGCATCAGCAATTGCGCATACGACCAATGGTGATCTGCACTGAGGCGCGAGGCGTGTTGCCAGGCCTCTAGCGCGTATTGCCACTCCTTTGCGACTTGCCAGTAGCGAGCTAAAGTGGCGTAGCTCTCTGCCTCTTCTTGTTCAAGCAGATGCTCGGCGTAAACCTTCGCAGCAAGTTCTGGAGCGCCTTGTGAGGCGTAAAGCCCTGCTAAGGTTTGATACTCACTGGAGGATAAAGCAAAGCCTTTTCGCTCTCTCTGTTTGAGCGTCGCCAACGCCTCGGGGTAGTGTTTCAAACGAAGATGCAAGCTGGTCAATTGCTTCCACCACAGTTCGTTATCGGACTCCAAAGCACGCAGTTGCTCTGTGGTACTCACCGCTCCTTTCCAGTGACTCAGCGCCACTTGAGCGCCAAGCTTCATGCTCAGCAAAGAGACATCCGCTTTTTTATCTAGCGCTTGATACTGCTTGATACTCGACAGTACCGCTTGCCAATCTTGCAGCTGGTAATTGGACTGAGCGACCCGCAGCCACAGTTGAGTGAAAAATTCCGTGGTATACAATTTTTCAGCTTGCGAGCGACTCACATCGGATTGTTTATCCAGCACACTTTGATAGTGTCTGAGTGCTTTTGCCGGCTCCCCAGTCGATAACAAAATATCGGCCAGCATGCGCTCGGTTTCAATCGCCTGTTCAATCGGCAAAGCACCAGTGGACAACGCATTTTCCAACGCAACTTGTGAGCGCTGAGGTTGCGCTTGTTGCCAATACAAAATGCCCAACATACGCGCCACGTAGGCTTGATCGTACGCTTTCACGGCGTCGATACCTTCTAAGATGGTCACCGCCTCGGCTGTTTTTTCTTGCTGAGACAACTCAAACGCTTGATGGACTCGCATCGCAACGCTGCGTGATAGCTCTTGCGCCTGCGCCTGCGGGACGCTCATCAAGCCCATCAACACTGACCATGCCAAAAGACGGCGTATCCATGCTGTAACCTTTGTCATTATTGCAACCTAAATTCTAATTTCACGGTTTGCCCTTCCTGTCTGGTCGCTTTGCCTGCGACGATCAAAGGTTGATACTTCCACTGACGCAATGCGCGCATCGCTTCACGATCAAATACGCCGCGAGGCGACCCTTCCACCACCTCAATCGCATCGGGCCGACCGGTTTCATCAATGGCAAATCGCATCACTACATAGCCTTCAATTTTTCGTTTCAATGCCCGCGAGGGGTAACGCGGCTCAATACGATGCAGTGGCATGAGCTGTTGGTTTTGCGCAAGTTGAATCGGCCCTGGCGTTGCCATTGCCATTCCCGTTACTGACGTACTCAGATTGACGTTAGGCAAATTGGGTAGCGCCGTGGTCTGAATTTGCTGCGCGGCCATTTGGGTCGTCAAGCGCTCCACTTGCGGGGCCAAGGTCGGCGCTTTGGGTGGCTCAGGCAATTGTCTTGCTCTGCGCGCCGCCGCTCGCTCGTTTTCCACTTGCACGACATCAAAGCGCAGCGCCGACTGCGGCTCTGGCAGCGGCGATTTTCCTGCGTCCACCAGCCACGCCATAAACGCAAAGAGAGAGAGCGTCACTAATAGGGCCAATGGGGTGGCAATCAGCCATCGTTTTAGCATCGTAATTTACGTCCTAGCATACGGATACCCTTCCTTCTTCCGGCTATTTCTGCTCGGTGGCCAATGCGATCTTCTCAATGCCCGCCCCTTTAGCGCCATCCATCACTTGCACCACAGTGCCATTGAACGCAAAGGCATCGGCTTGAATGACCAAGGAGGCATCCGGTTGTTCAAGCAGAACATTTTCGAGTGTCGCTTGCACTCGCTCTACATCGACCAATCGCTTATCGATGTAGACCTCGTTGTTGGCGGTAATGGCAATAAAAATGCCCGCGTCTTTTTGGCTAGTGGCATTCGCCGCCGTTGGGCGGTTCACTTCTACGCCCGACTCTCGCACAAACGAGCTGGTGACGATAAAGAAGATCAGCATGATAAATACGATGTCGAGCATCGAGGTCATGTCCACTTGGGCATCGTCTGACGGTTTTTTGTATCGACCTAGTCTCATGGTCATTCCTATTTAGTCATACGCATTAAACGTTCGAGGTGAAGGTGACGCGTTTCGCTCCACTTAGCGAGGCGAGCGTGGGCAAACATGCCGACCAATGCGGCAACCATGCCCGCCATCGTTGGCAACGTGGCCATCGAAATTCCCGCAGCCATCAAGCGCGGCTGCGCACTGCCCTGCCCGGCCATCACATCAAACACGGAGATCATTCCCGTTACTGTGCCGAGTAGCCCCAGCATAGGGAAGAGCGCCACCAGCACTTTCATCAACGACAAGTGTTGATCAAGCGCCAACTTCGCTTCGGCCAACCAAGCGCTGCGCTGAGCGAGCGCATACCAGGAGTGGCGATCATCACGCAGTTGCCACTTAGCGACCCAGTGATGCTGCGCTTTGGGGAACAGCCAAAAAAGGTACACCAATCGCTCAATCGCCAGTAACCAAAACAGCGCCAACACGCCGGCTAACCACCACAGCAGTGGACCACCACGATACATAAACTCGTTGATGGTGCTGCCAAGCGTGCTCCCCCCGAAATCGAGTAGAGACAGCCATTCCATTACGCGGCATCCTTCACAAGTCGGGTCGCTTGCTCGGCGCGCTCAGCCACCAAGCCAATACCCTGCTTCTCGATAATGGTGCGAATCGCTTCCGCTTTCGAGGCGAGGATATTGTGAATCAGGAGCAGAGGCATCGCAGCAATCAGACCTAATACGGTGGTGATCAGTGCCATTGAGATCCCGCCAGCCATGACACGCGGATCGGCGTTGCCAAATTGAGTAATGGTTTGGAAAGTATCAATCATCCCGGTCACCGTACCCAACAAACCAAGCATTGGAGCGAGCGCCGCCAGCAGTTTGATCATCGATAAACCACGTTCTAGGTGCTGCTGTTCGTCCATCACCGCTTCGAGCAAGCGCAGCTCCAACGCCTCAACATTCGGGCTGCTATCTTGACGATAAACATTCAAAATACGCCCAAGTGCATTGTCATCTTGCGGCGAGTCGGTGTGTTTAAGCTGCTTGGCAATTTTTGCTTTCGCGCTCAGTAACGCTGCGCCGCGAACCAAACCAATCACCATGCCCACCAGCAGTAGCGCGATGATCACTTTGCCAACGATACCGCCGTGCTCAATGCGATCGAGCAAAGTCGGCGCCATTCCCAGCTGTTCGAGCAGCGCGCCTCGTGAGGCATCCAGTGCAACGATCGGTAGTCCGCTTATGACATCAGTGCTTAGAGTCAGTGCACCCTGTGGCTGCTGAGCGTACACGGTAGCGCGCTGGCGCTGACCATTCCAATCTAAGTAACCTTCTTCACCCGCTAAGGCAAAACTACCCAAACGCAGCACCGATTTTGTCTCGGTTTCACCTTGTCCGTTGATGACATCAACGTTGAGCGTTTGTGCCTCAGCACTGGCCTGGATTTGCTGTGCAAACGCCTGCCACAGGCCGTAGAGCTGCCTCTTCTCTGGTAGCTGTCTTGCGGCCACAATCTCTTCTACTACCGCTCGGTGATCAGCGTGACCTAGGGTCGCAACAGAGCCAGCTTGCTCAAGGTCGAGATCTTTTGCCGCTTGGCGCACCACGCCAAACAGCTCACCTAAGCTGCCCGTTGCCAGATGCAAGGCTTGCTCTTTTTCGGCCAGTACGGCTTCGTTTTGCTGAAAGGTCTCTGACAGCTGTTCGTTTTCTTGTTTGAGAGAGGCAAGCTGCGCGTTGAGCTTATCAAGCTCTGCCTGCAACGCCTGTTCACGCTGCTTAAACTCCCCTTCACGCGCTTGATTATGCTTCGCTTGCTCAACTTTCGCTTGTTGCGTCTCTTTCAGTAAGGCAGCATCCGAAGCAGCAACAGACAGCGAGACCGTAGACAGTGAAACGGCGATCACGCTCGCCGCTAGCCAAGTCATCCCTCTCATTGTTGACTCTCCTTAACCGACACCGGTAAATGCAATAACGTTGGGGCGGCTTGTTTATTCGCTACATCAAACGCTTTATCAATCTCTAAACCGGCTTTGCTGTCGAGCGCTTGCCATTGTTCGTTAGACGCATTCCACGCCCAGTAGTGCGCGCGATCAACACTGCGCGCCACCAAGCTGATTCGGCCGAGATAGAGCTGCTCGGTAATCAGTGATTTGCCGTCTACCTCAATCGGCGCAGAATAAGCACCAAGCTTAGTGCCGTAATCCAACTCGATTTGGTATGCCTCTAGAATGCGGCGGTACTTTTCAGCATCACTGACGTCAGACTGAGTCATCATTTCACGCAACTTGGCAACGCGTTCGCGGCGCACCTCTTGGCGAAGTGGGCGATCGCTTTCTACCCATGCCTCTAGCCCATCAAGCATGCTGTACATCAACGGCACGATGCTTTCACGCGTGCGCTCAATCTCTGACAACTGTTCATCAAAGCTGGCGATTTCTTTCTGTTGGCTGTCGAGCATGCCGCGAAGGTGATCTCGATACACTTCTAGCCCTTCCACCTCAGCTTGGCGCTGCTCAATTTGCGCTTCAAGATCGAGCGCTTTGTCGCTGCTGGCCGACACGCGGCTTTGCGTGTTGGCATTTGCGGTGGTGATCTCTGTTTCAAGACGTTGCGACTGTTTCAACTCAGCCCCCGTTGCCATCGCAGCAGAAGACGCGGTCAGCATCCAACCTGCCAGCAACAAATGGGGTAAACGATTGTGTGTCATACTCTTCTCTTTGATCCGTTATCTTTGACGTTAATCTCTGCGCTTGGGCTAGGATGACTTCTCTTCAAGAATGTTCGCCATCGCTGGCACCAT
Organism: Vibrio sp. R15-SG3-ISO1B; assembly: GCF_059833835.1. Classification (NCBI taxonomy): domain Bacteria; kingdom Pseudomonadati; phylum Pseudomonadota; class Gammaproteobacteria; order Vibrionales; family Vibrionaceae; genus Vibrio; species Vibrio sp. R15-SG3-ISO1B. The sequence continues at coordinate 70,657 of NZ_JCBDGG010000005.1, read as the reverse complement.
TTCATCAATCAAATATTGAATCGACAATGGGCTAAAAAAGGAGAACGCGCCACCGATGATATCGCCAGTGAAGTATTCGCGTTTCTCTTTGTAAAACGGCATGCGTTTACGAAAAATAGCGTTGCTAGACTGCTCAAGCTGCTCTTCCGTGGTCAGCCAAATGACTAGGTCGTTGTCTAGCAAGTCCATACGCTCCACGCTGAACGAGGTGTAAAACGCCTCCTTGGCGAGCGCATCAATGGACTCTGGAATATGAAAGCCCAGCGCAATCAGAAATTGTGAACGTAAGTCTTTGCTCGCATAGGCGCCAGGCTGTTTGTTGTAGTAAAACGCCACCGCCGCCGATTTGCCTTCAAACTCAGGGTGCTTTGCCCGCAGCGTAGCAATCTGCTGCTTTATATCTTGCACTATGGCTTGCGATTTTTCTTCATAACCTAGCGCTTTACCTATCATAAGATGACGCTCATCCCACGGCATCGCCCAATCGGTATAAGCACCAGATTGTGCGAGCGTGGGCGCAATCGTGCTGAGCTTGTCGTAGGTTTTCTTATCCATGCCGGAAGAGACGCCGATGATCAGATCCGGTTTCAGCTGCGCGATGGCCTCAAAATCGACCGTTTGTCCTTTAAGTAATACCGGCTTCGCATCGCCCAACTCATCTTGCGCCCATGGCCACACGCCGTAGGGTTGGTCACCATACCAATCGCGCACGGCTAACGGGATAACGCCGAGCGCCAGAATATCATCATGATCCGTGACGCCGACAGAGACCACGCGCTGCGGCTGTTCGCTAAGCTCAATCTGACCGTATTTGTGTTCAATCGTCAGCGGATAGGCCTGCGCCAACACACTCACGACACTGGCCAACAGCAACGCGCCTAGCCGAGTGACTTCTCTTACCATGATGTATCCCTTCTCTTTTTCTAGCCTTGTTGTTTTCGCATTAAAAGCAGCGCAAACAGAGGCGCGCCGATAAGCGCGGTCACTAAGCCTGCGGCCAATTGCGTCGGCGCAAACAGGGTGCGCCCTAAGGTATCGGCGAACAGCACTAAGCTTGCGCCGACCAATGTAGTCAATATTAAGTGGCTATTAGGACCTGCGATGGTCATCTTTCTCGCCATGTGCGGTGCAAGCAAACCGACAAAACCGATCGGCCCAACAATGGCGGTCGCTAGCGCCGCCGCGCACACACTCAGCATCAACTGAATACGGCTCGCCCAAACACTGTTCACGCCCAGACCGACCGCCATATCAACACCAAACGACAATGCCGCCATGTTACGTGCTTGGCCGATCGCCAACGCCAAGGTGGTCAGCAGCGCGATGGAGAGCAGTCCGACTTCAGACCAAGTCACCGCATGCACACTGCCCGATAGCCACGCCAGTGCAGACATGGCAGCGTCAATGTCACCGTAAGTGAGCAAGCTTGAGGTCAAGGCACTGAAAAACGCCGCCACCCCGATACCCATTAAAATAAATTTCAGCGGATGCCCAGAGCCACTCAAGCTCTGCACGCCCGCGGCGACCACCATCGCCCCGGTAAACGCGCTCACTTCACGCCAAGCGTCGATCGCCTCCGGAAACAGCATCGTCAAACACACCACGGCAAACGCCGCGCCTTGACTGATACCGACCAAACTGGGATCGGCGAGAGGGTTGCGGGTCAGGTTTTGCAGCAGCGCTCCTGAAAGCGCAAACAAGCCTCCCGCGAGCAAGGCCGCTAAACTGCGCGGCAAGCGCAGCTCCCACATCACCAACGCCGCCTGGCTATCAGCGATGGAGCCTTGCATGCCGAGCGCACTCATCACCTCATCCAATAGCGCCTGCATCGAGAGCGCATAACTGCCGATGCCAATACTGAGCAACCACAGCAACGCCATCAAAAGAGCCATCAACACCATGACGCCGAGCGTTTTGGGCCGAACCCGAAATGAGACTCGACCGCCGAGCCACCTTAGCGCCACCATGTTAACGAATCCTCGTTTTAACCAGCCACACAAACAGCGGTGCGCCGAGCAAAATCGTCATCAGCCCAGTCGCCACCTCTTGCGGGGCAATCAACCAGCGCGCCAAACTGTCAACAAACAACAAGTAGGCGCCGCCAAGCAGCAGCGAATACGGCACGACCCAACGATAATCACTGCCCACCAGCAGCTTGACCACATGCGGAATCACCAAGCCGACAAAACCCAGCGGACCTGCCAGTGCGACCGAGGCCGCCGTCAAGGACACTACGCACAGCAGCAACTGCCATTTGCGCTTTTGAATATCAATGCCAAGGCCCGTCGCGACCTGATCGCCCATCGACATCGCCGTCACCGCAGGGGCCAGCAGTATCGCAGCCACTAAGCCAAATAGAATCCAAGGCAGGCACCACCAGTATGTCTCCAACTGACTCCCCAGCAGAGAGCCCACCAGCCAGCCGCGCAAGGTTTCAAACGTTTTCTGGTCGATCAAATGATGAATCGACAAGAGCGCTGCGGTAAACGCGCTAAACGCCGAGCCGGTCAGCGTCAACGTCAGCGGCGTCACTCCGCTCGGCGTTCGCGCGGCAATTGTCCAGACTACCGCAGCGGCAATCAGCGAGCCCACGGCCGCCACCAATGGCAACCATACGATGCCCTCGACAGGCGCAAAGCTTATCCAATAGACCACCGCCAACGCGCCGCCCGTCATCATGCCGAGTAAGCTAGGGTCGGCGAGCGGATTTCTCGTTACACCTTGCATTAAGGCGCCCGCCACAGCCAGACTCGCACCCACTGACGCAGCAACGATGGCGCGTGGTAAGCGCAACTCTCGCACCACCAAATGAGAGAACTGATTGTCATCGTACGCCACCAACGCGGACCATACCTCCGTCAGCGCGACAGGTTGCGCCCCTAGGGATAAATGCCAAAGCAAAAAGCCCAGCAGTATCATCGCCATCACGCCAAGACCGGCGCCACTTAACCAAGCACAGCGTCTCATATCACCGCCGACATCACCGACCTTGTCTGCCCATGGGCAACACTGGCGGTCTCTGTGGGTACGCATTGCAAGGTTTGTGTGTGCGGATCGCGAATCACATTGGCATTTAAACCAAACACCTGCTTAAGGTTGTCGGCGGTAAAGACCTGCTCGGGATGGCCAGCGGCGTAGATGGTGCCCGCTTTCATCATGATGAGCTCATCGGCATACGCAGCGGCAAGATTCAGTTCATGTAGCACCACAACAAGGGTGCGATGGTGTTGATGCGCCAATTGGCTCAATAAGCTCAGCAAGTCGACCTGAACTTTGAGATCCAAATAGGTGGTCGGCTCATCCAGCAAAATAATGTCGGTTTCTTGCGCCAGCACCATGGCAATCCAACAACGTTGACGCTGACCACCCGACAGGTCGGTCACCGCTCGATCGGCTAGATCTGTGACCTTGGCCATCGCCATTGCCTCATCCACCATTTGCTCGTCATGCTCACTCCACTGCTGGAAAAAGGTTTGATGCGGATAGCGCCCCTGAGCAACGAGCTCACGTACAGTGAGACCTTCCGGTGCAATCGGGCCTTGTGGCAAAAGCGCTAAGGTTTTTGCTACCGCTTTCGCGCCGAGTTGATGAATGGGCTCATCATTGAGCAGCACCTGACCAGACATCGGTGGCAGTACTCGTGCTAAGCATTTGAGCAGCGTCGATTTTCCACACCCATTCGAACCGACCAAAATCGTCAGTTTACCGGGTTGAATCTCAAGACTGATGTTGTTGACGATCGGTGTATCGTAACCGACGACCAGGGACGAAGCCGCGAGACGTGCACTGTGTTGATGGGGGTCTAGCATTACTCTTTCTTAAAGCGAAGAAAACAAAATGATAACAATTATCAATTTTATTTCCTTATAATATGAGTAATTAAAAAAAGGTTCAACCATAGCGCGCTATCGTTGAACCTTTTTGAGTGATGAAGGTTGGAGAGATTAACCTAAGAAGCCGCCGGTTTGGTGCTTCCAAAGTTGGGCGTAGATGCCTTCTTGTGCGAGGAGCTCTTGGTGACTGCCTTGTTCAACCACACGGCCTTGATCCATCACGATCAAGCGATCCATAGCAGCAATAGTCGATAAACGGTGCGCAATCGCGATCACGGTTTTGCCTTCCATCAGCACTTGCAAGTTTTCTTGAATCGCCGACTCCACTTCAGAATCGAGCGCGGACGTCGCTTCATCCATAATCAAGATCGGCGCATTTTTGAGTAACACACGCGCAATGGCAATACGTTGACGTTGCCCACCGGATAATTTCACCCCGCGCTCGCCCACTTCGACATCATAGCCGCTATGCCCCTGCTCATCTTTGAGGCCACAGATGAAGTCGTGCGCATGGGCTTTTTTCGCCGCCTCGATCAGCGCCGCGTCGTCGGCATCAGGATCACCGTAGAGGATGTTCTCTTTGATCGAACGGTGCAGCAGTGAGGTGTCTTGCGTGATCATACCGATCTGCTGGCGCAGCGACTCTTGGCTTACGTCTGCGATGTTTTGACCATCAATGCGAATATCGCCGCCTTTCAAATCGTAAAAACGCAGCAGCAAGTTAACCAGGCTTGACTTACCTGCACCAGAGCGGCCAACAATCCCGACTTTTTCACCCGGTTTAATGGCTAAGTTAAGCTGCTCAAACACCGGTTTCTCATCGGTATAGTCAAAGTCCACGGCGTCGAACTCGATGGCGCCTTTTGTCACCGTCAACGCGGGTGCATTGGGTTTATCTTGCACTTCAACATCATTGGAGATGGTGTTCATGCCATCGACCACGGTACCAATATTTTCAAACAGCGCGCTTACTTCCCACATGATCCATTTCGACATGCCTTGTACGCGCAGCGCAATGCTGATCGCCACCGCAATTACACCGATGGTGACACTCGCCTCAAGCCATAACATGACCGACAAAGCGGCAATAGAGATGAGCAGCAGATAGTTAATCGCATCAACACTCAATAGCAGGCAAGTCACCATGCGCATTTGGCGATATACCGTCAGCAAAAACTGCTTCATGCTGCCTTTGGCATACTCCAATTCACGCTTGGAGTGGGAGAAAAGCTTAACGGTTGAAATATTGGTGTAGGTATCGACAATTCGTCCTGTCATCACTGAGCGTGCATCGGCTTGGTCAGTCGCCACCTTTTTCAAGCGTGGGATAAAAAACAGCTGGATGAGAATATACATCGCCAACCAAATCGCAATCGGCAGCATCAATAGCAGATCCGATTCGCCCATCATCCAGATCATCGCCACGAAATAGACCGAGATGTACACCAGTACATCAACCAGCTTCATCACGGTTTCACGTACAGCCAGGGCACTTTGCATCACCTTGGTTGCCACTCGGCCAGCAAAATCTCGCTGGAAAAAGCCGACCGCTTGCTTGAGCAAATAGCGGTGAATCAGCCAACGAATCGACATCGGATAATTACCTAGCAAGGTTTGATGCATGATCATCGAGTGGGTAATCCCCAGCGCGGGCATCACCACCACAACCAGCAGCACCATAGTCCACATCCGATCGCCTTGGTCTTGCCAAAACGTCGCGCGATCTTGGGTGCTGAGAATATCGACCAGTTCGCCCATGTAACTGAGTAGCGTCACTTCCGTCCAGGCAATCAACGCACTGAGTATCGCCATCAAGAGTAATGGCACTTTAAAGCCTCGGGTGTAGTGACGACAAAAGCCGAGTAAATGCTTCGGCGGCATTTGCGGCTCTTGCTCGGGAAACGCTTGCGTTAATTTTTCAAACCAATTGAACATGCTTCCTACTTTCGGGTTTCGGGTTTCGGGTCGGGCACGTTTTACTATCTTTTGATGAAAAAGTCAGTAAAATAAAACCAATACGAATAATAATAAATATCATTATTAATTTAGCTTTTATTTATAGGAAAAGGACATGCATAACCAAACTCCTCTTTCAGTCGCCGTTCGTAAAGCGATCTGGTTGGGATTGGCGCCTGCTGCAGTGGTATGTTCAAGCGCTGTCTTTGCACAAGAGAGCCCCTCGGAACTGGAAACCATCACAGTCACAGCCCAAGCACTCAAAGTCGACACCCCTGCCCAAGAAACGCCTCGCAGTGTGTCGATTGTCACCGAAGATGACCTACGCACTCGCGCCCCACAAAAGCTTGATGAAGCGCTGCGTTATACGTCAGGTGTAACGGCTCAGCCTTATGGTGCGGATAATGATACGGATTGGTTCCGTGTGCGCGGTTTTGAAGCGGCGAGCTATTTAGATGGCAGTCGCCTGTATCGTGATGGCTATTATACTTGGCTACTTGAACCTTACGGATTGGAGAGTGTTGAAGTTGTTAAAGGCCCTTCAGCGATTTTATTTGGCGAGTCTTCTCCAGGAGGAGTCGTCAATGCTGTTCAGAAAAAGCCAACCTATACACCAAAGGGAGAAGTAAAGGTAGAGGTAGGGAATAATAGTCATCAATCGATCGCATTTGATATCTCAGATTTGGCCAACGAAGATGGCAGTGCTCGCTATCGCTTGGTTGGCATGGTGAAAAGCGTTGATGGGCAACTTGATGGCACAGAAAACGAGCGCTTCTTTCTCGCTCCCAGTCTTGAACTGGATATTTCAGACAGAACCATGTTGACACTTTTTGCCACCTACCTGAAAGATGACGGTGTCCCAACCAATGCATTTATGCCTATGGAAGGAACCCTAATCAACTCGGATAAAGGGCAATTAGATCCAAGCCTCAACCTAGGTGCACCAGATCATGACTTTTACAAACGAGAACAAATTTCTGTTGGTTACGCACTGTCTCATGATTTAAACCAAACATGGGCACTTGCGCAAAAGTTCAACTATGGATACAACAAACTAAACTTACACAGCACCTATATTTGGCCATTTGGTGATGCAAACGATCAATACAGCCGTGGAATTGTCTATGAAGATGGTGTTAACCAAAGCATTACACTAGACAATAATGCCGTTGGTACTTGGTATCAAGATAATACTGAGCACCAGTTACTCACTGGCTTTGAGGTTCAATATCACAATGTAGACTCACAAGAGCAAGAGCCGTCAACTGACAGCATCAATCCATGGGCGCCGGGAGATGCAGGTTTTACTCCTATCGATACCGCTAACAACATTCATAGAAACATCGATAAAACCCAGTTGAGTATCTACGCTCAGTACCAATTATCCTATCTAGAACGCTGGCTTGCATCAGCGGGAGCTCGATACGATTGGTTTGATGTAAGTAATACAGGTGTGGGGCCCAGCACCAATGAAGATGAACGCTTAAAAGAAGGCAAAGTTAGCTTCAATGCTGGTTTGATGTACAAAGCTGACAACGGTGTGTCTCCTTATGTAAGCTTTGCTCAAGGTTTTGAAGCTCTTAGTTCGATTGACTGGCAGACAGGTAAACTCTATGAACCTCGTGAGTCGGAACAATGGGAACTAGGACTAAAGTACGAGCCTCATTTCCTTGATGGTTTTATCAACGTAGCATTGTTCGATATCGTCAATAAAAATGCCTTGTCTGGCTCATTCGATAGTCCGACTCAAACGCAGACGGGAGAACAAACGTCAACAGGTATAGAGCTAGAAGTTGTTGGATACGTAACTGAAAGTACTAAGGTATCTGCTGCTTACACCTATACAGATACTGAAATTACAGATGAACGAAACAGCGGTGATAACTATCAAGCACCATTGATTCCCGAGCAACAAGCTACTCTTTGGCTAGATTATGATGCGAGCTATGCTGGCATCAACGGTCTGAACCTTGGATCTGGCGTACGTTATATCGGCGAATCTGCTGTCTCTCCTTTCGCAACGTATAGCGATGCTACGGTTGATAGCGCAACGCTATGGGATATTGCTGTAAGCTATGACATCAACGCTCAATGGCAGACCCAATTAAATATCAACAATATTTTGGACAAAGAGTACGTTGCAGGCTGTGACACTTACTGCTACTACGGCCAATCACGTTCAGTGGTGATAAACGCCAATTACCGCTGGTAATCAAGCAGATACTAAAAGGCCTAGCGAGATGCTAGGCTTTTTTTGGCTGTTATTCCACCGTTACCGCTTTCGCTAGGTTGCGAGGTTGGTCGACGTCGGTGCCTTTGATCAGCGCAACGTGGTAAGACAGCAGCTGCATTGGAACGGTGTAGAAGATAGGTGCAGTCACTTCGTTGACGTGCGGCATCTTGATGATCTTCATGTTCTCATCGCCTTCAAACCCAGCGTCAGCATCGGCGAAGACGTACAGCAGGCCGCCACGGGCGCGCACTTCTTCAACGTTAGACTTCAGCTTCTCAAGCAGATCGTTGCTCGGCGCGATCACGACAACAGGCATGTCCGCATCAATCAATGCTAGAGGGCCATGTTTCAGTTCACCCGCGGCGTAGGCCTCTGCGTGAATGTAAGAGATCTCTTTGAGCTTGAGCGACGCTTCCATCGCGATTGGGTAGTACTCGCCGCGGCCAAGGAACAAGGTGTGGTGCTTATCGGCAAAATCTGGAGCCAGCGCTTCGATCTCTTTGTCAAAGGCGAGCGCTTTTTCAATCGCACTGGGTAGCTCATGGAGCGCTTTTACAATCTCTGCTTCGCGCGTTTCATTAACGCGGCCTTGCAAGCGACCAATGGACACCACCATCATCAGCATCGCAGCAAGCTGGGTCGTAAACGCTTTGGTCGAGGCCACACCGATCTCTGTGCCTGCACGCGTCATAAAGGCAAAGTCAGACTCACGCACCAGTGAGGAGCCCGCGACGTTACAGATGGTCATCGCCGCCATGTAGCCTTTCTCTTTAGCCAAACGCAGCGCGGCTAGGGTATCCGCCGTTTCACCAGATTGAGATAGCGTCACCAACAAGCTGCTTGGGCGAACCACGAAATCGCGGTAACGGAATTCAGACGCGATTTCCACATCACAGCTCACGCCGGCAATGGATTCAAACCAGTAACGCGCTGCCATGCCTGAGTTGTAAGAGGTACCACACGCGATAATCTGCACGTGCTCGACTTTGCTCAGGATCTCTTCTGCATTCACGCCAATCGCATTGGTGATGACGGCTTTGTCGGAAATACGACCTTCCATCGTGTTGATCAGCGCCGTCGGCTGCTCAAAAATCTCTTTTTGCATAAAGTGACGGTACTTGCCTTTATCGCCGGCATCGTGCTCAGCGTTGGACTCAATCACTTCACGCTCAACTGCTTCGCCGTTGGCATCAAAGACGGTGACCGAGCGACGAGTCACCTCAGCAACATCGCCCTCTTCTAGATACATAAAGCGACGCGTCACGCTCAGCAGCGCAAGTTGGTCAGACGCAAGGAAGTTTTCACCGACGCCAAAACCAATCACAATTGGGCTCCCCGAACGGGCAACCACAATGCGAGAGGGATCTTTGCGATCCACGGCTACCGTGCCGTAAGCGCCTTCCAGTTGCTTGGCGGTTTTTTGCAGCGCTTCAAGTAATGTGTCTGAGGTGCGACGTTCCCACTCAACCAAGTGTGCAATCACTTCGGTGTCAGTTTGTGATTCAAACACGTAACCACGAGATTGAAGCAGCTCGCGCAACGCTTCGTGGTTTTCGATGATCCCGTTGTGGACGACGGCGATATCACCAGACATGTGTGGGTGCGCGTTCACTTCTGACGGCTCACCGTGCGTTGCCCAGCGTGTGTGTGCGATGCCAGTGCCACCAAGCACGTTCGCTTGCTCAACAGCGTCGGCCAACTCTTGCACCTTACCGAGACGACGTACGCGAGTGAGGTTATTGTCACTGTCGACCACCGCCACACCTGCTGAGTCATAGCCGCGGTATTCAAGACGGCGGAGACCTTCCACTAAAATTTCCGCCACATCACGCTGTGCCACTGCACCAACGATTCCACACATAGGTTCTACTCCCTTCCCTTTTGCTAGGGTTGTTTGATTTAGGCGTCAGCCGAATAAGCAGCAAGCAAAAAACACTGGCGTATATCGCCAAGTGGCCAATTCGGTTCGTGCGCCGATAATATGGTTAAAACGAGATGCCTAGACTCACACTTAAGTTTAGGCACAAATTACGGTGACGCCGTGAGACTCAATCTGTTGTTGGTACTCCGGCGGCAAATCGCTGTTGGTAATCAATACGTCAATACTGTCCCAGGCGAGCTCTAAGTTTGGGATTTTACGGCCAATTTTCTCGGACTCGACCATCACAATCACTTCGCGTGAGACTTCCGCCATCACCTTGCTAAGACCCACAAGCTCATTGAACGTGGTGGTGCCACGCGCCAAATCGACGCCGTCAGCACCGATAAACAGCTGGTCAAAGTCGTAGGAACGCAGTACCGACTCTGCCACCTGCCCTTGAAACGACTCGGAATGTGCATCCCAAGTGCCGCCCGTCATTAGTAAAGTAGGTTCACTCTCTAATTCGTTAAGCGCATTAGCGACATTGAGCGAGTTCGTCATCACCACCAAACCACGCATGCCATCCAGTTGACGAATCAATGCGCCCGTCGTGCTACCACTGTCGATGACAATGCGGTTGTGTTCACGGATTAAGGTGGCGGCGGCTTTCGCTAGCTCATTCTTGCGAATCGAAACATTTTCACTCAATTCATCGCTGACCACTTCTTTCGGTAGCGCGATCGCCCCGCCGTAGCGGCGAAGCAGCTGACCATTTTTCTCTAAAGAAGCCAGATCCTTTCTAATCGTGACTTCAGAGGTCTCAAAGCGCTGAGAAAGCTCTTCAACACTGACCTCTCCTTTCTCGTTAACGAGATGGGAAATAGAGTGTCTTCTTAATTGAGTGTTTCGTTTCGACATGACTACCAAAAATCAAAGTTTCAAATCAAAACAAATTATAATCAAAACGAAACATTTTCGTCCATTTATTTTGAACCAAAAAATAAAAAAATTGCGGCAAAACCTTGTCCTAAGACAATTCTTAAACAGTGATCCTTGAGTCAATCAGTGGTAGAATTCGCCACCGAAAAGAAAAAAAATTACAGAATTGACTGTTATTTTTTTGCAACTAACCGCTGATATCCTAGGTTAGTCACAAATTTGCGGCGAATTTTCCCATCAATTTAGTCATAAAATGACTAAATTTGATGAAAGACTTTCAGTAGCGAAGTTGACCTTGAAAGTACGTTTTTCTCTATGAGCGACGTCTCATTTAGCCCGAGAAAACGCTCGACTTCGACATGATCCATGACTTTCAAATTGTAACTATTATTGACCGGAGAGTATCTTCCATGAAAAAGACCAAAATCGTATGTACGATTGGCCCTAAAACTGAATCTGTAGAGAAACTGACTGAGCTTGTAAACGCAGGCATGAACGTAATGCGTCTTAACTTCTCTCACGGTGACTACGCAGAACACGGCACTCGTATCACGAACTTCCGTGAAGTCATGGCAAACACGGGTAAGCAGCTTGCGATTCTTCTGGATACTAAAGGTCCTGAAATCCGTACGATCAAACTAGAAAACGGCGATGACGTTGATCTAGAAGCGGGTCAAGAATTCACATTCACAACAGACACTTCTGTTGTTGGTAACAAAAACACCGTTGCGGTCACTTACGCAGGTTTCGCTGCTGACCTAAACGTTGGCAACACTATCCTAGTCGATGATGGTCTTATCGAGATGGAAGTGATCGCAACAACAGAAACTGAAGTGAAGTGTAAAGTTCTAAACAACGGCGCACTAGGTGAAAACAAAGGTGTTAACCTTCCTGGTGTCTCTGTTCAACTTCCAGCTCTATCTGAAAAAGACAAAAACGACCTTAAATTTGGTTGTGAGCAAGGCGTTGATTTCGTTGCCGCTTCTTTCATTCGTAAAGCAGCAGACGTGAAAGAAATCCGTGAACTTCTAGACGCAAACGGCGGCGAAAACATCCACATCATCTCTAAGATCGAAAACCAAGAAGGTGTGGATAACTTCGACGAAATCCTAGAGCTTTCTGACGGTATCATGGTTGCTCGTGGTGACCTAGGTGTTGAAATCCCAGCAGAAGAAGTGATCTTCGCTCAGAAGATGATGATCGAGAAATGTAACCGTGCACGTAAAGTGGTTATCACAGCGACTCAAATGCTGGATTCTATGATCAAGAACCCTCGTCCAACACGCGCAGAAGCGGGTGACGTAGCGAACGCTATCATGGACGGTACAGATGCAGTGATGCTTTCTGGCGAAACAGCGAAAGGTAAGTATCCTGTAGAAGCGGTAACTATCATGGCTCAAATCGCTAACCGCACGGATTCTGCACTAAAAGCGGAACTAGGTTCACGCCTAGACAGCCCACGTCTACGCATCACTGAAGCGGTATGTAAAGGCGCTGTAGACACTGCTGAGAAGCTAGCGGCTCCTCTTATCGTTGTTGCAACAGAAGGCGGTAAGTCTGCTCGTTCAGTACGTAAGTACTTCCCAACAGCAAACATCCTAGCGCTAACGACTAACAAGAAGACAGCCGCTCAACTTGTTCTGACTAAAGGCGTTCGTCCAGTATTGGTTGACTCAATCGACAGCACTGACTCTTTCTACATCAAAGGTAAAGAGTTGGCACTTGAGTCTGGCCTTGGTAACAAAGGCGACATCGTTGTAATGGTATCAGGTGCACTTGTTGCTTCTGGCACAACCAACACAGCGTCAGTTCACGTTCTATAATCGTTCAACTCAGTAACATGAATAAAGGGAGCTTCGGCTCCCTTTTCTTTTGCCTGCAATCACAGAGACGCATAGAGCAGTGAACAAAGAGAGTGTAAATAGAAAGAAAATTGGTGGGACTAACTTAGGCACTGACGTGCTCAATGAAGACGCGACGTACTTTAAGATGAGACCTTCTTTAAGACGAAAGAGTTCGTTATGCGATGTCGTCGCTGCTGCGACAAGTAGAGACGCGGTTGCGCCCTAAGGTTTTTGATTCATACAGTGCGATATCCGCGCATTTATAACAGCGAGTGTAATCGTGAGTCATATCCGTAACCCCCACACTGATCGTGACCGGAATATCCAGTTGATTCGCCGTCGCTACTCTCAACCTATCGAGCGCGCGCTCTGCTTCTTCAAGCGGCGTGTGAGGCATGATCACTGCAAACTCCTCGCCGCCAATTCGCGCCACAAAATCAGTATCGCGTAAGCGCTCTTTAATCAGATTGCCTACACGCTGAATCACGCGATCCCCCTGGTCGTGCCCTTGCTCATCATTGATTCGCTTAAAGTAATCAATATCAATCAAGGCAAGGCAGGTGGTGTTGCTCTCTCCGTAGCGCTCCACTAGCTTGGCACTCTTTCTTAGCTCTGCATCAAACTTGCGTCGATTCCAAAGCTGGGTTAACTCATCAATTTCGCTCAGCACCCTGAGGCGCTCTTCAAGGGCAACGCGATCAGAAATATCCACGAGAGAGGTGATGTAATAACTGACGTTGCCCGTTTTCGATAATACGCTCTGAACACGTGCAATCACAGTGACGTCATAATCGAGCGGCGAACTGTTGAGTCTCACCTCTCCTTCCCAAAACTGATGCTTAGAGAGTTGTTCAAAAATGTGCATTGAGGCTTCGATCTGCTTTTCCCCCAGCAAGATCTTGAACACATTCCGATTCACCACCTCTTGTTGGCTTAGTCCCGTAAGCTTATTGAACTCATCATTGACTAAAATTGCTCGATACCAGCGGTCGGTGATGATCACCGCCGACATCCCACTGAGCGCCGCTCTCGCCAGTTGGCTCTCAATACTGCGTTTACGATAATAGAAGATCAATACGCCGCCAGGCACGATCACTGCGATCACCAGTAGCGTCGCGAGCAGCGCCTCTTGAAACAGCTCCAATAACTCTCGACCCGTGAGATCATTGAGCTGCTGCTGGCTTAAATGGATCACCAAGTACATCTCATGGCGCGGGGAAAGGTACAACTTCTCAAACACGAGTAGCTCGCCGTTCTCCATCACTGAGCCGGACTCTTTCACCTGCATTTTGACCCAAGCTTGAGGATACAATTGAGGCAAACTGAAGTGCTTACGCTCTTCAATCACATGGCCAAAACGCTCTTGTTGATTATCGCTGACTAAGAAGTAACCACCGTCATTAGCCAATTTGGGCCTCAGCAGGCCATCGGGGGCATAGTTGAGTCTCGATGCCAACGCTTCCACATCGACATTAAGAATAAGGTACCCCGTCTTCACCTCATCAATGTATATCGGTGTCAACAAACGCAGGCTAGGACGATAGGGATACACCACCTCACCACGCTCGATTTCCAAATCGACGCCCCAAGTCCCTATCTCATTTTTTGCCAGAGTTTGAGCGTAATCAAAGTAGTCGCGCTGCGATTTATTTTGCAGGTTCTCCTCACTCACGACCACACTTTTGCCATCGAGGAAGTTCACGCGGATCTGCTCTTTGCCTTGACGATCCAGATAGCGGACTTGGGTATACCACAGCTGGCTGTCAGTCACCGAGGCCCAAGACTGCTCGACAATGGTTTTATGCTCGTCCGTTGGCTCGGCAATATAGTCATAAAGATTACGACTGTGCGATAACAAATTGACGACAGAAACAAACTGATTGCGAACATTCAGATACTCGCGTTCGCTGTAGGTCAATTGATGTGAAGCTTGAGTGATGATGGTGTTCATTGCCGCCGTTTTTACTTCTTGGTATCGGCTATGATAGTAAGTCATCACTATCAATATGAGCACTAACATAACTAGTATTAGATACCAAAAGTTACTGCGGCTTTTCATCACTAGCTATGCTCTTAAAAAAATGAGGAGGAAGTATAGCATTAATACGAAAGTCGATTAAAGAGCGAGCGATGACACATTCGACCCCTCGCTATTTTTCCCTTTAAAAAATAAAGGCTTTTAGTAAGAAATCAATCAATCTGATAAATAACATCCACGCTATCACGAATGATGATCGATGAGTCTTGGTAGCCCACTGACTCTCTTTTCGCGTCCATACTCATGGTACGCATCAATACCGGTTGGTTTTGCTGACTGCGATAATCGATTCGCCACACGCCTTTGAGCGTTTTACCAAACCCTTCAGACAACGCGTGCGCTTTCTGATTGGCATCACGGATCGCCGCTTGACGCGCTTGATCTTGGTAACGTGCGGCCTCTTTTACTTTCAACTCAATATTGCTCACTTGGTTGATGCCCACACTCAGCGCCAGGTCAAGATAATCATTGAGCTTTTCCAGTTCATTGACCGTGACTTGAATGGTACGAGTCGCACGATAGCCGACCAACTCAGGAGCCCCATTCTTAGGATACTGATATTGAGGTGAGAGATAGAGATTAGAGCTCTGAATCTGCTCGCTCGGGACTTCTTCTCGCCCTAACGCTTTGAGAAAGTCACTCACCACTTGGTCGACGGCTTGTTTTGCCTGCTCTGCGGTGAGCATCGATTCGACCACGGTCACCGTAAATTTCGCCATATCAGGCTCAGCGGTGACCTCACCATAGCCTGTGGTACTGAGGTGGGGAAAATCTATCTCGGCAAAGCTCGGCGCGCTGGCCACACATGCCAGCAAAACGAGCCAGCGACATTGAACGCGCACAGCAGACATTCGAGTTGGGTTGGTCATAAAGCGATCCGTATGTTAGGTATTTCATACATAATAGAAAACGTTGATTTCTTCACCAAGTGAGACAAGAGAAAACTGACAAAGAATTAACGACTCGGCTGGATCAGATGCTGCTGCGCATAACTGAGAATCGCTTCGCTGACTTCTTTCATCAGGCCTGTTTCGAGTTGCCAGTGGTGCCAATACATCTCAAAGGAGAGACAAAACCCGGGAAGCAAATCGACCAAAGTGCCCTGCTCAAGCTCCTTTTCGATCTGTATGGTGGGAATCAAACAGTAAGCGCAATGATTAAGCGCCATATTGACGAACGCCTCAGAGCTCGAGACCCAGTGGTTGATCCCTCGATCAATATCAATGTCATGCTGTTTGAGAAAATCTCGATGCAATGGATCGTGTTGATCAAACGAGACCGCAGGGGCTATCGAGAGCGCCTCTTTGGTCAATCCTTTTGGAAAAAAACGCTCGCGAAACTGCGGCGTGGCCACGCAAATGTAATCCATCCGACCCAAATAGCGGGCCACGCAACCACTGAGAGCTTGGCTTGCCATACTGATCGCCCCCACCACCTCACCTTGCTTGAGTTTATTTAGTGTACGGCCCTCTCTATCGACTTCAAACCTCATCTCGAGCGGGTGCTTTTTCAGTACCGGGCTCAACGCCGGTAGTAGCCAGGTGGCCAAACTATCGGCGTTGGTCGCAATCGAGATCTGACGGATTTGCAAAGGCTGCTGATTGCTAATTTCCGGAATCAACTCTTGTTCCAGCAATTGAATGCGCTGATAGAAACCGAGCAGCTTTTGACCAAGGGGAGTAGGCCTTGGTGGCTGGTCACGAACCAAGACGGGCTGCGCCACGAATCGCTCAAGTTGTTTGATTCGCTGTGAAACCGCAGACTGGGTGACATACAGCGCATTGGCCGCTTTATCAAAGCCACCGGTTTTGATCACGCTATCCAGCGCTTCAATCCAACGATAATCCAGCCCTTTCATCGCACCATCCTCATAAGCATTACTAATAATCAATTAAAATCATTAATTGTATTTATATCTTAATTCTGATTATTGTGGGCGCCTATCATGAACAAAAAGAGAGGTTATCGTGAGTTTCTGGTTAATGCTGCAAGGGTTTGGCTTAGGGGCCAGTATGATTATCCCCATTGGCGCGCAAAATGCTTACGTACTGAATCAAGGCATCAAACGTCAACACCACCTGACTACGGCGACGATCTGCAGCTTTCTCGACATGCTGTTTATCTCTGTCGGTATTTTTGGCGGCGGGGCGATTCTGTCACAAAATGAGACCTTGCTGACTTTAGTGACCATCGGCGGCATTCTGTTTCTCGGCTACTATGGGTTTCTTTCTCTGAAAAGTGCGCTGGCCTCCCACAGCGAAGGGCTACAAAGCAGTGAGCTATCGCGCGGTCGTAAAGCGGTCATTTTAGGCGCGCTCGCCGTCACCGTATTCAATCCGCACCTTTATCTCGATACCGTGGTTATTTTGGGATCCATCGGCGGCCAATTCGAAGGTCAGGAGCGACTCTCTTTCGCCATCGGTACTATCTTGGCGTCCTTTGTGTGGTTTTACGGGCTGTCGATTGGCGCCGCTAAATTGGCGCCCACCTTATCCAAACCTAGAGTAAAACAAGTGATTGATTTTCTGGTCGGTACCATGATGTGGGTCATCGCGGGCATGCTCGCCAAGCACTTGCTGCAAGGCTGGGGATGAGTGGATAAAACAAAGCGAGGCTCAAGGGCCTCGCTTTTCGCTTTACGTCGTTCAATCGTATTAGTCGACTTTGTTGAGATGCACGTCCATTTGTGGGAATGGAATCTCAATACCCGCCGCATCCAACGCTTCTTTAATGTTTTGCATGGCGTCGAAGTAAACCCCCCAGTAGTCCGCCGTTTTCACCCAAGGACGAACCACAAAGTTCACCGAAGAATCCGCCAAAGCGAGAACACCAATCGTGATATCTGGATTTTTCAAGATACGCGGATCTTTTTCCAACGTTTCACGGATCACTTGCTTAGTCTGCTTAAGATCTGCCTTGTAGGAAACGCCAATCACGAGATCAACACGTCGCGTTTCATGACGAGAGTAGTTGGTGATCGCACCGCCGATAACGCCAGCGTTTGGCACCACGACCATTTTGTTGTCAGGCGTTTTCAGCACCGTTTGGAAGATTTGGATGGAATCAACGCTGCCTGCCACACCGGCAATCTCAACATAATCACCGGATTTGAAAGGACGAAACGCGACAATCAACACACCCGCTGCGAAGTTAGACAGCGAGCCTTGCAACGCTAAACCAACCGCAAGACCGGCCGCACCGATAACCGCAACCACAGACGCCGTTTGAACACCAATTCGGCCAAGCGCGGCAATCAAAACAATCACAAAGAGTAGGTAGCGAACCAGACCATGAATAAAGTCGACGACCGCTTTATCCATCTGCTTCTTCTCTAAAACTTTAGAGATGCTGTTAGCAATGCTTTTAACAATGATGTTACCAATAAACAGTATAGCGATCGCAGAAATGATGTTCACACCATACTGAATCAGTAAATCTGAATTGTTATTTAGCCAAGATTCGGCGTGAGACAAGCTGTCAATGATTGGCGTTTCAATCCCTGTTGATTCTTCTGCCATACTCTCTTTCCTCTATTAAAGTGACTTAGTTGAATAGTTGTAGCTTACAGATTACGCAAAGCCATGGTATTTCGCCAGAGTTTATAACAATTTATATTCATTTGTATTAAAAAGCGGACACAAAAAAAGCCGCTCGATGAGCGGCTTCTTATCAATCAAAGTGACGGGCTGAATTACAGAACATCAACCGCGTTTAGGTCAGCAAATGCTTTCTCTAGACGAGCAACCATTGAAGCTTGACCAGCACGTAGCCATACGCGTGGATCGTAGTACTTCTTGTTTGGCGCATCTTCGCCAGTTGGGTTACCGATTTGACCTTGTAGGTAATCGTGGTTTTCCGCTTCGTACTTACGAATACCGTCCCATGTTGCCCACTGAGTATCAGTATCGATGTTCATTTTGATGACACCGTAGCTGATTGACTCTTGGATTTCTGCTTCAGTTGAACCAGAACCACCGTGGAATACGAAGTTTAGTGCGTTAGGTGCAATACCAAACTTCTCAGCACAGTACGCTTGAGAGTCACGTAGGATAGTTGGAGTCAGTACAACGTTACCTGGCTTGTAAACGCCGTGTACGTTACCGAAAGACGCTGCGATAGTGAAACGAGGGCTGATTGCCACCAATTTCTCGTAAGCGTAAGCCACGTCTTCTGGAGAAGTGTACAGCTCAGATGCGTCCATGTGTGAGTTGTCAACGCCGTCTTCTTCACCACCAGTACAGCCTAGTTCGATTTCTAGAGTCATACCCATTTTCGCCATGCGAGCTAGGTATTTTGCAGAGATCTCGATGTTCTCTTCTAGAGACTCTTCAGAAAGGTCAATCATGTGAGAAGAGAAAAGTGGCTTGCCAGTTTGAGCGAAGAACTCTTCACCCGCATCTAGTAGACCGTCGATCCAAGGAAGCAGTTTTTTCGCTGCGTGGTCAGTATGAAGAATAACAGGCACACCGTAAGATTCTGCAACAGCGTGAACGTATTTCGCGCCAGCAACTGCGCCAAGCACTTGTGCGTCTTGACCTTCAAGTTTTAGACCTTTACCCGCAAAGAAACCGGCACCGCCGTTAGAGAACTGAACCACAACAGGCGCTTTTACTTTTGCTGCTGCTTCTAGAACGCCGTTGATTGAGTCTGTGTTTACTACGTTCACTGCTGGTAGAGCGAAGTTGTTTTCCTTTGCAACTTCAAACACTTTCTGAACGTCATCGCCAGAGATAACACCTGGTTTTACGAAATCGAAGATCTTAGACATGGATTTAATCCTATTAGCTGTCATTTTTAAAAATGGTCGTTATAAAAATAAAACTTTTCAGTTTAAATTCTTGCAAACGTTTGCTCACAACTTGCGCTATTCTAGCAAAAATGTGATGTGCCGCAAACAAGAAAGCGGGAGAGAGACTCCCCCGCTTTCTATCAATTACTTAGCGCGTGCTTCTAGCATTTCAACCGCTGGAAGGACTTTGCCTTCTACAAACTCAAGGAACGCACCGCCGCCCGTTGAGATGTAAGACACATCTGCTTTGATACCGAACTTGTCGATCGCCGCTAGCGTGTCACCACCGCCTGCAACAGAGAAACCTTCAGACGCTGCGATCGCTTCAGAGATACCTTTTGTACCCGCTTCGAAGTTCTTGAATTCGAATACGCCCACAGGGCCGTTCCAAAGGATGGTTTTCGCGTTCTTCAGAATCTCAGCCAATTGCGCGGTAGAGTTTGGACCTAGGTCGAAAATCATGTCGTCGTCTTGAACTTCAGATACGTCTTTGATTTCCGCTTCTGCGTTCTCATCAAATGCTTTTGCACAAGCAACGTCAGTCGCCACTGGAATCGCGCACTCTTCCATTAGCTTTTTCGCTGTGTCGACTAGGTCTGCCTCGTATAGAGATTTACCTACGTTGTGGCCAGCCGCTGCGATGAAGGTGTTAGCAATACCGCCACCGACAACCAGTTGGTCAGCGATTTTAGATAGAGACTCAAGCACAGTCAGCTTAGTCGACACTTTTGAACCACCAACGATAGCAACCATTGGACGCGCAGGCTTGTCCATTGCTTTACCTAGCGCTTCTAGCTCGTTCGCAAGTAGAGGACCTGCACACGCAACGTCAGCGTGCATACCCACACCGTGAGTTGATGCTTGTGCACGGTGAGCCGTACCGAATGCGTCCATTACGAAGATGTCACAAAGTGCAGCGTACTGCTTAGACAGTGCTTCGTCGTTTTTCTTCTCGCCAACGTTGAAACGAACGTTTTCTAGAACAACAAGCTCGCCCGCGTTCAGCTCTAGACCGTTTAGGTAGTCTTTCGCTAGCTTCACTTCGCAGTCAAGTGCATCGTTTAGGTAGTTTACGACAGGTTGTAGAGAGAACTCTTCCGCGTATTCACCCTCAGTTGGGCGACCTAGGTGAGAAGTAACCATCACTTTCGCGCCTGCTTCTAGACAGTGCTTGATTGTTGGTAGAGACGCGAGGATACGCGCATCAGAAGTTACTTTGCCGTCTTTTACTGGCACGTTTAGGTCAGCACGGATGAATACACGTTTACCTGCTAGATCCAGGTCAGTCATCTTGATTACAGACATGGTTTGTCCTCTCAACTATTCAAAAAATAAAGTTTTCAGTCACTCGGCAACCCTGCCAAGCCTATTAATTCTTCAAACTGGTTTTGATATGGAGATTATCAATATTTATTTCAAGGGTAAAAATAAATATTACTCCACCGCCTTTCGGCGCTTCCAATCTGGGTGAAAATGACCGCTAAACGGCACTACCCAGCTTGTTCTGAAGCGACCTGCATTGCGAGCGCAGTATCCAGCATGCGGTTCGCAAAGCCCCATTCGTTATCACACCAAACCAACATTTTGACTAGGTGCCCATTACTCACGCGAGTCTGGGAACCATCAACAATGGCACTGTGGGGATCGTGATTAAAGTCAATCGATACGAGCGGCGCTTCAGTATAGTCAACAATGCCGTGTAATGTACACTGAGATGCGTTAACAATGGTTTGATTTACGTCATTAACTTTCACATTCGTATTAATTGTGACACTTAAATCCATCGCAGTGACGTTTACCGTGGGAACGCGCACGGATATGGCTTCGAATTTGTTGGAAAATTTCGGGAAGATTCTTTCAATCCCTTTGTGCAATTTCGTATCGACTGGAATGATGGATTGGCTGGCGGCTCGAGTACGACGCAAATCGCTGTGATACGCATCAATCACCTGCTGATCATTCATTGAGGAGTGAATGGTGGTGATCGTGCCAGAATCGATACCAAAAGCATCGTCCAACGCTTTGATGATAGGGACAATACAGTTGGTCGTACACGAACCGTTAGAAACGACGCGATGCTCTGCGGTTAATGTTTCATGGTTCACGCCATAGATGATGGTGTTGTCGATATCACTGGCGCCCGGGTGGGAGAAAAGCACTTTTTTAGCGCCGGCTTTGATGTGCGCTTGGCCATCGGCTTGCGAGCCATAGACACCGGTGCAGTCGAGCACCATATCGACCTCAAGATCGCGCCAAGGCAGTAGCTCAATGTCGTTTAGGTGCAAAATCCGAATCGAATCAAAGTCGCCACTCTCCACGACGCCGTGATGAATATAGATATGCTCTTGGCCATGCGTGATTTTTTTGCCAAAACGACCGTGGCTCGTATCGTATTGCAGTAAGTGCGCCATCGCATCAGGCTGTGCCAACTCGTTGACCGCGACCACTTTGATCTGCTGATGTTTGCCGCTCTCGTAAACCGCGCGCAACACATTACGACCGATACGTCCAAATCCATTGATCGCAATTTTAAGCATCCTTTCCTCACCCTACCTGATTTTCGTGTCACAGATAGTAACTGAGCCCGTGCCCAGATGCGAGTTCCAATCCCCGAAACCGCCTATTTCTAGTAACTAGGAACTAGGAACTAAATAAAAAAAACCGAGCCACTCACGACTCGGTTTCCTTCAAACTACATCGCCACAATTAAGCAAGCAGTTCTTTCGCTGTGTTCACAACGTTTTCTGTCGTGAAGCCAAACAGCTTGAACAGCTCTCCAGCAGGCGCTGATTCACCGAAGGTTGTCATACCGATGATCTTGCCGCCAAAGCCGACATACTTGTACCAGAAGTCCGCAATACCCGCTTCGATAGCGATACGTGCTGTTACGTCAGCTGGCAGTACGGATTCACGGTACGCTGCGTCTTGCTTATCGAACGCATCCGTCGATGGCATAGACACCACACGTACTTGCTTGCCTTCAGCAGTAAGCTGCGCCGCCGCTTCGACAGCCAGTTCCACTTCAGAACCGGTGGCGATAAGGATAAGCTCTGGCTTGCCCGCGCAATCTTTTAGGATGTAACCACCCTTAGCGATGTTAGCCACTTGCTCAGCGTCACGCTCTTGCTGCGCGAGGTTTTGACGAGAGAAAATCAGAGACGTTGGGCCATCTTTACGCTCAATCGCCAATTTCCAAGCGACCGCAGATTCCACCTGGTCACATGGACGCCATGTGCTCATGTTTGGCGTTAGGCGAAGTGACGCCATTTGCTCAACGGGTTGGTGCGTTGGGCCATCTTCACCCAGACCAATCGAGTCATGCGTGTACACTTGGATGTTCTGAATTTTCATCAGCGCGGCCATACGCATCGCGTTACGAGCGTACTCCATAAACATCAAGAAGGTCGCACCGTAAGGGACAAAACCACCATGCAGCGCAATACCATTCATGATGGCCGTCATACCGAACTCACGCACACCGTAGTGAACGTAGTTCCCTGAGAAATCGTCTGCTTCCAGTGATTTTGAGCCCGACCACATGGTCAAGTTGGATGGCGCAAGGTCCGCCGAACCGCCCATAAATTCAGGCAGCATTTTACCGAACGCTTCAAGCGCATTTTGAGACGCTTTGCGCGAGGCAATGTTCGCTGGGTTGGCTTGCAGATCAGCAATGATTTGATTCGCTTTCTCTTCCCATTGCGCAGGAAGCTCACCGTTGAGACGACGTTTCAGCTCCGCCGCTTCTGTTGGGTACGCCGCTGCGTAAGCCTCAAACTGAGCGTTCCACGCCGCTTCAGATGCTGCGCCTGCGGTTTTCGCATCCCACTGCTCATATACGTCTGCTGGAATCTCAAATGCTGGGTGCTCCCAACCTAGGAACTCACGCGCAGCTTTGATTTCGTCTGCACCTAGTGGCGCGCCGTGACAATCGTGAGAGCCCGCTTTGTTTGGTGAACCAAAACCGATGATGGTCTTAGTACAAATTAGAGTAGGGCGAGGGTCCGCTTTCGCGGCAGTGATGGCGGCGTTGATCGCCTCAGCATCATGGCCATCGACAGCTGGAATAACATGCCAACCGTAAGCTTCAAAGCGTTTTGGTGTATCGTCAGAGAACCAACCTTCCACTTCACCATCAATCGAGATGCCATTGTCATCCCAAAAAGCGATCAGCTTGCCAAGGCCCAGAGTGCCCGCTAGTGAACATGCTTCGTGAGAGATCCCTTCCATCAAACAGCCATCCCCCATGAATACGTAGGTGAAGTGGTCGATGATGTCATGGCCTTCTTTATTGAACTGCGCCGCTAATGCTTTCTCTGCCAGCGCCATGCCCACTGCGTTAGTGATACCTTGGCCAAGAGGACCAGTAGTGGTTTCTACGCCCGGTGCATAACCATATTCTGGGTGGCCCGGCGTTTTTGAATGAAGCTGACGGAAGTTTTTCAGATCATCAATAGACAGCTCGTAACCACTTAGGTGCAGCAAAGAGTAAATCAGCATTGAGCCGTGGCCGTTTGATAGCACAAAACGGTCGCGGTTTGCCCATTCTGGGTTCGCTGGGTTGTGGTTTAAGTGTGAACGCCAAAGAACTTCGGCGATATCCGCCATCCCCATCGGTGCGCCTGGGTGACCGGAATTAGCTTGTTGAACACCATCCATGCTAAGTGCACGAATTGCATTGGCCAAGTGTTTACGAGAAGACATGTCTGCTCCTGAATGCATTAAGCGAATTGATAACTAATGTGGGCGATAATTCTCGCAGAGCATCTGCGCGGGTGCAATCGATTACTGTCTAATCAACGCCAGATCTACGATATTTATTGCAAATTTCTCGAAGACCGCCGGTTTTCGTTACTGCTTGATGCAAACGATTGCTCTTTACCTCACGCGGCGGATTGAGAAAAATACGCGTTTTTACTCTACTTAAATCACAAAAATAACTTGTAATTCGAGCACGCAAAACTAGAATAGACGTCTAGATGTAGATACACCTACATAATTTAACCTTATTTTTGTGCTGGGCGAGCAATGACGCCCATCCAACAGATTAAATGGAGCTCTCATGGCTAAGCACCTGTTTACTTCTGAATCCGTATCAGAAGGCCATCCAGATAAAATTGCAGACCAAATCTCAGATGCGGTTCTCGATGCGATCCTCGAGCAAGATCCAAAAGCTCGCGTAGCGTGTGAAACCTACGTCAAGACCGGTATGGTCATGGTCGGCGGTGAAATCACCACTTCTGCATGGGTAGACATCGAAGAGTTAACGCGCCAAACCGTACGTGAAATTGGCTACGTTCACTCTGACATGGGCTTTGACGCGGATTCGTGTGCAGTGCTAAACACCATCGGTAAACAGTCTCCAGACATCAACCAAGGTGTCGACAAAGCGGATCCAAAAGAGCAAGGTGCCGGTGACCAAGGCATCATGTTTGGTTACGCATGTAACGAGACTGAAGTCCTCATGCCAGCGCCTATCACTTACTCACACCGCCTAGTGCAAAAGCAAGCGGAAGTACGTAAGAACGGCACACTGCCATGGTTGCGTCCAGATGCAAAATCTCAGGTTACGTTCCAGTACAACGAAGGTAAGATCGTTGGTATCGATGCGGTCGTACTGTCAACTCAGCACTGTGACTCTATCTCAACGCCGGATCTGCGCGAAGCGGTAATGGAAGAGATCATCAAACCTGTTCTACCAGCTGAGTGGCTCAACAAAGACACTAACTTCTTCATCAACCCAACCGGTCGTTTTGTTATCGGTGGCCCAATGGGCGACTGTGGTTTGACCGGTCGTAAGATCATCGTTGATACCTACGGCGGCGCAGCGCGTCACGGTGGTGGTGCATTCTCTGGTAAAGATCCATCGAAAGTAGACCGTAGTGCCGCTTACGCAGCACGCTACGTGGCGAAAAACATCGTCGCAGCGGGTATGGCAGATCGCTGTGAAATCCAATTGTCTTACGCAATCGGTGTTGCGGATCCAACGTCTATCATGGTGGAAACGTTCGGTACTGAGAAAGTCTCGCACGACATCATCATTGAGGCGGTACGTCAGTTCTTCGATCTACGTCCATACGGCCTGCAAGAGATGCTGAACCTACTTCAGCCGATCTACAAGAAGACCGCCGCTTACGGCCACTTCGGTCGTGAAGAGTTCCCTTGGGAAGCGACGGATAAAGCCGCAGAACTGCGTGACTTCGCTGGTCTCAAGTAATCACTGAGCCACACTATTTCAGGGCTTTTGGTTCGCCAAAAGCCCTTTCTTTTGCCTGCCATCTAGCCTCCTCGCTCGCTTTGCTCACCCCGACCTCGCATCCCCCCCACCCATCATTGAACAAAATTTAACCTCCCAGGTTGTAATTTACGCCATTGAGGTCAATAGTTAACAATATGTTAAATGAACGCATCCAAGGATGACGTCTTTACGTATAAAACCAGACGTGACTGCCATCCCCTCTGCGCCGAGTAACACGCGCAAAGCTTGTGTTCAGATCACGGCATCAACATGAAACTGAGAGTTCACACCCTTTAACGTCAGCGTCTAGGAGCACATCAGCGAATCGGGTCAGCACTCTCTCGTGTTTGCGAACGGCTTGCGTTTAAAAACGTCTTTTGTTTACAAATACGTAACAACCCCTTTTCTCGGCCACCACTCAAAAGGCAAAGAAGAGGATGAGAATCGAGATTGATCAAGGAGGAGTTATGCCTCGTACGGTTAACCCACATGACTTCAAAGAGCAAAAACATAAGGAAGTCAGCGACCACGAATACGCGCGCACCATACCGTGTAATCAGGTCAGTATCTCTGCCCCATTTCATTGGCTCGCGCTCGGCTTGCACGACTTTGTTCGCATGCCGCTGATTAGCGCTTTCTACGGCTTGTGCTTTATGGCGGCGGCCATCGGCATTGTTCTCCTCGTCCAGTGGCAAGGCACACACCTTGTGGTGATGCCCAGTCTGGTCGTCTATATGCTCATTGGGCCTTTTTTAGCGCTCGGTTTGTATGACGCAAGCTGGGAGCGAGAGCGCGGACATAAACCCAGTTTGCTTCACTCGATGAAAGCCATCGGGCGCAACTCCACCTCACAATGGGCGTTTGCCGTGCTGCTTGCGGTGTGTATGATTTTTTGGATGCGTATCGCGGCGCTGTTGCATGCACTTTACCCTTCAGTACAAGGGGCGCCGTTGAGCGACTTTCTCCCCTTCTTGATCATCGGCTCATTAGTGGGTTTAGTGCTGGCGTGTGTTGTGTTCAGTATCTCAGCGTTTGCCATTCCGCTGATGATGGAGCGACGCGTGGATATGATGACTGGCGTATTCAGTAGCTTTAACGCCGTTAAATCCAATATTGGTGCCATGATCGTCTGGGCTGCGATCATTTGTGGCGGAATCTTAATTGGCTTTGCCACTTATGGTATCGGGATGCTCTTTACGATGCCGATACTCGGCTACGCCACTTGGCACGCGTATCATGAGGTGATTAAGAAACGCCATCACCCTTAACATGTGGCCTATTTGAGGTATAGTGAACGCCCCGAGCTCTCTCGGGGCGTTTTTTATCCTGTATCTCTGCCAGCGAAGATGAGTCACCTGTGGATTTGACCCTCACCTATTCAACTCAGCGAGTGATCGCACAATGCATCGAGCAAGCCCGCCAGGCGTTCGGCCGGCCGTTTCCTATGCCAACGCTCTCGTTTAAGCTGCGCGGCAAAGCGGCAGGAAAAGCGTACCTGCAACTCAATGAAATCCGCCTCAATCCGGTGTTGTTTGCGGAGAATCAAGCGGCGTTTCTCCAAGAAGTGATCCCCCATGAAGTGGCCCACCTTGTCACCTATCAAGTTTATGGTCGCGTTCGCCCGCACGGCAAAGAGTGGCAAGGGGTCATGGAGTCAGTGTTCGGTGTCAAAGCCAACACCACCCACAGCTTTGCTGTCACCTCTGTTCAGGGTAAAACCTTTGAATACCGTTGTGCGTGTCGTGACTACCCGCTCTCTATTCGACGCCACAATAAAGTGCAGCGCAAACAGGCAAGCTATCGCTGCCAACAGTGTCAGCAGACACTGGTATTTTCTGGCAAACAGTTGTCGTAATCACCCGCACTCCATCCCTGCCAGCTATCTATCCCCACTAAATCACACCCTGTGGCGCGATCTCG
Organism: Vibrio sp. R15-SG3-ISO1B; assembly: GCF_059833835.1. Lineage (NCBI taxonomy): Bacteria > Pseudomonadati > Pseudomonadota > Gammaproteobacteria > Vibrionales > Vibrionaceae > Vibrio > Vibrio sp. R15-SG3-ISO1B. Next base: position 43,009 of record NZ_JCBDGG010000005.1, on the reverse strand, counting down.
TTCAGCGTAACAAATAACATCATCACTAAAATCCTACCTTTTTGCGTGCTAGACTGTGAAAAATAATACTTTTTTCATGCTTTAACGCTCACTCAGGTTTCATTATGTCTCGACTGCCCGTTTGGTTTACTGTGATGAGCTCGCTGCTAGCGGTGACGCTCTCTTCTGCTTTCTCTTTCGCGCACGCAGCGCCGCCGTCCTCTTTTTCCAAAGCAAAGAAAGAGGCGGTCAAGATCTACGCCGATCACCCCACCAGCTTTTACTGTGGCTGCAATATTGAGTGGCAAGGGCGCAAAGGCACGCCGGATCTTAACTCGTGCGGCTATCAGGTGCGTAAGCAAGAGCGCCGAGCCTCTCGCATTGAGTGGGAGCATGTGGTGCCTGCTTGGCAATTTGGTCATCAGCGCCAATGCTGGCAACAAGGTGGGCGTAAATACTGCACTAAAAACGATCAGCAATTTCGCTCGATGGAAGCCGATTTGCATAACTTGACCCCAGCGATTGGTGAGGTCAACGGCGATCGTTCAAATTACAACTTTAGCCAGTGGAATGGGGTTCAAGGGGTGAGCTATGGGCGCTGTGAGATGCAGGTCAACTTCAAACAGCGTGAAGTGATGCCACCCGATCGAGCCCGCGGCTCCATTGCTCGCACCTATCTCTACATGAGTAAAGAGTACGGATTTAAACTCTCAAGCCAGCAAACCAAGCTAATGAATGCATGGAATAAAACCTACCCCGCTGACGCCTGGGAGTGTGAACGTGACAAACGCATCGCTAAAGTGCAAGGCAATCACAACCCGTTTGTGGTTGAGGCATGCCAAGCAACCCCATAACCACCTAGCTCTGGGAACTAGAAACTAGGAACTAGGCACTCGACTTCTCAGCACGCTTTATCTCACGCTAGCCCCTTGTTTTTTCGCTCAAAGGCATCCATGTTAGTGGGATAACTTTTGGATTTGCAGGAAACCAACGCAATGCGCATGCCACGACTCTATCACCCAGAGACCATCCACCAGCTTGGGCCTCTCGCCCTCAGTGACGATGCCGCCGGACACGTCGGCCGAGTGCTGCGCATGAAAGAGGGTCAACAGGTGCTGTTGTTTGATGGCAGCGGCGCACAATTCCCTGCCACCATTACCGCTGTAGGAAAGAAAAACGTCGACGTCGAGGTGTTAGACCGCGTTGAGCAAAGCTGCGAGTCACCGCTGGATCTGCACTTAGGTCAAGTGATCTCACGCGGAGATAAAATGGAGTTCACGATTCAAAAATCCGTTGAGCTTGGCGTCAATACCATTACGCCCCTTATCTCTGAGCGCTGTGGCGTCAAACTCGACCCCAAACGTTTTGAGAAAAAGCTCGCTCAATGGCAAAAAATTGCTATCAGCGCCTGTGAACAATGCGGCCGGAATACCGTTCCTACCATTCGCCCGATTATGTCGCTCGAAGCGTGGTGCCAAGAGCAATTCGGTGGCTTGAAGCTCAATTTGCATCCGCGCGCCAAATACTCAATCAACACCCTACCGACTCCGGTAGAAAAAGTGCGTTTGTTGATTGGCCCTGAAGGCGGCCTTTCTAGCGATGAAATCGATATGACGCAGCAATACCAATTTGAAGAGACGCTGCTCGGTCCTCGCGTGCTACGTACCGAAACCGCAGCCCTTACCGCTATTACCGCCCTACAAGTTCGCTTTGGCGATCTTGGCTAAACGGAGAACACTATCCATGATCAAACTCGGCATCGTGATGGACCCGATTTCGTCCATCAACATCAAAAAAGACTCTAGCTTTGCCATGATGCTGGAAGCGCAGCGCCGCGGCTACGAAATTCACTACATGGAGATGAAGGATCTTCATCTAGAACAGGGCGTCGCGATTGCGGACACCAAAGTGGTGGAGCTGAAAGAAGATCCGAGCCGCTGGTATCAGTTTAAGTCTGAGCAGACCATTGAGCTGTCAGAGCTTGATGCGGTATTGATGCGTAAAGATCCCCCATTTGATACCGAATACATCTACGCCACATACATCCTTGAGCGCGCCGAAGAAAAAGGCACCTTGATCGTCAACAAGCCGCAAAGCTTGCGCGACTGCAATGAAAAACTGTTTACCGCGTGGTTCCCAGAGCTGACGCCAACCACCTTGGTGACTCGCAGCGCAGACAAGATCAAAGCCTTCCGTGAGCAACATGGCGACGTGATTTTAAAACCATTGGATGGCATGGGCGGCGCGTCGATCTTCCGTGTAAAAGAGAACGATCCTAACGTTTCCGTGATCATCGAAACCTTGACCAACCATGGTCAACACTACGCGATGGCGCAAACTTTCGTCCCAGATATTAGCAATGGTGACAAGCGTATTTTGGTGGTGGATGGCGAACCGATGCCCTACTGCTTAGCGCGTATTCCTGCCAAAGGAGAGACTCGCGGTAACCTAGCCGCAGGCGGACGTGGCGAAGCAAGACCACTGAGTGAGACAGATAAACAGATCGCTCTCGCTGTAGCGCCTACACTTAAAGAAAAGGGGCTGATTTTTGTTGGCCTTGACGTCATCGGCGACAAACTGACTGAGATTAACGTTACCAGCCCAACGTGTATTCGTGAAATCGAAGCCGCATTTGATATCTCCATTACCGGCAAGCTGATGGATGCGATTGAACGTCGCATTGAGCAGAAATAATCTATCGGTGATGGGATAACCCAGCTCTTGAGCGGTATTCGCTCTGTGGATGCCGCTCAATTTAAGGTGGAGTCATGATGAATTTAACCAACCATTTTCTCGTTGCCATGCCGGGGATGAAAGATCCCTACTTTAAGCGCAGTGTCATCTATGTGTGTGAACACAACGAAGAGGGCGCTATGGGCCTCATGATCAATGCGCCTATTGATATCACCATTGGAAAAATGCTCGAACGCGTCGATGTGCAGCCCGTTCATCCGCAGCTCAATACCGACAGTCTGGAAAAACCGGTCCTTAATGGCGGGCCTGTATCTGAAGACCGAGGTTTTATCCTTCATCGCCCTAAAGACACGTATGAATCCAGCATTCAGATGACCAGTGAAATCAGTGTCACCACCTCAAAAGACATTTTGAGTGTGCTCGGCACCGAGGCAGAGCCTAATCGCTACTTGGTCGCACTGGGGTATTCCGGTTGGGAGGCGGGTCAGCTGGAGTCAGAGCTCTCGGAGAATTCATGGCTAACCATTGAAGCCGACCCATCGGTCATCTTTGATACCCCGATTGCCGATCGCTGGCAAAAAGCGGTGCAGATGCTCGGCATTGACGTCGCACAGCTGTCCAACGACGTCGGTCATGCGTGACGATTCCGTGTTGCGCTAAAACGATAAGCGGCGATAACCCCTCGCCGCTGATTCACTTTAATTTCACGAATCTAGTTTCACTAAGCAGAACCCTTATGTCTAAAACCATCATGGCCTTCGACTATGGCACCAAAAGCATTGGCAGCGCCATTGGCCAAGAAATTACCGGCACCGCCTCACCACTCAAAGCGTTTAAAGCCAAAGACGGCATTCCCAATTGGGATGAGATAGGAAAGCAGATTGCCGAGTGGCAACCGAATCTGTTGGTGGTAGGACTACCCACAGACCTGCACGGCAAAGATCTCGAAAGCATCACGCCGCGAGCCAAAAAATTCGCCAACCGCCTCCATGGCCGATTTGGCCTACCGGTAGAGCTGCACGATGAACGCCTCTCGACCACCGAAGCCCGTTCCGAGCTGTTCTCGATGGGCGGCTACAAAGCGCTCACCAAAGGCAACGTTGACTGCCAATCCGCCGTGATCATTCTAGAAAGCTGGTTTGAAGCCCAATACCAATAACCCCAATTCCTAAAGCGAGTTCTATCAAACGCCCTCCCTCTAGGAACTAGGAACTCGCCACTCTAATCCATATCAATCTTAACGTTGTCCAACGCCCCACCGCCAAAGCCTTCTTGGCGATTGGTTTTCAGCATGATGCGCAAATCATTGGCGGAATCGGCACTGTGCAGGGCATCTTCTTCGTTGATCTTGTCCTCCACTACCAGTTGATATAGCGCTTGGTCAAAGGTCTGCATGCCCACTTGGTTGGATTTCGCCATGGTGCTTTTCAGCTCATGCAAATCGCCGCGACGAATCAGATCCGAAACACGTGGGCTGTTGAGTAGGATTTCAAACACGCCGTGACGCCCTTGACCGTTTTTATCGCGAATCAACTGCTGAGCGATCACGCCGCGCAGGTTCATCGACAGGTCAAACAAGAACTGCTCTTTTTGCTCTTTCGGCACCAGATGTAAGATCCGCTCTAGCGCTTGGTTGGCGTTGTTGGCGTGCAGTGTGGCCATACACAAATGGCCCGTTTCAGCGAAGGTCATGGCGTATTCCATCGTCTCACGACTGCGGATCTCACCAATCAGAATCATATCCGGCGCTTGGCGCAATGAGTTTTTCAACGCCACTTCATAGCTCTCGGTGTCGAGCCCCACTTCGCGCTGCGTCACAATGCAGCGCTGATGTTCATGAACAAACTCTATCGGGTCTTCGACCGTCAAAATGTGCCCGCTGCGATGCTGGTTGCGATAACCCGTCATCGCGGCCATCGTGGTCGATTTACCCGAGCCCGTCGCGCCCACCACCAGCACCAAGCCCCGCTTCGCAATCGCCAGGTCTTGCAGCACCTCTGGCAGCTTTAACTGCTCAAACGTTGGGATTTTGGTTTCAATGCGACGAATGACCGCGCCGGGCAACTCGCGCTGGTGAAATGCTGAGACACGAAAGCGCCCCACTTCTCGCACAATGGCGAAATTGGCTTCGTGCGTTTGGGCGAACTCCGTTTGGCGTTTTTCATCCATCATGCCGACCAAGAGCGCATCCACATCGGGTTGAGTCAGCGTTTCACCGTACGCTTTAAGCTGACCATCAACGCGATACAACAGCGGCGCGCCTACCGTGATATAGAGATCCGACGCTTTTTGCGCCACCATCTCTTCTAAACAGGCTGTAATGTCCATCCGTCACCTCTTAAAATGGCGTGCTTTGCACTTCAAATTTCTTCGCCACTTCGTCGGCATCCACCAAGCCTTGCATGATCAACTGCTTGGCATTTTGCTCCATGGTTTGCATGCCGTGCGCCGCGCCCGTTTGAATAACTGAGTACATCTGCGCCACTTTATCTTCGCGGATAAGGTTACGAATCGCCGGCGTCGCCATCATGATTTCATGACACGCCACGCGTCCCCCGCCAAGGCGCTTGAGCAGTTTTTGGGCGATAACGCTGCGCAAGGATTCAGACAGCATAGAGCGCACCATGTCTTTATCGCTCCCCGGGAACACATCAATAATCCGGTCAATGGTTTTCGCGGCGCTACTGGTGTGCAGCGTACCAAACACCAGGTGACCGGTTTCTGCGGCGGTGAGAGCAAGGCTGATTGTCTCTTGGTCACGCAGCTCACCAACCAAAATCACATCCGGGTCTTCACGTAGCGCACTGCGCAGCGCGTTGTTGAAGCTGTGAGTATCACGATGCACTTCGCGTTGGTTAATCAAACACTTATTGTTGCTGTGCACAAATTCAATCGGATCTTCAATGGTGAGGATATGCTTATTGTGGTGACGATTTATGTGGTCCACCATGGCGGCTAATGTGGTGGATTTACCCGAGCCAGTGGGCCCAGTCACTAGCACTAAGCCTTTTTCCATATTGGCAATGTCAGAGAAAATCTTTGGCGCCTCTAACTGCTCTAGGCTTGGGATCTCTGTCGGGATAGTACGAAAGACCGCCGCACAGCCACGACTTTGATTGAAGGCGTTGACCCTAAAACGGCCAACATCGGAGAGTTCAAACGAGAAATCGACCTCAAGGCGCTCTTCAAATTCGCTGCGCTGAGCATCATTCATGATGTCGAACACTAAGCGATGCACCTCAGAGTGCGACAAAGCAGGAACGCCCAGCTTTCTGACATCACCATCAATACGAATCATTGGAGAAACCCCAGCAGAAAGATGTAGATCTGAGGCATTATGCTTTACACTAAAATCCAGTAACTCAGCGATATCCATTTCAATTCCTTAATAAAGTTAGCTATGAGTAGTATTCAACAAAACATCGAACAGATCACCTCACAGATTGATGCGTCCTTACAAAAGTGTGGACGCCCTCGAGACTCAGTGCAACTTCTCGCGGTAAGTAAAACCAAACCTGTTGCCGATATTTTTGCAGCGGCGCAGGTTGGGCAACGCGCGTTTGGCGAAAATTACGTCCAAGAAGGGGCGGATAAAGTCGATTACTTTCGCCAAAATCACCCAGAGTTAGCGTTGGAGTGGCACTTCATCGGCCCAATTCAATCGAACAAAACCCGTATCGTGGCGGAGAATTTCGCCTGGGTACATACTGTTGACCGCGCCAAAATAGCGCAGCGCCTTAATGACCAGCGACCAGAAGGCCTAGCGCCGCTGCAAGTGCTCATTCAAGTCAACACCAGTGGCGAAGCGTCCAAATCCGGCGCCAGCGACGAGGAAATCTTCGCACTCGCAGAGTTGATTTCTACGCTGCCCAACCTCACTTTAAGAGGATTGATGTCCATTCCGGCAAGCACACCCGATTACGCGGCTCAGCTAGGTGCATTCACTGAACTGGCTGAGCTGCAGAGGTCGTTGGCGCAACGTTTGCCCGACGTCACCTTAGATACATTATCGATGGGCATGAGCGGGGATATGGACGCCGCCATTGAAGCAGGCAGCACTATGGTGCGGATCGGTAGCGCGATTTTTGGCGCCCGTAGTTAAGCGCCATTCCCAACCATCAGGGGCCAACACTTGGGCCAAATAACACAGAGATAAGGATTCACTCCGCCATGGAACAGAAGAAGATTGCCTTTATTGGCGCAGGAAATATGGTTCGCGCTATCGTTGCTGGCCTTGTCGCCGATGGTTACCCAGCATCACTGATTACCGCGACCGCGCCGTCAACCACGCGCCGCTTGCCACTGGAAGAGACCTATGGCATTCACACCACCAGCGACAATATTCAAGCAGCAAACGATGCGGATGTGGTGGTTCTTTCGGTCAAGCCACAAATGATGGAAGCGGTCTGTCAGCCACTACAGGGCATCGACTTTTCCAACAAACTGGTCATTTCTATTGCCGCAGGCATTCATTGCCAACGCCTACAAGAGATGCTCGCCACAAAGGCGCCACTGGTGCGTGTTATGCCAAACACACCATCGCAACTAGGCAAAGGGATGAGCGGTCTCTACGCGCCAGAGAGCGTCAGTGATAGCGACAAAGCCTTTGCTGAGCAGCTGATGAGCGCAGTGGGCCGCTGCTGTTGGGTAGAGCAAGAGTCCGGCATCAACAACATCATTGCCGCCGCAGGCAGCGCGCCGGCGTACTTCTTCCTATTTATGGAAGCGATGCAGCAAGAGGCGATGGCTCAAGGATTTGACAAAGAGACCGCCAGATTGCTCGTCCAGCAATCGGCATTGGGCGCGGCTGAGATGGTGGTCGCCAACCCAGATATTGAACTATCGACACTGCGCGAGCAGGTGACCTCCAAAGGTGGTACTACCGCAGAAGCGCTGCGTACATTCAACGAACACCAACTTTCCGCTATAGTAGCCAAAGCAATGCAAGCTGCGGTCAGCCGTGCGAAAGAGATGGAAACACTGTTTTAAAGTTCTGTTTTAACAGCCCGAGCCTTGGCTCGACGAAGTAAGGTTACCCTATGAATTCAATGAGTTTTTTGATTTCCACACTGTTCGACCTCTACATTATGGTCGTCATTTTGCGGATCTGGTTACAGGCGGCGCGCGCCGATTTCTATAACCCCTTCTCGCAATTTATCGTTAAAGCGACACAACCGGTCGTTGCGCCGCTGCGCCGCGTGATCCCATCGGTAGGCAGCATTGATCTCGCCACCGTGCTATTTGCTTACGTGTTGTGCGTTTTGAAGTTTGTCGCGTTGATTTTGATTGCCTCAGGCGGCTCCGTCACCTTCAGTGCCGACTTCCTGTTCCTTGGCTTGCTCTCTTTGCTCAAAGCCGCGGGCAGCTTACTGTTCTGGGTTCTACTGATCCGCGCGATTTTGAGCTGGGTCAGCCAAGGCCGCAGCCCAATTGAGTACGTGTTCCATCAGTTGACTGAACCCATGTTGGCGCCGATTCGCCGCATTCTTCCAGCCATGGGCGGCTTTGATTTGAGCGTACTGGTGCTGTTTATCGTGCTGCAGTTTGCTAACTTCCTGATGGGTGACATCATTGGCCCTATTTGGTATCAGCTCTAATGGCACTCGCGGCTTGGCTAGAGGGCAGCGATCTGGTGCTGCGCCTCTATATCCAACCTAAAGCGAGCCGCGATAGTCTCGTCGGGCTGCATGGTGATGAATTAAAAGTCGCCATTACCGCCCCTCCAGTAGACGGTAAAGCCAATGCGCATCTCACTAAATATCTTGCCAAGCAATGCAAAGTGGCCAAGGGCATGGTGGCGATAGAAAAAGGTGAATTGGGCCGCCACAAACAAGTGCGTATCGCCGATGCCAAGCAGATACCACCCGTTATCCAAGCCATCCTCTAGGGTGGCTTACTTTTACGCTCAAGCCTCTTTCTGCCCGGCCATGTAAGGAGATCATGTCTACCAGGCATGAAAAACAATCATTAAAAGGAATGCTCATGAAAGCTCGCTTTTACCTACTTCTACTCGCTCTGCTGTCACTCCCTAGCGCCGCCGAGCAGTTCAAAACCATCAAAGACATCGAAGTGCACTACTCCGCCTTCAATTCGACCTTTTTGACCCCAGCGGTGGCGCGCAGCTACCAGCTCAAACGCAACGGCTACTCGGCTATCCTCAATATCAGTGTGCTCGACAACTCAGCAGCCGGCAAACCGGCTATCAAGGCTGCGGTCAGCGGTCAGGCCAAAAACCTGATTGGCCAAAGCAAAACATTGGCGTTCCGCGAAATAGTAGAAGGCGAAGCGATTTACTATATCGCCGAGTTTCCAATCAGCAATGAAGAAACCTTGTCGTTCACGATTGATGTTAATGCTGGCATTAAAGGCACAGGACCAGTAAAGTTCAGCCAAAAATTTTATGTCGAAGAGTAAGACGATAGAGAGAGCGAGAGAAGTATGAAGAAAATCGTATTAGCCACGGGCAATCAAGGTAAAGTCCGCGAAATGGCGGATCTGTTGTCTGAATTTGGCTTTGATGTGGTCGCACAAAGTGACTATGCGGTATCAGAAGTGGCCGAGACAGGCACCACCTTTATCGAAAACGCCATCATCAAGGCGCGCCACGCCGCGAAAGAGACGGGGCTGGCCGCCATTGCCGATGACTCAGGTCTTGAAGTCGATTACCTACAAGGCGCGCCGGGCATTTATTCTGCGCGTTATGCCGGAGAAGGTGCCAGCGATCAGCAGAACTTAGAAAAGCTGCTCGCGGCGATGGAGAATGTTCCAGAAACGCAGCGCACGGCGCGCTTTCATTGTGTTTTGGTCCTGATGCGTCATCACCAAGATCCTACTCCGATCGTCTGTCATGGCGTGTGGGAAGGGCGCATTTTGACTGAGCCTCAAGGTGAACATGGCTTTGGCTACGATCCGATTTTCTTTGTTTCAGAAGAACAGTGCGCCAGCGCGCAGCTTGAACCCGCACGCAAAAAGCAGCTATCGCACCGCGGTAAAGCGCTTAAGCAGCTCTTTGCTCAGCTATCACAACAGCCGCTGTAACCGCTCATGTCAACGTTCATGACCAAGCTAACGCCTCCGAATCTCAGTCTCTATGTCCACATCCCTTGGTGTGTACAAAAGTGCCCGTACTGCGATTTTAACTCCCATGCACTCAAGGATACGATTCCTGAAGCGCAATACATTGATGCCCTGCTTGAGGATCTCGACAGCGATATTGAGCGCTACCAGCTCAATGCTAACCCGCGGCCTTTGCACTCGATTTTCATCGGTGGCGGCACGCCAAGCTTGATTTCGCCTCAGGGCATTGAGCGCATGCTCTCTGGTATTCGTGCGCGCATTGCGTTTAAAGATGACATTGAGATCACCATGGAAGCCAACCCTGGCACGATAGAGGCTGAGCGCTTTGGCGGATACCAAGTTGCAGGAGTGACCCGCATCTCGATTGGCGTGCAGAGTTTTGCGGCCGAGAAACTCCAACGATTGGGCCGTATTCACGGCGAGCAAGAAGCCGTCAACGCAGCGAAACTTGCGCATACCATAGGCTTAAACAGCTTTAATCTCGATTTGATGCACGGCTTGCCGGATCAATCAGTCCAAGAGGCATTGTCCGATCTTGAACAAGCCATCGAGCTCAATCCTCCGCACCTCTCTTGGTATCAGCTGACGATTGAGCCCAACACCCTATTCTACTCCAAACCACCCGTACTGCCGGATGACGATGCGCTGTGGGATATTTTCGAGCTGGGCCATCAAAAGCTCACTCAAGCAGGCTACGTGCAGTATGAAATCTCTGGCTACAGTAAGCCGGGCTATGAGTGTCAGCACAACCTCAACTACTGGCGCTTTGGCGATTACCTTGGCATTGGTTGTGGCAGCGCTGGGAAGATAAGCTTTGCCGATGGTCGCATTGTGCGGACCACGAAAATCAAACACCCCAAAGGGTACTTGGCGGCGTATCAGAACCTCACCAAGCCCTACATATCTGATGAGCATCAAGTCGAGCACAAAGAGCGTCCTTTTGAGTTCTTTATGAACCGTTTTCGCTTGCTTGAAGCGTGTCCGAAGCAAGACTTCATCGACACCACTAGCTTAGCGCTAGACGTGATCGCGCCAACCATGAACTGGGCGGTTGAAAAAGGCTATATCGATGAGAGCGTAACAAGCTGGCAAGTCACCGAGAAAGGCAAATTGTTTCTCAATGACCTGCTCGCAGCGTTTATGGATGAGAGTGAATAAGGGCGCGCGACAGGCCAACCTGTGCCCTAATAAGCACCAGTGAAAGCAAGCACTAAAAAATAGAGCGCCCGATACGCTGAGAAAACAACTCAAGGGCGCGAGTGCCCGCTAATGAGTTGCCAGAGGCGTCTAGCTCTGGTGACCACACTGCGATGGTCATCTCACCAGGAATCACCGCGACAATGCCACCGCCAACGCCCGATTTACCCGGCATCCCCACTCGATAGGCAAACTCGCCCGCGCCATCATAGAGACCACACGTCGCCAGTAGCGCATTGAGCTGCTTAGTTTGTGTCGGCGTGATGACCGGCTTTTGTGTTTGCACTGAGGTGCCTTTGTTGGCCAGGTAACTGAAGGTTTTCGCCAAGTCGACGCAACTCATTTTCAACGCACAAGCGTGAAAATAGTTGTTCAGCACCGGGATGACCTCGTTTTCAAAGTTGCCAAATGAGCGCATCAAATACGCGATCGCCGCATTGCGGTCACTGTGCATCATCTCTGATGCGGCCACCACTTTGTCATAGCAAATATGAGTATCACCGGATAACTGACGCACAAACTCCAGCAGCCTCTGCCTGGGCGCTGAAAGGCGCGAACTGAGCAGATCCGCCACCACAATAGCGCCAGCGTTAATAAACGGGTTACGTGGAATGCCCTGCTCCATCTCAAGCTGAATCAAAGAGTTGAACGCCTGACCAGACGGTTCTTTCCCCACACGGCGCCAGATCTCTTCTGGCTGATAGAGACACATGGCTAACGTTAAGCTGAGCGCTTTCGAAATCGATTGAATCGAAAAGGGCTCATCGACATCCCCCGCTTTAAACACCTCACCTTGGTTAGTGAAAACGGCCATGCCCAGTTTGTCTGCGGGCACTCTCGCCAGCGCGGGAATGTAGTTCGCGACCTTGCCCTTACCAATCAGTGGGCGCACCTCATCGAGAATGCTCGCTAGCATGTCATTGGTCGGTGTCATTGCAAAACCTCAATCAGTTCAACGAAAAAAGCCAACATGAATCATGTCGGCTTTTGTGACTCTACGTGGCGCTTAGATTAGCCAACGCGCTTGTATTTAATGTCCCAAACGCCGTGGCCTAAACGATGGCCTCGGGCTTCAAATTTGGTGAGAGGGCGCTCGTCAGGACGAGGAACAAAATCGCCCTCTGTGGCGATATTCTCATAGCCCGGCGCTTGATTCATCACCTCAATCATGTGCTGCGCGTAGTTCTCCCAATCTGTCGCCATATGGAAGATGCCTTCGCCTTCAATCAGCTTTTTGCGCACCATCTCAGCAAACTCAAGCTGAACGATACGGCGCTTATGGTGACGCTTCTTATGCCATGGGTCTGGGAAAAAGAGTTGCAGCGTCGCCAGACTGCTGTCTGGGATCATGTGCTCAAACACTTCAACCGCATCGTGACACATGACGCGAAGGTTGCTGATGCCTGCGTCACGCGCATCCGATAGACACGCACCCACTCCTGGGCTGTGTACTTCAATACCGATAAAGTTCTTTTCAGGGGCATTCTTGGCCATTTCGACCAAAGAGGCGCCCATGCCAAAACCAATTTCTAGCACAACAGGGTTATCATTGCCGAACACCTCACGCCAATTGAGTCGCTCCGCTTTGTAATCGATGCCCATGGTCGGCCAGCACTCTTTCATCGCATTCTCTTGACCTTTGGTCAAACGACCTTCGCGACGAACAAAGCTTCTTACTTTGCGTATCAGTTTACCGTCTTCGTTGTACTCGTTGGTGGTCACTTCACTCATGATTCTGCCTGTCTAAAAATTGGTCTCGCCTCAAAGGGATTGTGATTATCCAAAGAATCGCCACTGGTGCAAGTGTTTTACGCGAACAAAGCGACAATTGCTCAAGCGCCTCAACACAACTCTAAGCTCAACCATGAGCTCAACATATCCCTACAGATTGTCGGTTGCACTCAAGGCGTGTTCTGTGGTGCAATTTTGCTCCATAAATCATAGAACACAGAGCAAGTCGTGACGCCTTATGCAACCGCCATCTTAGAGTGGTATGACGCCTATGGTCGCAAAAACCTTCCATGGCAACAGAATAAAACCGCCTACAGTGTTTGGCTGTCGGAGATCATGCTCCAGCAGACCCAAGTCGCTACGGTTATCCCATATTACCAGCGTTTTTTGGCGCGCTTTCCGACGGTGACCGCGCTTGCTGATGCGCCGCAAGACGAAGTGCTGCATCTATGGACTGGGCTCGGCTATTACGCCAGAGCGCGCAATTTGCACAAAGCCGCTCAAATCGTTCGTGACCAGTACCAAGGCGAGTTTCCACAACAGATTGAACAACTCAACGCCCTACCCGGCATTGGCCGCTCCACTGCGGCGGCGATTTTGTCCTCTGTGTACAAACAGCCACATGCGATCTTAGATGGCAACGTCAAACGCACTCTCGCACGCTGTTTTGCCGTAGAAGGTTGGCCGGGGCAAAAACGGGTCGAAAATCAGCTCTGGTCCTTTGCCTGTGAACACACACCAAGCCGCGACGTAGACAAGTACAACCAAGCCATGATGGACATGGGCGCGATGGTCTGCACGCGCAGCAAACCAAAATGTTCACTCTGCCCTGTCTCCACCTTCTGCGCGGCCTACAAACAGGGCAATCCGCTAGATTACCCGGGCAAAAAGCCGAAGAAAGAGAAACCGGTCAAAGAGACCTGGTTTGTGATCTTGCATCACAACCAACAGGTGTGGCTCGAGCAGCGCCCACAGTCGGGCATTTGGGGCGGTTTGTACTGTTTTCCTGAACACAACAACGCTGCTATCGAACCATCACTCGACACCCGAGGCGTACTGCCAAGCAGCATTGTCGACCAACAACCACTGATCGCGTTTCGCCACACCTTCAGTCACTATCACCTCGATATCACGCCAATTTTGGTAGACGTATCAAAGCAACCCGATAGGATAATGGAAGGCAGCAAAGGTCTTTGGTATAACTTATCTCAACCTGTAGAAGTCGGTTTGGCCGCTCCCGTGAAGCAATTGCTGGAGAGCTTACCGTCAGAACTACGCAGCATTCGATCAAAGGAGTCGTTATGAGCCGCACGGTATTTTGTGCTCGACTACAAAAAGAAGCCGATGGACTGGATTTCCAGCTCTACCCAGGCGAACTAGGTAAACGTATTTTTGACAACATCTCAAAAGAGGCATGGGCGCAGTGGCAACACAAACAAACCATGCTGATCAATGAAAAGAAGCTCAACATGATGGATCCTGAGCACCGTAAATTGATCGAAACCGAGATGGTCAACTTCCTGTTTGAAGGCAAAGAGGTCCATATCGAGGGATACACGCCACCGAGCGAATAACAGCAGCCTTTAAAGACACCCCATTAAGAGCGGGTGTCTTTTTTTTGAGAGAGATATGAAGAAGTTAGCTTACTTTGGCCCAGTTATATCCTTGAGCCTAGCCGTGGTCTTAACGGGTTGTAGCCGCGAATTTGTTGAAAGCCTTTATGACGTCAACTACGAGCCCACCAACCGTTTCGCCAAAAATCTGGCTGAGTTGCCTGGTCAATTTGAGAAAGACACCGCCGCACTGGAGTCGCTCATATCCAGTTTCTCTGGCAACATCGAAAAACGCTGGGGCCGCGCGGAAGTCAAATTCGCCGGTAAAAGTAACTACGTCAAATACATCGACAACTATCTAAGTCGTTCAGAAGTGAACTTCGATAAAGGACTGATCACGGTTGAAACCGTCTCTCCAACCGATCCTAAAGGCCACTTAAAAAACGCCATCGTCACCACACTGCTCACGCCCGATGATCCCGCGAACGTCGATCTCTTCTCCTCTAAAGGAATCAAACTCGAAGGTCAGCCGTTTCTTTATCGCCAAGTGGTCGACCAAGACAACAAAGCGATTCAGTGGTCATGGCGCGCGAATCGCTTCGCCGATTACCTCATTGCCAATCACCTAAAAGTCAAAGATGTCGACTTCAAAAAAGCCTACTACGTTGAAATTCCAATGGTGGAAGAGCAAATTGAGATCCGCAGCTATCAGTACGCCGATATTGTCCGCCGCGCATCGAAAAAATATGACATTCCAGAAGATCTTATCTACGCCATCATTAAAACCGAAAGTAGCTTTAATCCTTATGCGGTGAGTTGGGCCAACGCGTATGGCCTGATGCAGGTCGTGCCGAAAACTGCAGGGCGCGATGTGTTTCAACTGGTGAAAAAGAAATCCGGCCAACCGACGCCGGAGTATCTGTTTAATCCTGAAAACAACATAGATACGGGTACCGCCTACTTCTACATTCTCAAAAATCGCTACTTGAAAGACGTTCGCCATCCGACATCGCTCGAATACAGCATGATTTCTGCCTACAACGGTGGCACCGGGGGCGTACTCAACACTTTTGATCGCAACGACAGGAAACGGGCAATGCGTGACCTCAATGCCCTACAGCCAAATCAGGTCTACTGGGCGCTGACGAAAAAGCATCCCAACGCAGAAGCGCGTCGTTACCTAGAGAAAGTAACAAATTTCAAAAAAGCCTTTAACTCGGGGAGAACCTAATGTGCCAAAACGGCTAAATTGTCGGCACTTAACCACTTTTTTGTTTTTTTTTCCAAAAACAAGTTGACGCGAAGACGGAAAATCCGTTTAATAGCGCTCCGTCGCCCGGATAGCTCAGTCGGTAGAGCAGAGGATTGAAAATCCTCGTGTCGGTGGTTCGATTCCGCCTCCGGGCACCATATTTAAGGTGTTTGAAGTAAGACGAATGCAAAGATAATTGCTCTGCAATTATGTGTCGGTGAACTAGCCGTCCGCGTTCGATTCCATCTCCGGGCACCACAATTTAATTGTTGGTGTCTTAATAAAATATTAATACACAAGCAAAGCACAAAGAATACAGTGTGCCGACTTAGCTCAGTAGGTAGAGCAACTGACTTGTAATCAGTAGGTCACCAGTTCGATTCCGGTAGTCGGCACCATTCTTTTGCCTCGATAGCTCAGTCGGTAGAGCAGAGGATTGAAAATCCTCGTGTCGGTGGTTCGATTCCGCCTCGAGGCACCATTATTTGGTGTCATGTTTATACGCGATACACGAATAATTCCTCCTTAGCTCAGTTGGTAGAGCGACGGACTGTTAATCCGCAGGTCGCTGGTTCGAGCCCAGCAGGAGGAGCCACATCAGAGCCTCAGTCGAAAGACTGGGGCTTTTTTGTATCGACACCTTTATCGTTTCAGTACAAATATAGATTGCCTCCATCTCGCTTTTGGAGCTCCCGTGCTAAACGGTACAGCGCATATCACTCCACGGAGCAGAGAGTCAGAATCTAGGTAAGCAAGTTTAACGTTAAACACTAATCCATACGATAAGTAACAAAAAGCACGCTTTAACGCGTGCTTTTTCCTCTCTGTTATCACTCTTTGTTCTTTTCCACCCGGCTTTATACGCCAAGCGTTATGGTTCAAATCAGCAAAATGGGCAAAAACAGCCCACTAAGTATAGAAAAGCAACAAACGATATTTTTTTTGCAATTTGATGTTGACCTCAAACACGAAAAGTCTTTTAATACACCCCGTCGCCCGGATAGCTCAGTCGGTAGAGCAGAGGATTGAAAATCCTCGTGTCGGTGGTTCGATTCCGCCTCCGGGCACCACAATTTGATTGTTGGTGTCTAAGACAATTAAACATCAGCAAAGCGCAAAGAATACAGTGTGCCGACTTAGCTCAGTAGGTAGAGCAACTGACTTGTAATCAGTAGGTCACCAGTTCGATTCCGGTAGTCGGCACCATTTATTCTTTATCGCAAACGAGATAATTCCTCCTTAGCTCAGTTGGTAGAGCGACGGACTGTTAATCCGCAGGTCGCTGGTTCGAGCCCAGCAGGAGGAGCCAATATCATTAACGAGCTTAGCTTGTTAATCCGGCGCCGACTTAGCTCAGTAGGTAGAGCAACTGACTTGTAATCAGTAGGTCACCAGTTCGATTCCGGTAGTCGGCACCATTTCTTTATTAGAGCTCTGTTCATAAAGAAGCGTAAAAAGATAATTCCTCCTTAGCTCAGTTGGTAGAGCGACGGACTGTTAATCCGCAGGTCGCTGGTTCGAGCCCAGCAGGAGGAGCCACTTTTAAAGCCAAGTCGAAAGACTTGGCTTTTTTGTGTCTCTATAAATCAAACAAAAAAGCAGCGACTCTAGGTCACTGCTCATATTCGACTTTGCGGTCGTGGGTTGAATTAGGCTTTCACACCCTCTTGCTGATTCAGCATCGCCACTTCATTATCGAGCTCTTCTAGCTTTTTCGCCATCTGCTCGCGGCATAGCGTTGCCAATTCTCGCACATTCTCTTTGCCATACCCTTCGGTAGAGACCGGTGGCAGCATTTCTACAATGACATGACCGTTGTTCCAACGATTGAGCTTCAAGCCACTGGTTGAGCTGCACACAATAGGAATGATCGGTAATTTCGCTCCCACAGCGGCGTGAAAGGCACCGGTTTTAAATGGCAGTAGGCCACGGCCACGTGAGCGCGTTCCTTCAGGGAACATCCATACAGAGACATCGCTGCTGTTCATGCTATCGACCACTTGATCAATGGTACCTTTCGCTTTCGAGCGGTTCGCACGGTCAATCAGGATATTACCGGTCAACCAGTACAGCTGACCAAACAGTGGCATCCACGCGAGGCTCTTCTTACCCACAGTGACCACTTTTGGTGTCACCGCCGAAGAGACAGTGAACAAATCCCAGTTGTTCTGGTGGTTGGCAATGTAGATATGTTGACCGCGTTGGTAGGCATCGTCTGGAATGCGCAGTTCTAGCTTGATACCAAACACACTCGACATTTTGCCAAACAGGCGACCGAAGGTGAAAACATGTTTAGGGTTGCGAGGACTTAACAAGCAATAGCCGCAACCAAAAATAAACATAACAATTGCAAAAAGCGCAACAGCCAATACACGAAGTAGTGCAATCATTGTGGTTCTCCAAGAACACTATGAACTAAAAACTAGCTCGACTCTAACTGATCTCACCCTTATAAAAAAGCCGAAACTCCCGTTTCGGCTTACTATTGTCGGCAAGAGACTATGACAAGACGTTAATCGCGAAAGCGCTCAATCTTGGCGCCTAGCGCTGTCAACTTGTCTTCGATTTTGTCGTAACCACGATCGATGTGGTAAATACGGTCAACGATGGTTTCGCCTTGGGCAATGCAGCCGGCGATAACCAGACTGGCAGAAGCGCGCAAATCCGTCGCCATCACTTGAGCGCCGCTCAGCGAGGTCACATCACCGCAAATAACGGTATTGCCTTCGATCTCGGCTTTCGCGCCCATACGCATTAATTCAGGCACATGCATAAAGCGGTTTTCAAAGATGGTTTCCGTGATCACACCACCACCCTTCGCCATCATGTTCAGCAAAGTGAACTGCGCCTGCATGTCGGTTGGGAACCCTGGATGTGGTGCAGTGCGAATCGACACGGCTTTAAGCTCGCGCCCAGTCATATCCACGGAAATCCAATCGTCTCCCGTTTCAACCAAGGCCCCCGCCTCTTCCAGTTTCGCCAGTACCGCTTCAAGCAAGTACGCATTGGTGTTGCGACACACCACTTTACCTCCCGATACGGCGGCAGCTACAAGGAAGGTCCCCGTTTCAATGCGATCGGCCACCACAGAGTGCTGACCGCCACCTAAGCGCTCAACCCCTTCAATCGTGATGGTGTCCGTACCTGCACCAGAAATTTTTGCGCCCAGCTTATTCAAAAACTCAGCCGTATCAACAATCTCTGGTTCACGCGCGGCGTTATCTAATACGGTTTTGCCATCTGCCAAGGTCGCAGCGCACATGATGGTGATGGTTGCGCCCACGCTCACTTTATCCATCACGATATGCGCGCCTTTAAGGCGACCATCAACGTGCGCTTTCACGTAACCGTCTTCTAGAGTGATCGTTGCGCCTAGTTGCTCTAAACCGTGGATATGCAAATCCACAGGACGAGCACCTATTGCACAGCCACCAGGCAGCGAGACTTGGCCTTGACCAAAACGTGCCACCAGCGGGCCAAGCGCCCAAATCGATGCGCGCATGGTTTTCACCAAGTCATACGGCGCGCAGTACTCTGTGATGCAGCTTGGGTCGACATGGACACTGCCATTGCGCTCAACCTTAGCGCCAAGGCGCTTAAGCAGCTCCATAGTAGTATCGATGTCACGTAACTTGGGAACATTCGATACTTCAACAGGCTCCTCGGCCAAAATAGAGGCAAACAAAATCGGCAAAGCCGCGTTTTTGGCGCCTGAAATGGTGACTTCACCAACGAGAGGTTGCTTAGACCCCGTTACTCGAAACTTTTCCATGACTAAACCTTATAGTGACATCAACTTCTTATCACGAGCCCACTCTTGCGGCGTAAAGGCTTTGATAGAAACAGCGTGAATGTCATTTCTTTGGATGTATTCCATGAGAGGAGCATAAATTAGCTGCTGTTTTTTAACGCGGCTCATGCCATCAAAACACGCATCAACGGCCACCACTTCATAGTGGCTGCCCTCTCCTTTAACGTGTATTTCTTCCAGGTTTAGTGCGTTATTTAAAATCTGTTGTACTTGTGCGCTATCCACGATCCACCCCGGTATTAATTTTTAATGTGTCCAGCCAGCTCCTTGCGGATATTACTCAATTGAAAAAGGGTATTGAGTTCCACTGGTACGAAGCTGAGCATTATATGACAGTTTTGTTTTTTTGCATGCTCAATTAGGTGAATTAGCATCACCATTCCGGCAGAATCGATACGATTAACCGCTTTTAATGACCATTCTACGTTCTGCGCCTGAGGTTGCCACTGCTGTAATGTGTGCCAAAGTGCAGGTACGCTGTCTCTATTCAATTGGCCAGACAGTTCACAGCATTCGGCGGACAACGACTGCCATGTCGCCCCGCTCATTACGACTTGTTCTCGTAGCGAATCGGCGTTTTCGCCAGTGTTTGCAGCTCCTGTGCGACGGCAAGAATTCCTTCTTGGCGCAGCTTGCCACTCCACTCAGATTGTTTGCTCGACAGCATGCTGATGCCTTCCGCAATCATGTCAAAGGCACTCCACTCACCACTCGATTTGTCTCTACGCAATTTGAACTCAAGCTTGATGTTCGGTCTTGGCGAATCAATGATGTCGAGCTTCACGCCAGTAATGGTGCGGCTGTTATCCACACGACCTTCAGGTTCAAATTCAATCGTCTGGTCGGTGTATTGGGTCAGCACTTGCGCGTAAGAGGCGACAATATAAGCGCGAAAAGCGTCGATAAACACCAACACGTCCTCACGCTTCGCCCCTTTTAAATTTGGCCCTAGCAGCTTGAGCGCCGCGTATTTTTCATCCACATACGGCATCAACTCTTGTTCTACGATGAGCTTCAATCTTTCTGGCTCTTGCTGAATTTGCGCCTGCTCCGCTTTGAGACGCGCAAAGGTTTGATCCGACACCTGAACCATCATTTGATACGGGTCTTGCCTGTTGACCTCTTTTGCTCCAACCGAAACA
Source organism: Vibrio sp. R15-SG3-ISO1B (assembly GCF_059833835.1). Classification (NCBI taxonomy): domain Bacteria; kingdom Pseudomonadati; phylum Pseudomonadota; class Gammaproteobacteria; order Vibrionales; family Vibrionaceae; genus Vibrio; species Vibrio sp. R15-SG3-ISO1B. The sequence goes on along the minus strand of NZ_JCBDGG010000005.1, from coordinate 22,573 downwards.
CTGGCAATAACCAATGCGAGAGTAAGCACTAACTTTCTAAACATCCTTTTCTCCTTACTCTGCCTGTTTGTCAGAGTCACTGCCAAAGCTATATAGCACTTGGCCAATCAAATCTTCCAATACCAAGGCTGACTTGGTGTCTTCAATATAATCGCCGTCCACCAGCATCTGCTCATCATCAAAGACAAATCCAGGCGTCAAACCAATATACTGTTCGCCAATCAAACCTGAGGTGAGAATTTTAAGGCTCGATGTCTCCGGAAACTGATCAAACTGGCGGCTAATCGACAAGGTGACCACCGGCAGCAGTGACTCAGGGTTAAGCTCAATTTTCGCCACGCGTCCAATCACTACCCCGCCCACTTTCACCGGCGAACGCACCTTCAAGCTGCCGATGTTGTCAAACTCGGCTTTGAGCGTGTAAGTGTCACCAGAACCGAGTCCTTTAACGTCAGCGACTTGAAAAATCATCACTAAGATTGCGCAAATTCCGGCAAGGACAAAGCTGCCGACCCATAATTCTGTCTTTCGTGTTTGTTGCATGATTAATTCCCAAACATCAATGCGGTGAGTACGAAGTCTAGCCCCAGTACCGCGAGTGAAGAGTGCACGACGGTGCGTGTCGTCGCTTGGCTGATCCCGGCCGAAGTCGGCACGGCATCATAGCCATTAAACAGCGCTATCCAGGTCACTGTGATAGCGAATACAAAACTTTTGATGAAGCTGTTACCTATGTCTTGACCTAACTCAACCGACGCCTGCATCGCCGACCAAAAGCTGCCGTGATCAATCCCTTTCCAATCAACGCCGACCAGTTGCCCGCCCCAGATGCCGACCGCCATAAATATCATCGTCAGCAGCGGCATAGAAATCACCCCGGCCCAAAAGCGTGGCGCAATCACTCGTTTCAGCGGATCGACCGCCATCATTTCCATGCTCGATAATTGCTCGGTGGCTTTCATCAAACCGATCTCTGCGGTCAATGCTGAGCCCGCTCGCCCGGCAAACAGCAGCGCCGTCACCACAGGGCCAAGCTCTCGCAGTAGCGACAACGCCACCATCTGGCCGAGTGCGCCCTCCGCGCCAAAATCCACCAAGATAACGTAGCCCTGCAAACTCAGTACCATGCCGATAAATAGCCCCGACAAGACAATAATGATCAGCGATTGCACACCGACGCTATAAAGCTGCTTAACCAATAACGGCAAGTGTTTGACGGGCTGAGGGCGAGCGATGATCGCGCCCGCCAACATCAAACTCGAGCGACCAAAGGCACTCGCGATAGCTAAGCTGCGTTGCCCGATATGAGCGATGACATTGACCAAATCCGACATTAGGAGAACAGCTCCTTTGCGATGGGTTGAGAGGGATAACGAAACGGCACAGGGCCATCGGCCTGGCCAAGCAGAAACTGCTGCACTTGTGGATCCGGATTATCACGCAGTTGCTGTGGCGACCCTGACGCAATCACTTGCCCATTGGCCATTAAGTACACCTTATCAGCAATGCTCATCACCTCAGGGACATCGTGTGAGACCACAATAGCGGTGATCCCAAGTGCGTGGTTAAGACTGCGAATCAGCTCCACCAGCACGCCCATGGTGATTGGATCTTGGCCAACGAAAGGCTCATCAAACATGATGAGCTCTGGGTCTAGCGCAATAGCGCGAGCCAGCGCAGCGCGGCGTGCCATCCCACCGGAGAGCTCGCTTGGCATTAACTCGGCTGCCCCGCGCAGGCCAACAGCTTCCAGCTTAAGCAGCACCAAAGTGCGAATCATGGCTTCGTCGAGTTCGGTATGTTCACGCAGCGGAAATGCCACGTTGTCAAACACGGTTAAGTCGGTGAACAGTGCGCCCGATTGAAACAGCATGCTCATTTTTTTACGCTCTCGATAGAGCTTGTTGCGACTGAGGGTAGGAATATTGTGACCGTCAAACCACACCTCACCGCTGTCTGGGTAGAGTTGACCGCCGATCAACCTGAGTAAGGTCGTTTTACCAATCCCTGATGGGCCCATGATGGCTGTGACCTTGCCTTTCGGCACGCTGAGATCGACATTGTCGAAGATCTTGCGCGTCCCTCGAGAGAAGGTAAGCTTCTGGATAGTAACCAAATCTTCTTCTGGCATAACGAACCCGTTGATATCCCTATTGATGCGCAATCATAAGCAGATTAATGACGAATTTAAAGCCACATAGCGTGAATTGTGAGTGACTCTTTCTTTATTAATTTAACGACAAAAATAATTAAATTACGAATTTCACAACAAAATGAACATGAAAATTCTCCTTTTACCGCTTCCCTTTTAAACGGCAAAGCGTCAAAATTGACGGTTAAATTCTCACGTTGTCTACTGTTTAGGGATTATCATGCTTGAAGCGATTGCGTTTCTCATCGTCGGGTTAGTGTTGCTTGTTTGGAGTGCGGACAAACTGGTGTTTGGCTCCGCCGCGCTGGCTCGAAACTTCGGTATTTCTCCGTTGGTTATCGGTATGACAATCTTGGCGATGGGCTCCTCAGCACCGGAAATGATGGTCTCGGCAACCGCCGCCCTTGAAGGTAAAACCGATACCGCGGTGGGCAACGTACTAGGCTCGAATATCGCCAACATCGCACTGATTCTCGGCATCACAGCGCTCATTAAACCTCTCTCCATCAGTTCAGCCGTTATTCGACGTGAGTTACCACTGATGGTGGGCGTTACCGTCCTAGCGGGTGTCCTGCTCTGGGATAACCATTTAGGCTTTTATGAAGGCGCGCTACTGTTTGTGCTGTTTGCTGCCTTTATTGTGGCGATGTTGCAAATAAGCCGCAGCGAAAAACAAAAAGGCGACGCACTACTGGAAGAGCAAGAGTCTGAAGTGCCTGAAGGGGTGAGTAACCTCAAAGCGGGCATCTGGGTTGTGGTCGGTTTAATTTTGCTGCCCATCGCGGCCGACACTTTGGTCGATAACGCGGTGGTCATCGCCCAATACTTTGGCATGAGCGATCTGGTCATCGGCCTGACCATCATTGCTGTCGGCACCAGTCTTCCTGAGCTCGCCGCCTCACTGGCTGGCGTCATGAAAGGGGAAGATGACATGGCGGTCGGTAACATCATCGGCTCAAACGTATTCAATATTCTTGCGGTCATGGGCATCCCTGGCATTCTTAACCCATCCATGCTCAGCGAGTATGCAATGGGACGTGATTTTTGGGTCATGCTCGGCGTATCACTCTTATTGGTCGCGATGGCGCTGGGTAAATCACGCAGCATCAATCGATTAGAAGGTGGCGTGCTGTTTTTCTGCTTTATCGCCTACCAGACTTATCTCGTGATGAACATGGCCGCTTAACCTTTTGGAGTTTTGTATGTACGACTACCGCAGCGCCGCGCTCGAGGTGCTGAACACTGAAATTGATGCACTCAAGCAGCTCGACCAATACTTCAATGACGATTTTGCCAAGGCGTGCGATCTCATTTTGAACAACCGTGATGGCAAAGTGGTCGTAATGGGGATTGGCAAATCTGGCCATATTGGCAATAAAATTGCCGCCACGCTGGCGAGCACAGGCACATCGGCGTTTTTCGTCCACCCAGGCGAAGCCGCGCATGGCGATCTCGGCATGATTGACCCAAATGATATCGTGCTGGCTATTTCAAATTCCGGCGAATCTTCAGAAATCCTAGGCCTTTTCCCAGTGCTTAAGCGCCTAAACATCAAAATCATCAGCATGACCGGCAAGCCAGAATCCAACATGGCTAAGCTGTCTGATTTGCATTTGCAAATCACGGTGCCAAAAGAAGCTTGCCCACTCGGTTTAGCGCCTACTTCGAGCACCACGGCAACGCTGGTGATGGGCGATGCACTGGCGGTTGCCATGCTCCAAGCACGCGGCTTTACCGCCGAAGATTTTGCGCTCTCCCACCCAGGCGGCGCTTTGGGTCGCAAGCTACTGCTGAAACTGTCAGACATCATGCACACCGGCGATCAACTGCCTTTGGTGACGCCAACCACAGTGATTCGCGATGCTCTCTTGGTCATCAGCGAGAAAGGATTGGGCATGACGGCTGTGGTCGATGAAGCGCAAAAACTGGTGGGCATTTTCACCGATGGTGATTTACGTCGTATTCTCGATAAACGTATTGATATCCACACCGCATTAATCGGTGATGTCATGACCACACACCCGACGACGGCCAGCCCGGACATTCTGGCCGCAGAAGGTCTGGCTTTGATGCAAAACAAAAGCATCAATGGCCTGATTTTATGTCAAGACCAACGCGTCGTGGGCGCACTGAATATGCACGATTTATTGAAAGCGGGAGTGATGTAATGTCTGCGATGATTGACACTCTTTACCAACCCGTGGAACCGAATCTGTTTGCGATTGCCAAACAGATTAAACTGCTTATTTGCGATGTCGATGGGGTGTTTTCTGACGGCCTGATTTACATGGGTAATCAGGGCGAAGAACTCAAAACCTTTCACACTCGCGATGGCTATGGCGTCAAGTCCTTGATGAATGCAGGCATTGAGATTGCCATTATTACCGGGCGCCGCTCTGCGATTGTCGAAAATCGCATGAAAGCACTGGGAATTACGCTAATCTATCAAGGCCAAGATGACAAACTTAAGGCATACCAAGACATTTGCGACAAGCTCAACATTGCACCTGAGCATACCGGTTACATTGGTGATGATTTGATTGATTGGCCAGTTATGGATAAAGTCGCGCTCAAAGTGTGCGTGGCGGATGGTCACCCATTGCTAGCTCAGCGCGCCAATTATGTCACAGCTATTCGTGGCGGACATGGCGCCGTGCGTGAGGTGTGCGACCTGATCCTTCAAGCACGCGATGAACTGGATACTCACAAAGGTTTGAGTATATGACACTAACCCGTATTGGCTATCTACTCTTGCTACTTGTTGTCGCCATCAGTGCTTACACTCTGATCAACAAGCAGCAAAGTTATGATATTCAAGTTGATCCGGACACAGAACTGCCCATGTTCAGTGGTCAAGGCTTAGAAAATACCTCATACAATGAACAAGGGATTCGCAGCTATGTGATCACGTCTGCTCATTTGGATCACTTCGCGCAAAGCGGCGATACCGTTTTTCAAAGCCCTGTGCTAAAAGTCTATCGAGACGGCACAGTGCAAGAGTGGGAAGTCACCGCAAAACGTGGTGTCCTCACCAAAGATCATGTATTGACTCTGTATGAAGACGTTCTGACCACCAACTTATTGCCAGACTCTGGCTTTGACACTCTGTCCACTGACACCATGAGTATTCAATTGGACAACCGAGATTTTTGGGCTGACAACCAAGTCACTTTAGTCGGCCCACAGTTTGAAACAGTAGGGCAAGCCATGAAAGGCAACTTTGCAGATAACAACGCAACCCTCTACAAACACGTACAAGGTAGATATGAAACTCTCACACCTTAGTCTGATTTCCTGCTTGTTACTGACAAGCAACGCCATGGCCCTCTCAACCGACCGAGATCAGCCCGTATACATTGACTCTGACAGTCAACAGCTCGATATGCAGAGTAACCAAGTCACCTTCCTCGGCGATGTGAAGCTCAAGCAAGGCAGCATCAATATCAACGCCGATAAAGTGGTAGTGACTCGAGATCCTGCCGATGGTTCCATTCAAGAGATTGAAGGGTATGGGGATTTAGCGACGTTTTCCCAGTTGACCGACGATGGTAAAACCCTTTACGGTGAAGCGAAAGAGCTCTACTACAAGATGAGCGATGATCAACTGACGATGATTGACCAAGCGATGCTATCTCAAGACGACAGCGTGATTCGCGGCAGCAAAATTCGCTATAAAATCTCTTCACAGAAGTTGATTGCAGACGGCAAAGAGAAAGGCGACCGCGTGTCGACGGTTCTTCAGCCACAAACGGTACAAGAGTAACGAGCTAAAACGTCGCGATCACTCGCGAAAGCATCACTAAAGCGAAACGTAGCTATTTCGATACGTAACTATATCGATACGTAACTACAGCGATACGAAACCATAGCGACACAAAAAATTATGGCGATATTAAAAGCGCAAAACTTAGCGAAAACCTACGGCAATCGAACCGTCGTGACCGACGTCAGCCTGCAAGTCGAATCGGGCCAAATCGTCGGGTTGCTCGGCCCGAACGGCGCGGGTAAAACCACCTCCTTCTACATGATCGTAGGGTTAGTGGCTCGTGACGAAGGCTCTATCAGCATTGATGACAACGATATCAGTATTTTGCCGATGCACAGCCGCTCTCGCATGGGCATTGGTTACCTGCCTCAAGAAGCGTCGATTTTTCGTAAGTTGTCGGTCGAGGACAACATCATGGCGGTACTTGAGACACGTGAAGAGTTGACCCGTGAGCAGCGCCAAGACCGCTTGGAAGATTTACTTGAAGAATTCCACATTCAGCACATTCGACACAGTGCGGGTATGGCATTATCAGGGGGAGAACGTCGCCGAGTTGAAATCGCGCGAGCATTAGCGGCCAATCCACAGTTCATTTTGTTGGATGAACCCTTTGCTGGGGTCGACCCCATTTCCGTTATCGACATCAAGAAAATCATTGAACACCTCAGGGATAGAGGTCTCGGTGTCTTGATCACTGACCACAACGTTCGAGAAACACTGGATGTGTGTGAAAAGGCATACATCGTTAGCCAAGGCCATCTGATTGCAGAGGGCACACCGAGCGAAGTGTTGAACAACGAGCAGGTGAAACAAGTTTATCTTGGTGAACAATTCCGTCTATGATTACAGTAAGTAACAGAGATAATAATAGGACGAACAAGAAAGTTCTCCAGCATTAAGGCAAGCATTACTGAATGAAACCCTCATTACAACTCAAGCTAGGACAGCAGTTAGCCATGACGCCACAATTGCAACAAGCGATTCGCTTATTGCAGTTGTCGACCTTGGATCTTCAACAAGAAATTCAGGAAGCATTAGACTCCAACCCACTACTCGAAGTGGAAGAGGCCAATGACGAGGTAAACGTTGAAGAAAAAAACCGTACTGAGGAAAAAGAGAGCCGCAACGAGGCGTCAGACTCGGATTCTGCAGAACCTGAATTTTCCGAGATCGAGACCCAAGACAGCTCCGAAATGATTGAAAAATCGGAAATCAGTAATGAGCTTGAAATCGATACTACATGGGATGATGTCTACAGCGCCAACACCGGCAGCACAGGGTTAGCCGTTGATGATGACATGCCGGTTTATCAGGGTGAAACCACCCAATCTCTCCAAGATTACTTGGTGTGGCAACTGGATCTGACCCCGTTTAGCGACACTGACCGCACCATAGCACTCGCGCTCATTGATGCCATTGATGACTACGGCTACCTCACCGTTTCACCGCAAGATATTCTCGACAGCTTCGACAATGAAGAGATCGAAATCGAAGAGATTGAAGCGGTGCGTAAACGCATCCAGCAATTTGACCCACTCGGCGTCGGCTCTGTGAACTTGCAAGATTGCTTGCTGCTGCAACTGGCGACCTTCCCTGAAGAGACCCCTTGGCTTGCGGAAGCGAAAAAGGTGCTGACCGATCATATTGATCAATTAGGTAACCGCGACTACAAACTGATCATTAAAGAGACTAAGCTCAAAGAAGCCGAGCTCAAAGAGACCTTAGCACTGATTCAACAGTTAGATCCTCGCCCTGGTAGCCGGATCGCTGAAGATCACGCCGAGTACGTTATCCCTGATGTGTCGGTGTACAAAGATCATGGCAAATGGGTGGTGACCATCAATCCCGACTCTGTGCCACGTTTGAAAGTCAACCAACAGTACGCGGCGCTCGGTAAAGGCAACAGTGCCGATAGCCAGTACATTCGCACCAATTTGCAAGAGGCGAAATGGCTGATCAAAAGCTTAGAAAGTAGAAATGAGACGCTACTCAAAGTTGCAAAATGTATTGTTGAACATCAACACGATTTCTTTGAGTATGGCGAAGAAGCCATGAAGCCGATGGTATTGAACGACGTCGCATTAGCGGTTGATATGCACGAGTCCACCATCTCACGGGTTACGACACAAAAGTATATGCACACCCCTCGTGGCATTTTTGAGTTGAAATATTTCTTCTCTAGCCATGTCAGTACCGACAATGGCGGAGAGTGCTCATCCACTGCAATCCGAGCACTCATTAAGAAGCTGGTCGCTGCCGAAAACAGCGCCAAACCTCTTAGTGACAGTAAGATTGCAGCACTACTCGCTGACCAAGGAATTCAGGTCGCAAGGCGGACAATAGCTAAGTACCGTGAATCTCTAGGGATCGCCCCGTCGAGTCAGCGTAAACGCCTGCTATAAGGCCAACAACCGAGAAGGAAAGTCTATGCAAATTAATATTACCGGTCATCACGTCGAGCTCACCGATGCAATGCAAGACTACGTAAACGAAAAGTTTCAAAAGCTAGAGCGGTTCTTCGATCACATCAACAACGTCCATGTGGTACTTCGAGTTGAAAAAGTCCGTCAGATCGCTGAAGCTACCCTTCACGTAAACCAAGGCGACATTCACGCCTCTTCAGACGAAGAAAACATGTACGCGGCGATCGATTCGTTGGTCGATAAACTCGTGCGTCAATTGAACAAGCACAAAGAAAAGCTAAATACCCACTAAGTCCATAACCATGCAACTACGCGAAATCCTTACACTGGACTGCACGAAAAGTGCAGTTCAGTGCACCAGCAAAAAACGAGCCCTAGAAATGATCAGTGAAATTGTGGCTGATAAAACAGGCCAAAGTTCCACTGAATTATTCGAATGTATGCTCAGCCGCGAAAAAATGGGCAGTACTGGCATAGGAAATGGAATTGCCATTCCCCATGCTCGTATGCAATCGAGCGACAAAGCGATTGCCGTTCTACTGCAATGCGAATCGCCGGTCGAATTTGATTCCATCGACAATCGCCCTGTCGATCTGATGTTTGCGCTTCTGGTCCCTGACGAGCAGTGCAAAGAGCATTTGAAAACCCTCTCGAGTATGGCAGAACGCCTCAACGACAAACAGGTCCTCAAACAGCTGCGCAAAGCTCAGTCTGATCAAGAACTCTACGACATCATGGTAAATCAGTAATGCGCTTAATTGTGGTCAGCGGTCAATCGGGGGCCGGGAAAAGCGTGGCACTGCGTGTCTTAGAAGACCTCGGATACTATTGCGTCGACAATCTACCGGTGGATCTTTTGGATGTGTTTATCCAGAGAGTGCAGACCAGCAAACAGAGCGTTGCAGTCAGCATTGATATCCGCAACCTGCCCTCAGAGCCAACACTACTGGAAGACATCCTGACCAAACTTAAGCAATCATCGGATGCCAGCGTGTTGTTTCTCGATGCCAACAAAGAAACGTTACTCAAACGCTACAGTGAAACGCGCCGCATTCACCCGCTGACGTTAACCCAGCACAACACCTCCCTTGAGCAAGCGATCGAAAAAGAGAAATGCCTCCTCGCCCCGCTCAAAGAGCAAGCCGACTTGATCATCGACAGCAGCAGCCAATCATTGCATGAGCTGAGCGAAACCGTGCGCATGCGCGTGGAAGGCCGCGAACGCAAAGATTTGGTGATGGTGTTTCAGTCGTTTGGTTTTAAATATGGCCTACCTTCTGATGCCGACTACGTGTTCGATGTGCGCTTTTTACCTAACCCACATTGGGATCCGTCGCTCCGGCCGTTGACTGGCCTCGATACGCCAATCAAATCGTTTTTAGAGCAGCATCAAGAGGTGCTGGAGTTAAAACGACAAATCCAAGGATTTATTGAGCAGTGGTTGCCGCTGCTTGAAAAAAATAATCGCAGCTACCTCACCGTAGCCATAGGTTGCACCGGCGGGAAACATCGCTCGGTCTACCTCACTCAGCAGATTGGCGAGTACTTTGCCCAGCTGGGCCATCAGGTCCAAATTCGTCATACCTCTCTAGAGAAACATCACAAGGAATAGCCGTATGCAGCAAGAGAGCAGAACCGTCCTCATTCAAAATCGACTTGGCCTTCATGCTCGTGCTGCCGTCAAATTGGTCGAGCTTGCTCAATCCTTCGATGCCGTGCTCACCATCCAAAACCCTGAAGGCAAAGAAGCCACCGCAGACAGTGTGATGGGTCTACTGATGCTTGAGTCCGCTCAAGGTGAACACGTGACGATCAGCGCAGAAGGCAGCGATGCCTCACCCGCCTTAGAAGCGGTCTGCTCGCTGATCGAAGACAAGTTCGACGAAGAGGAATAACACCGACTCGGTCCTCACTCGCACACGCTACCTTTTAATTCCCCCCTTAGAATGCCACTCGCCTTCCATTCATCACGTGGGTGCACTTTTCTCCTCGGCAAAGTCGTATCATGAGGTTACTTAACGTAAGATTTAAGTTACTATTCAAACCATTGTGAACCATTAGAGTCAGGGGGAATCCATGGCCGAGCAAATTGAATTCGATCAAGCTCACCAAGCCCTGCAAGAAGTATCTGAAGCGCTCGAAAACGGCCGCTTCGTCCATGTCCGTCGCCAATTGCAGGACATGGAACCCGAAGATATCGCCCATCTCCTCGAAGCCTCACCTCGTAAAAGCCGTGAAGTCCTTTGGCAACTCACCGATCCAGAAGATTACGGTGAAATCCTCGACGAGCTCAACGAAGACGTCAAAGACGACTTGGTGTCCAAAATGGCACCAGAAAAGCTCGCCGAAGCCACCGAAGGGATGGACACCGATGATGTCGCTTACGTACTGCGAAGCCTACCGGATGATCTCTCTAGAGAAGTTCTGTCCCAAATGGATTCGACAGAGCGTCTACGCATTGAAACCGCGCTCTCTTACCCAGAGGACTCAGCCGGTGGTCTAATGAATACCGATGTCATCACCATTCGTGGTGATGTCGATGTGGATGTCGTGCTGCGTTATCTGCGCATGAAAGGCGAGCTTCCAGAAGCGACGGATGCCTTGTATGTCATTGATGAAGAGAACCACCTTATTGGTGAACTGCCCATTACCACGCTGATTACGACTCAGCCCGACATCAAAGTCGCCGAAGTAATGGAAGATGCGGATGAAGCCATCGAAGTGACCATGAGCGACTCCGACGTCGCCAGCTTGTTTGAACGCCGTAATTGGGTCTCAGCGCCGGTTATCGATGAGAACAAACATCTGGTTGGGCGTATTACCATCGATGATGTGGTCGATGTCATCCGAGAAGATGCCGAGCACTCCATGATGAGTATGGCCGGTATGGACGACGACGAAGATACCTTTGCGCCCGTGGTCAAATCAGCCCGAAAACGCAGCATTTGGCTTGGGGCCAATGTGTTAGCGGCGCTTGCAGCGGCCTCGGTATCGAACATGTTTGAAGCCACACTCGAGCAGATGGCCGCTATTGCCGTCTTGATGACCATAGTGCCTTCGATGGGCGGCGTAGCAGGCAATCAGACGGTCGCGCTCGTCATCCGTGGCTTGGCATTGGGCCATATCGGTGACGCCAACAAACGTGAACTATTAATGAAAGAAGCCGCCATCGGTCTGCTTAACGGCATTTTGTGGGCATTGATCATCGGCGGGATCGTGATTGCTTGGAAAGGCGACTGGATGCTTGGAGGCATCATCTCTGCCGCCATGCTCACCAACCTGTTTGTTGCCGGTGTGGCTGGCGTAATGATTCCAGTGCTGCTGAAAAAAATGAACATCGACCCTGCATTGGCAGGCGGCATGGCGCTCACTACTGTCACCGACGTCATAGGTCTGTCGGTCTTTTTAGGCTTAGCGACGCTGTTTGTTTAACTCAGCCGCCAACAGATATTCAACAGATATTTCAAAAAGACAAAGCGCGACCCAAGGGCCGCGCTTTTTGTTTGTGACACTCAGCGCAAGTGCTAAGAGAGCAGGTTACCCATTGATGTTGGGACCAAGCCACTTCTCCGCTTCCAACATGTCCCAACCTTTGCGCTGTGCATAGCTCTCCACCTGATCTTGCTGGATTTGAGCAACGGCAAAGTAGCGCGAGTCAGGGTGAGAGAAGTACCAACCCGAGACAGAAGCGCCAGGGAACATCGCATAGCTCGACGTCAGCGTCATGCCTATGGTGTTTTCAACGTCCATGAGTTCCCAAATTGCGCCCTTCTCTGTGTGCTCAGGACACGCAGGATAGCCCGGTGCAGGACGAATGCCTTGGTATTTCTCGCGAATCAACTCCTCGTTGGATAAGTTCTCATCGGCCGCGTAGCCCCAGATCTCTTTGCGCACCCGCTCATGCAAGTACTCGGCGAACGCTTCGGCCAAACGGTCTGCCACCGCCTGAATCATAATGGCATTGTAATCATCCCCTTGCGCTTTGTATTCATCGGCCAACTCACGCTCATTGATGCCACCTGTCACCGCAAACGCGCCAATCCAATCCGCTTTACCGGATGATTTCGGTGCGATGTAATCCGACAAACAGTAGTTGTAACCTTTAGGTTTTTCCGTCTGTTGACGTAAGTTGTGCAACACTTTAGCCACCTCGGTACGCGACTCATCGGTGTACACTTCAATGTCATCGCCAACGCTGGCCGCTGGGAACAAAGCACACATGCCCCGGGCTTGCATCAAGCCCTCTTTTTCAACGCGATCCAACAGAGCGTTGGCATCTTCGAACAAGCGTTTCGCCTCTTCACCGACCTCTTCATGGTCAAAGATTGCTGGGTATTTACCGACCAAGGACCACGTCATAAAGAATGGCGTCCAATCGATGTATTGGCGCAGCGTTGCAATATCAAAATCATCAAACACATGCACACCGGGTTTCAAAGGGACCGGCGGCGTGTAGCTTTGCCAATCAATTGCCACTTTATTGCTTTGCGCCTGCTCTAAGCTTACCGGCTTAGTGCGGGGTTTCTTACGGTTATGTTGATCGCGCACCACGTCGTAGTCCGCTTGCAGCTTTTCAACAAACGCTGGCTTTAACGTCTCAGACAACAGTGAGGAACAGACCCCGACCGCTCGTGAGGCATTATTCACATACACCACAGGTTGTGAGTAATTTTGCTCAATTTTCACTGCGGTATGCGCTTTCGATGTGGTCGCGCCACCAATCAAGAGTGGCAAATCGAAGTTGAGGCGCTCCATTTCTTTGGCGACATGCACCATTTCGTCCAACGATGGGGTGATCAGGCCAGACAAACCAATGATGTCTACCTTCTCTTCTTTTGCGACTTTTAGGATTTGCTCGCACGGCACCATCACACCTAAGTCGATAATTTCGTAGTTATTACACTGCAGCACCACACCAACGATGTTTTTACCTATGTCGTGAACATCGCCTTTTACCGTCGCCAGCAGAATCTTACCGTTGGTCGAGCCGGCTTGTTTCTCTGCATTAATGTACGGCTCTAGGTGAGCCACGGCTTGCTTCATCACACGCGCGGATTTCACCACTTGAGGAAGGAACATTTTCCCTTCACCAAACAGGTCTCCAACCACGTTCATGCCATCCATCAGTGGCCCTTCGATGACCTCAAGAGGCTTGCTCGCATTGATTCGCGCCTCTTCTGTATCGTCAACAATAAACTCGGTGATGCCTTTCACTAGCGCATGTTCCAAACGCTTTTCAACAGGCCATGTGCGCCATTTCAGTGCTGAGGCATCCTCTTCTTTGCCGACCCCTTTTTCGGCGTATTCGCCGGCAATATCCAATAAGCGCTCGGTGGCATCAGAGCGGCGGTTAAGCACCACATCCTCTACCGCTTCACGCAGCTTGTCTGGAACGTTGTCATAAATTTCTAACTGACCGGCGTTGACGATGCCCATGTCCATGCCGTTCTTGAAACAATGGTAGAGGAACACCGCATGAATTGCTTCGCGTACATAGTTATTACCGCGAAACGAGAACGACACGTTGGATACGCCACCTGAAATCATCGCATACGGCAGATCGCGTTTGATGTCTGCTACGGCTTCAATGAAATCGACGGCGTAGTTGTTGTGCTCTTCAATACCGGTGGCCACCGCGAAGATGTTCGGGTCAAAAATGATGTCTTCCGGTGGGAAGCCCACTTCGTCAACCAAAATACGATACGCGTTAGTACAGATCTGAAGTTTACGCTCACGCGTCTCCGCCTGACCCACTTCATCAAATGCCATCACAATCACAGCGGCGCCGTAGCGTCGGATCAGCTTGGCCTGCTCAATGAATTTCTCTTTGCCTTCTTTGAGCGAGATCGAGTTAACGATGCCTTTGCCTTGGATGCATTTCAGACCCGCTTCAATCACCTCCCACTTCGACGAGTCGACCATAATCGGCACACGGGAGATTTCAGGCTCAGAGGCGCACAAGTTAAGGAAGCGCACCATGCAGGCCTGCGCATCAAGCATGCCTTCGTCCATATTGATATCGATGATTTGTGCACCGTTTTCCACTTGCTGACGTGCCACTTCCAGCGCTTCATCATACTGCTCTTCTTTAATAAGGCGCTTGAATCGTGCCGAGCCCGTGACGTTAGTTCGCTCGCCGACGTTAATAAATAGCGTCTCTTTCTCAATAGTGAGCGGCTCTAACCCTGACAAACGGCACGCGACGGGGAGCTCTGGCAGCGCGCGCGGTGTTACACCATCGACCACACGAGCCATTTCACGAATATGCTCTGGTGTGGTACCACAACAGCCACCAATTAAGTTAAGAAAGCCGCTTTTCGCCCACTCCTCAACATGTTGCGCCATCTCTTGTGGCGACAAGTCATACTCACCAAACGCATTCGGCAAACCGGCGTTTGGGTGCGCCGAGACAAAAGACTCCGCAATACGCGAGAGTTCATCGACGTATGGACGCAGTTCATCAGGGCCAAGTGCACAGTTCAAGCCAAACGATAACGGTCTAACGTGACGCAGTGAGTTGTAAAAAGCTTCGGTAGTCTGGCCAGAGAGCGTACGTCCAGAGGCATCGGTAATCGTCCCTGAAATCATCACAGGCAGGGTAATGCCGAGCTCTTCAAATACGCTATCAACGGCAAACGCACACGCTTTGGCGTTGAGGGTGTCAAAGATGGTTTCGATAAGAATCAGATCGCTGCCGCCTTTGATTAGGGCGCGAGTCGACTCAGAGTACGCCTCGACCAACTGATCAAAGCTGACGTTGCGATAACCTGGGTCGTTCACATCAGGAGAGATGGAACAGGTTCGGTTGGTTGGGCCCAATACGCCCGCGACATAGCGAGGTTTGTCCGGCGTTTTTGCCGTCCATTCATCGGCCGCCTCACGTGCAAGTTGGGCCGCTGCGAAGTTAATCTCTTCGCTTAAACTCTGCATGTCGTAGTCGGCCATCGCAATCGTGGTGGCATTAAAGGTATTGGTTTCGAGAATATCCGCACCGGCTTCTAAATAGGCGCTGTGGATCTCTTTGATCAATGTAGGCTGAGTCAACACCAACAGATCGTTGTTCCCTTTTAAATCACAATGCCAATCGGCGAAACGCGTACCACGATAATCTTGCTCTTCGAGCTTGTAACCTTGGATCATGGTGCCCATACCACCATCGATCAAAAGTATTCGTTGTTGCAATTGCGCTTCGATTTGCTGCCTTACATTACTTCCCACAGTACTGCCTCATTCCTTTCGTTATTTCCCCATCCTATCACAGATCAAAAAGGAGTCTAGACGTCTAAACGGTAAAAATACGTCTCACACCACGGGTAAAAATCATTTGCTATTTGAACAAGTCAGTAACAAAATTCTTGTTCATAATTTGTTACATACTGGAACGCTCATGTCAGTCTACTACACACTCTGCTTTTTATCGGCTGCGGCAATGCTGATTGCCTTTGTAAACAGCAAGATAGGTAAAATGCAGACCACCATCGCCATCACAGCGGGCTCTATGGTGCTGTCGTTACTCATTTTGGTTGCAGGCCAAAATGATTGGTTCCAACTGACAGACATTGCGTCAAAGACGGTCGCCAGCATCAACTTCGAAGATTTTTTGTTGAAGGGGATTCTCGGCTTTCTCCTCTTCGCTGGCGGATTGGGTATCAAACTGCCCAACCTTAAAGATCAAAAATGGGAGATCACTGTCTTAGCCTTGGGCGCCACGCTGTTTTCGACGTTCTTCATCGGATTTGGTCTTTATGCTTTTTGCCAATGGCTGCACATTCCGTTTGATCTGGTGTACTGCTTACTCTTCGGGGCACTGATCTCTCCGACGGACCCGATTGCCGTGTTAGCGATTGTCAAAAAGCTCGATGCCCCCAAACGTATCTCGACCCAAATTGAGGGAGAGTCCCTTTTTAATGACGGCTTTGGCTTGGTCATTTTCGTCACTCTTTACACTATCGCTTTTGGTCACGACACGCCAACACTAGGCAGCGTCGCCTTGCTGTTCGCACAAGAAGCGATAGGTGGCATTGTGTATGGCTTTGCCTTAGGGCTCTTGTTCCACTACCTGATCAGCGCGACCGACGATCACTCTATGGAGCTGCTGCTGACCATCGGCATTCCCACTGCAGGTTATGCCTTTGCCGAGATTTTGCATGTGTCGGGCCCGTTAGCAATGGTGGTATCAGGAATCATGATCGGTAACTGGACGCGCTTTATCGGCTTTTCAAAAGAGAGTGAAGATCACCTCGACCATTTCTGGGAGCTGATCGATGAATTCCTTAACGGGGTCTTGTTCCTTTTGATCGGTATGTCGATGTTGCTGTTTGAATTCCATCAAGAAGACTGGATCATGATGGCGGTCGCCGTTCCTTTGGTCTTGCTTTCGCGTTATCTGAGCGTGTTTTTCTCTTACGTAGGGTTTAAGCGCTATCGCACCTACAACCCTTGGTCCATCAAAATCCTTACCTGGGGCGGCCTAAGAGGTGGATTAGCGCTGGCCATGGCACTCTCCATTCCCTCTGGCATTTGGGTCATTCAAGATAAGCTGATTGACGTTAAAGAGATCATCCTGGTTATGACTTACTCTGTAGTGGTATTTTCCATCTTAGTGCAAGGCTCTACCATTACCCCAATGATAGAGAAAGCCAAACGGGCAGAACAGCAAGCCTAATCGATGCAGCATAGTGCATAAGTGCCAGCGAAATACGCTGGCATTTTTCTACCTGTATCGGATAAATGACATCCGATTGCAGCTATCGCCAAGCAAAATGTCTACTATGACTCTTCGATAGGCGCCCCCATCTTTGGCTACATTATGGAAATCCTCTCTTTAGACATTCGCACACTTAACTTCACGGTTATCGTCTTCTCCTTTATTTATTCTTCAGGCTTGTTCTTTTATCAAACCTCGCAGAAACAAGTTCTTGGACTAAACCGACTGGCCGCTGGCATCTTTATGATTGGCTTAGGGCCGATGTTTTTAGGTTTTCGAGGAACCGCGCCAGAGTGGCTGACCATAGTGCTCGCCAATACCCTCATCATGCTGGGTTTTCTTTTTACCGTAAAAGGCATCTGCGCGATTCGCGCCTATCACAGTAAAGGAGTGCGATGGCTAGAGGGGGCATTGCTGCTAGCAGGTCTACTGTTTGTTTTCTTTACCTATGTAACGCCATCCATCAATGCCCGTATTCTTATCTTAAGCGCCTACCTCAGCGCCTCCTGTTTTTTCGCGGCTTGGGCACTGCTTAAGGGCGAGAAGGACGATGCCAAGTTTCCTCTTCTCATGATGGTGATTCCATTTGTCAGCTATGGCAGTTTTATGGCTTTTCGCCTCGTCTATACCGCGCTGGGGCCTACAATTAGCAGTTATATGAGTTCTGGACTGATTCATGCCCTGACCTACCTATTCTGCATCATATTAATGGTTGCCATTAGCCTGAGCATGTTATGGCTCATCAATGCGAGATTGCTCGACTCCATCCATCAGTTGTCACAAAAGGATCCATTGACAGGACTCTATAACCGACGAGCGATGGACTCGTTACTGCCTTCTCTAGTTTGTCAATCGAAAGAGGAACATCTGCCCCTTAGCGTGATAATGACCGATATCGATAACTTCAAACAGATTAACGATGAGCTAGGGCATCTGGTGGGAGACAAAACCATTGAGAAAGTCGCCAAGCTTATGCAGCACTCTCTACCAGACTCGGTTTTGGCAATACGTTTTGGCGGTGATGAGTTTATGCTACTGTTACCCAAGCACACAGCGGAAGAAGCGATTCAACAAGCAGAACTATTGAGGCAAAAGGTGTCGCTGAACCCTATCGTCAGTAGTGTTCATCTTGATTGCACCATGAGCTTTGGCGTCGCAGAACTCAAACGCAGTGACTCGGTGGATGACCTACTCTCCAATGCCGATATTGCCCTCTATGAAGCCAAAAATGGTGGACGAAACCAAGTGGTTGTTGCCCAGTGACCGCAACCATTTGTTGAGAAGCCTGCCTATAGCAGGGCTTCTCACATCTATACTGTCTGTACAAAGGTGACATTCAGAAAGCGGGAGCTGACCCATAGAAACTAGAGACTTCGACTCTGCTGAAAACGCTGAGTTGATGGCAATTTGTATTGCTTTGATGCGAAGAAGCCTACTTTTCTACCTGTAGTAGTACAGCTGGATACGAGTTGCTGGCTGAGCAGGGGAGAGTAGATGGTCCAGCATTCCGTGGTCTGGCATTCCGGCCTGCGAAAAAGTGCACAGCACTTTCGGGAGCGTTAAACGTAAAAAAGCCCAGTCTTTCGACTAGGCTTTCTAATAAGTGGCGGAGTGGACGGGACTCGAACCCGCGACCCCCGGCGTGACAGGCCGGTATTCTAACCAACTGAACTACCACTCCGCAGTGGTATCACTCGCCTAAGCAAGTGTCCATAATTTGAAGCCTGGCGATGTCCTACTCTCACATGGGGAAACCCCACACTACCATCGGCGCTAATTCGTTTCACTTCTGAGTTCGGCATGGAATCAGGTGGGTCCAAATCGCTATGGTCGCCAAGCAAATTTTGTTAAAGTTCTTAGAAGTTAGTGCCTAGTGCCTAGCCCCTAGTTCCTAGAACTTAATAATTCGGAAAGCTGTTTACGTTCTTACACATTCAATGTTCTTTTATTGAGTCCATCAAAACCCTTTGGGTGTTGTATGGTTAAGCCTCACGGGCAATTAGTACAGGTTAGCTCAACGCCTCACAGCGCTTACACACCCTGCCTATCAACGTTCTAGTCTCGAACAACCCTTAAGGATACTTAAAGTATCAGGGAAGACTCATCTCAGGGCTCGCTTCCCGCTTAGATGCTTTCAGCGGTTATCGATTCCGAACTTAGCTACCGGGCAATGCGTCTGGCGACACAACCCGAACACCAGAGGTTCGTCCACTCCGGTCCTCTCGTACTAGGAGCAGCCCCCTTCAATCTTCCAACGCCCACGGCAGATAGGGACCGAACTGTCTCACGACGTTCTAAACCCAGCTCGCGTACCACTTTAAATGGCGAACAGCCATACCCTTGGGACCGACTTCAGCCCCAGGATGTGATGAGCCGACATCGAGGTGCCAAACACCGCCGTCGATATGAACTCTTGGGCGGTATCAGCCTGTTATCCCCGGAGTACCTTTTATCCGTTGAGCGATGGCCCTTCCATTCAGAACCACCGGATCACTATGACCTGCTTTCGCACCTGCTCGAATTGTCATTCTCGCAGTCAAGCGGGCTTATGCCATTGCACTAACCTCACGATGTCCAACCGTGATTAGCCCACCTTCGTGCTCCTCCGTTACTCTTTGGGAGGAGACCGCCCCAGTCAAACTACCCACCAGGCACTGTCCTCACCCCGGATAACGGGGCTAAGTTAGAACATCAAACATACAAGGGTGGTATTTCAAGGTCGGCTCCACAGATACTGGCGTACCTGCTTCAAAGCCTCCCACCTATCCTACACATGTAGGCTCAATGTTCAGTGCCAAGCTGTAGTAAAGGTTCACGGGGTCTTTCCGTCTAGCCGCGGGTACACTGCATCTTCACAGCGATTTCAATTTCACTGAGTCTCGGGTGGAGACAGCGTGGCCATCATTACGCCATTCGTGCAGGTCGGAACTTACCCGACAAGGAATTTCGCTACCTTAGGACCGTTATAGTTACGGCCGCCGTTTACCGGGGCTTCGATCAAGAGCTTCGACCGAAGTCTAACCCCATCAATTAACCTTCCGGCACCGGGCAGGCGTCACACCGTATACGTCATCTTACGATTTTGCACAGTGCTGTGTTTTTAATAAACAGTTGCAGCCACCTGGTATCTGCGACTCTCAATAGCTCCATCCGCGAGGGACTTCACCGTCAAGAGCGTACCTTCTCCCGAAGTTACGGTACCATTTTGCCTAGTTCCTTCACCCGAGTTCTCTCAAGCGCCTTGGTATTCTCTACCCGACCACCTGTGTCGGTTTGGGGTACGATTCCAACTTATCTGAAGCTTAGAGGCTTTTCCTGGAAGCATGGCATCAATGACTTCACGCCCTTGGGCGCTCGACATCGTGTCTCAGCCTTAAAGAGAGCCGGATTTACCTAACTCTCAAGCCTACGCACTTGAACCTGGACAACCGTCGCCAGGCCCACCTAGCCTTCTCCGTCCCCCCATCGCAATAAGTTGAAGTACGGGAATATTAACCCGTTTCCCATCGACTACGCCTTTCGGCCTCGCCTTAGGGGTCGACTTACCCTGCCCCGATTAACGTTGGACAGGAACCCTTGGTCTTCCGGCGTGGAGGTTTTTCACCCCCATTATCGTTACTCATGTCAGCATTCGCACTTCTGATACCTCCAGCATGCTTTACAACACACCTTCAACGGCTTACAGAACGCTCCCCTACCCAATACCTAAAAGGTATTGCCGCAGCTTCGGTTTATTACTTAGCCCCGTTACATCTTCCGCGCAGGCCGACTCGACTAGTGAGCTATTACGCTTTCTTTAAATGATGGCTGCTTCTAAGCCAACATCCTAGCTGTCTAAGCCTTCCCACATCGTTTCCCACTTAGTAATAATTTGGGACCTTAGCTGGCGGTCTGGGTTGTTTCCCTCTCCACGACGGACGTTAGCACCCGCCGTGTGTCTCCCGGATAGTACTTACTGGTATTCGGAGTTTGCAAAGGGTTGGTAAGTCGGGATGACCCCCTAGCCTTAACAGTGCTCTACCCCCAGTAGTATTCGTCCGAGGCGCTACCTAAATAGCTTTCGGGGAGAACCAGCTATCTCCAGGTTTGATTGGCCTTTCACCCCTAGCCACAAGTCATCCGCTAATTTTTCAACATTAGTCGGTTCGGTCCTCCAGTTGATGTTACTCAACCTTCAACCTGCCCATGGCTAGATCACCTGGTTTCGGGTCTATATCCAGAGACTGAGCGCCCAGTTAAGACTCGGTTTCCCTACGGCTCCCCTAGATGGTTAACCTTGCCACTGAATATAAGTCGCTGACCCATTATACAAAAGGTACGCAGTCACACCACGAAGGTGCTCCTACTGCTTGTACGTACACGGTTTCAGGTTCTATTTCACTCCCCTCACAGGGGTTCTTTTCGCCTTTCCCTCACGGTACTGGTTCACTATCGGTCAGTCAGTAGTATTTAGCCTTGGAGGATGGTCCCCCCATATTCAGACAGGATATCACGTGTCCCGCCCTACTCGATTTCACTGAATGTGCGTTGTCAACTACGGGGCTATCACCCTTTATTGCCGGACTTTCCAGACCGTTCGTCTAACGCATATAAAGCTTAAGGGCTAGTCCAATTTCGCTCGCCGCTACTTTCGGAATCTCGGTTGATTTCTTTTCCTCGGGGTACTTAGATGTTTCAGTTCCCCCGGTTCGCCTCGTTATGCTATGTATTCACATAACGATACCTGCTTATGCAGGTGGGTTTCCCCATTCGGAAATCCCAGACTCAAGTGGTTTTTACTACCTAATCTGGGCTTATCGCAAGTTAATACGTCCTTCATCGCCTCTGACTGCCAAGGCATCCACCGTGTACGCTTAGTCACTTAACCATACAACCCCAAAGGGTCTTATTGGCTCATTTACTTTCAGTTTGAAAAGTGAAAACAAACTAAGCAACCAAAGTTGTCTGCAATTATTTAAACATGATGCAGACTCGATTTTGCCGGACTCAAATATGTTTTGTTTTACTGAAACAGTAAGACAAAACCCAAGAACACTTGAATGTGTTTTTGTGTATTCATGTATATGAATACTTTGAGAACTTTACAAACAACAATAAATTGTTGTTTTGTCAGCTTTCCAAATTGTTAAAGAGCATGATTCTTCCGAAGAAGGTCATTTTCTAAAGACTTTCGGCGTCAAAAAAACCAACCACATACGAATTACTGAAGTGGTTTGGAATTTCTATCCAAAAACATTTAGAGAATGGTGGGCGATACCGGGCTCGAACCAGTGACCCCCTGCTTGTAAGGCAGGTGCTCTCCCAACTGAGCTAATCGCCCACATTATGTGGTTACTTTTTTCTTAGGCAAGGCAAGTTGTAAGGCCGTGTACAAAAATACACAACGAGCAACTTAACGCCGCATAAGAGAAAAGTGGTGGGTCGTGCAGGATTCGAACCTGCGACCAATTGATTAAAAGTCAACTGCTCTACCAACTGAGCTAACGACCCGTGGTATCCCGTAGGGGAGTCGAACCCCTGTTACC